>NZ_JAFHKM010000002.1:307500-615000 GCF_016937515.1 Cohnella algarum
TCGCGGACGGAGAAGGCTCGATCCGCTGGTCGGGCGAATCGCTGCAGGCCAAAGCCGGCGACTGCTTCCTGCTTCCGGCCAATTTGGGCTCATACGCGCTCGACGGCAAAATGACGGTGCTGCGCAGCCGTCTTCCCGAGTAACACGACTTCGTCGGTCATGCGGAGGCACGATCGTTCAAGCTGTCGGCCTCCGCCATTTCCCGCGCCTGCCGCGCGAAAGGAAGGAAACGAATGCTGCGCCAAACGTTGGTATTAACGGGACTCGGCCTTGCCATGTGGGTCATCTCCACGCTATTCTTCATTCTTTTCGGGGATTGGGTTCTGGTGGGCACGGACGATTCCCATTTCGGCTCTTCCTTGTTTTTGCTCGAGGCGCTGACGCTGCTCGTGCTCATCGGCCTATCGCTGATCGTAAGGCTGCGGCTGTTTCGCCAGCGCGGCTCGGCTACCCGTTTCGGCTATATTGCCGCTTCGATCGGCCTGCTGCTGAGCGCCTTGGCCATCTGGAACCGCAGCCGCGTTTTCTCCGATTTGGACGAAAGCCAGCTTCACGCTTTTTCGATTTGGATGACGCTGGCTTACGCCATGACGCTGCTCGTGCCCGCCGCAACGGACCGGCTCGTCCGGACGAAAAGCGAAGAAGCGGCCCCGGCGGACGAACGGCCGAGCGAACCGTCGGATGAATACGCCGATGCCGGCCGGGACGAAACCCGCCTGTAAAAAGAACGCCGGAAAGAACGTCGAAAAAATTTTCCCGCGGCCGTCAACCCCTGTCACCCGATACGGATTGGCGGCCTTATTTTTATCGAACGAAGGAGTTGCGAAATGAGCACTTCAACCGAACAGCATCGCAGCGAAGCGCCGGCAACCGTCTCTTGCCTGATCGTTACCGTATCCGATACCCGCACGCCCGAAACGGACAAAAGCGGGCAGCTCATCCGCGAGCTGCTGGAGAACGGCGGCTATCGGGTCGTCGACCGGATCATCGTTCCCGACGAATTCGAACGGATTCGAAGCGAAGTGAAGCAAGCGGCGGACAGGCCCGACGTCGAAGCCGTCCTGCTCAACGGGGGAACGGGAATCGCCGCCCGCGACACGACCTGCGAAGCGGTGCAAAGCTTGCTCGACAAGGAGATGCCCGGGTTCGGGGAGATTTTTCGCTACCTGAGCTTCGCCGAGGATATCGGTTCGGCCGCCATATTGTCGCGGGCCATCGCCGGCACGATCGGGCGAACCGCCGTTTTTTCGATGCCGGGCTCGACGGGAGCCGTGAGGCTGGCCATGACCCGGCTCATCGTGCCGGAGCTCGGACACGTGATGCGGGAAATTTATAAGGACCGTTAGGGGGATTTGCGGCATGTCCGAACGCTCCGCTTTCGTGCCGGCTTTTTTCGTGTGGGCGCTGCTCGCGGGATCGGGCCTGCTTCGGATCCGCCGGACGGCTTCAGCCCCTTCGCCGGTGCCGCGGACCGCAAGCTGGCGCGTTGGTCGGGTTACGCGCTGATATCCATGTCGGTGTTCCGTCTATAAACGGAAGGGCGGCCCCGGGGGTCGGTTTGACCTCTTGGGACCGCCTCTTCTCCTTTTACTGCTCGCCTTTTAAAATGTCTTCGATGCGCTGAAGCTCCTCGGCCGTGAAGTCGAGGCGGTTGACGGTCGCGGCGTTGTCGTCCACCTGCTGGACGCGGCTCGCGCCGATCAGCACAGTCGTCACCCGGCCGCCGCGCAGCACCCAGGCAAGCGCCATCTGGGCGAGCGTCTGGCCCCGCTCCGCGGCGACTTCGTTCAAGCGCCGCACTTTGTCCAGCTTGTCCGGCGTTATGTTGGATTCGCTTAAAAACACGGAGGCTCCGGCAGCCCGCGAGTCTTCCGGGATCCCCTGCAAATATTTGTTCGTCAGCAAGCCTTGCTCGAGCGGCGAGAAGGCGATCGAGCCGACGCCGTTTTCCTCCAGGACGTCGAGCAGTCCGTCCTCGACCCAGCGGTCGAACATGCTGTAGCGGGGCTGATGGATCAGCAGCGGCGTGCCCAGGTCTTTCAAAATCCGGATCGCCTTGGCGGCCTCCGGCGCGCGGTAATTCGAGATGCCCACGTACAGCGCCTTGCCGGAACGGACGATATGGTCCAGCGCCGCCATCGTTTCCTCCAGCGGGGTTTCGGGATCGGGGCGATGATGATAGAAGATGTCCACGTAGTCGAGCCCCATCCGCTTCAGGCTTTGATCGAGGCTGGAGACGAGATATTTGCGGGAGCCCCAATCGCCGTAAGGTCCCGGCCACATATAGTAGCCCGCCTTCGTCGAAATGACCAGTTCGTCGCGATACGGCTTCAAGTCGGTCGCGAGCAGGCGGCCGAAGTTTTCCTCGGCGGATCCCGGAGGCGGACCGTAATTGTTCGCCAGATCGAAGTGCGTAATGCCGAGGTCGAACGCTCTTCTTACGATGGCCCGGCCGTTCTCGAACTTGTCGTTGCCGCCGAAATTGTGCCACAGGCCGAGCGAAATCGCGGGCAGCTTCAATCCGGTGCGTCCGCAGCGATTGTACTTCATGCCTTGATACCGTTCCTCGCTAGCCACATAAACCATGTTCCTTGCTCCTCTCCGGCTATTCGATAGTTTTGCCCGCTTCCGAAAGCTGTGCCTTGCCTAAGGGCGAAGGAAGCGCAAGCAATTGAGGCGGCGTTTCCTCTCCGCCGTAAAGCACCGCGAGCAGCGTGCCGTTCTCCCGGTCGATGCGGCCTTCCCCCGACCAGGCGGCGTAATCGAACGGAACGTATTCGAGAACCGCCTTTTTCGCGAGTTCCCTTTGATCCAAACCCAGCCGTTCCGCCGCCGCCTTCAAATGACCGGACCAGGCGTCCTTGTCCATTCGATCTTCCCACCAGATTTTGCGGGGCTTGTATTTGTGCTGGAGGAAGTAATCGATTTTGAGCAATCCGAGCGTGACGTCAAGATCCAGGGCGGGGTTGGCATCCTCTTTCAGGAACGACCAGATCCGGACGAACAAGTCCTCCAGTTGATGCCCGATCCGCTGCCAGCCGCGTTCCTCCCAATAATCCCCGAACCGCTGAAAAAAGTCAAACGGCGACGGATACGCGCGGCCGACCAAATATTCGATCGTGCGGTCCATCCGGTGCGCGTTCCAGTATTTTTCCAGCACATCCTCCACGCGCTTGATGCGGACGATATCGGAAAACGGCATCCGATCGTTGCCCAGCATTTCGTACGGGGCGCGATCCGAATAGACGTAGCCGTACTTGTCCGCGTCGATCCGCAGTCCCGTTCCCCGCAGCATTTTGAGAAATCCGAGCTGCAGCTCCTCCGGCCGAAGCTCGAACACGTCGTTGAACGTTTTCCGGAACGTGTCGTAATCTTCGTGCGGCAGTCCGGCGATCAGGTCGAGATGCTGGTCGATTTTGCCGCTTTCCTTGACTTTCGTTACCGTGCGAACAAGCTTCGTCCAGTTTTGCCGGCGCTTGACCGCCAGATTGGTCGGATCGTTCGTCGACTGCACGCCGATTTCGAACCGGAAAATGCCGGGCGGCGCGTGCTCCGCGAGAAAATCCAGCACCTCCGGCCGCATGATGTCGGCGGTGATTTCGAATTGAAACACGCAGCCCTTGTGGTTGTCGATCAAAAACCGGAAAATTTCCAGCGCGTAATCGCGCTTGATGTTGAACGTCCGGTCCACGAATTTGATCAGCTTCGCCCCGCTGTCGATCAAATAGAGCAGATCGGATTTGACCCGGTCCATATCGAAATAGCGGACGCCCACCTCGATGCTCGACAGGCAGAACTGGCAGCTGAACGGGCAGCCCCGGCTCGTCTCGAAATAAACGACGCGATTTCCGAGCGACGGCAAATCCTCCTTGAAGCGGTAAGGCGAAGGGAGGGCATTCAGGTCGAGCTTCGGGCGTCCCGGATTGATGACCGTTTCGCCGTTTTTGCGGTAGGCGAGCCCGAACACGAAGTGGAACTTGCGGTCTCCCGCCAGCTCCCGCAGCAAATCCCGCAGCGTCTCCTCCCCCTCGCCCATGACGATGAAATCGACCGCGGGCAGCCGGTTCATCCAATACTCCGTATCGTAGGAAACCTCCGGGCCGCCAAGCACGATTTTGACGTCGGGCATCACCTTGCGCAGCATGTCGATGACGACGATCGTCTCTTCGATGTTCCAGATGTAGCAGGAGAACCCGATCACGTCCGGCTTGCGGCGATACAAATCGGAGGCGATCGTCATCGCCGGATCTTTGATCGTGTATTCGGCGAGCTCGATGTCGAACTCGTCCCGACAATAAGCCTTGAGCACGCGCAAAGCCAGGGAAGTGTGAATGTATTTGGCGTTCAGCGTCGCCAGCACGACGTTCATGGCAGAACCTCTTTTCAAATCGAAGCATTCTCTTCATTGTACCGGAAATCGCGGCGAAAAAACAAAAAAAATCGATCCGCCGGTCGATGCGGGGGCAGGCGAAGCTTGGTTGGATTTTGTCCGATCAAAACCGGTGTTTTCGCGAAACACGTCATCTTCGTTGCAAATAGTTAAAAAAAGACCGCTCCCGAAGCGCGGGAGCCGTCCCTTGTCAAATGGCTTTTACACGTCCAGCCCGCCGTCGGCGATGACCTGCCGGATGAAATAATAGCTGTCCTTCGGATAGCGCGCGAACGTCTCGTAATCGGTGTACACGATGCCGAAGCGTTTGCGGTAGCCTTCCGCCCACTCGAAATTGTCCAGCAGCGACCAGGCGAAATAACCCTTGAGCGGAACGCCCGATTCGATCAGCCGGTGGCACTGGATGAAGTGCTTGCGATAGTACTCGGTTCGCAGCTCGTCGTGCACCCGATGGTCGGCGGTCAACTCGTCCTCGTAGCAGGCGCCGTTTTCGGTAATGTAGATCGGCGTGTCCCCGTACTCGTCCTTCACCCACGACAGCACCTTGTACAGTCCGTCCGGATACACGTTCCAGTCCATGAACGTCTTGTCGAAGCCGAGCTGCACTTCCTCGCAGTCGAACAGGCCCTCGCCCTGCTTGTAGCGGCCGAAACCGCCGCTGTAATAGTTGACGCCGATAAAATCGATCGGCTGCGCGATCGTCTCCATATCCCCCGGCTCGATCGGCACCTCGGCGCCCTTCTCGCGGAACCAGTCGACCATGAACGCCGGATACGTTCCCTTGAACGTCGGCTCCATAAACCACTCGTTGTTCCACGCCCGCTGCCGCCGCGCCGCCTCGACGTCTTCCTCGCGCGTCGTGTACGGTTCGTACCAGTACAGGTTGTGGGTGGTGCCGATTTCGCCCTTCACGCCCAACGAGCGGAACTTTTTGACCGCCTCCCCGTGGGCCACCATGCAATTATGCGCAACCGTTACGGCCAGCTGCAGGTCTTTGTTGCCGGGAGCGTGGGCTCCCAGGTAGTTGGACAAAAACGAAACGCACCACGTCTCGTTAAACGTTATCCATTGCTTTACCTTTCCGTCGAATGCCTTGAACACCGTTTCCGCATAGCGGACGAACGCGTCGATCGTATCCCGGTTCGCCCAGCCGCCCTTGTCCTGAAGCGCCTGCGGCAAATCCCAGTGATACAGCGTGACGCAAGGCTCGATTCCGGCCGCCAGCAGCGCGTAAAGAACGCGCCGGTAATAATCCAGTCCTTCCGGATTGAGCTCGCCGTCCCCGGTCGGATATACGCGCGGCCAGGCGATAGACAGCCGGTACGCTTTGACGCCGAGCCCCTTGAGCAGGGCGACGTCCTCCTCGTAGCGATGATAGCTGTCGCATGCCCTGTCGCCGTTGTCGTCGTTCGCCACCTTGCCGGGCGTATGGGAAAACGTATCCCAAATGGAAAGCCCTCTGCCGCCTTCCCGGTATGCCCCTTCGATTTGATAGGAAGCCGTTGCCGTCCCCCAGACGAAATCGGCCGGAAACGTTAATTTTGCCATCGATCCTACCTCCGCACAGAGAATAAATACGTGCATGTAAAACGTTTTCTATCCCGATTTTAACATGTTCCCGGGAAGAACGCCCGCTTTTTTCTGTGCGATTTTGCTTACTATTTATTCGGGTTAGGCGCTTTTTTCGGGGAGCTCCCGGGCGAGCGTCCCGATCGAGTCGAGAAATTCCTGCACGGCGGGAATGCCGCGTTCCAGCGCGTCTTCTCCCCGCTCGTACACGGCGCCTCCCGTCCCCTCCAGCAGCTATTGCGTTCGGCCCTCATTCGCCTTTGAATTGCAACGAAAGGAAAAATGCGTTAAAAAGAAAAGAGAATCGGCGCACGCCGTCCGGCGGCGGCAAGCAGGACAGACGAAGGGGAGGACCGAATGGACAACCGAAGCTACGAGTGGGTATTGGCCGACGGCAGCCGCATGTTTGCGTGCGAATGGAGACCCGGCGAACGCGCTTCCGTCCGCGGCGTCGTCGCCATCGTGCACGGGATGGGGGAGCATATCGGGCGCTATGCGCATGTCGCCGAGACGCTTACGGAAGCCGGGTTCGCGGTGTTCGGCTTCGACCAGCGCGGACACGGACGCACGGCCGGAAGACGGGGGCATACGCCTTCCTACGAAGCCCTGTTCGAAGGAGTGGACCGCATGCTGGACGACGCGAGGCGGAGCTGTCCGGGGGTCCCTTTGTTTTTGTACGGGCACAGCATGGGCGGAAACGTGACGCTGAACTACGTGCTGCGCCGCAAGCCGGCCATCGCGGGCGCCATCGTCACGAGCCCCTGGCTTACGCTTTCCTTCAGTCCCCCGCCGCTGCAGGTCGTCGTCGGGCGAATGCTGGAACGAATCCGGCCGACCTTTTCCAACAATCGGCCGATGATTCCCGAGCGATTGAGCTCCGATCCCGACATGATTCGCCGGCTGAAGGAGGATCCGCTCGGACACGGCCTGATCAGCGCCGCTTTTTTCTTCGGCGTGCAGCGGGCCGGGCTGTGGGCGCTCCAGCATGCGGGGGATCTGTCCGTCCCGCTGCTGCTCATGCACGGAGACGACGATAAAGTCACGTCCTTCGTTTCCAGCGCGCGATTCGCAAACGCCGCCGGACCGCTGTGCTCCTTCCGGGAATGGCCGGGCTTCAAGCACGAGCTGCACAACGAAACCGGGCGGGAGCGGGTTTTCGCCGCGATCAGGGATTGGCTGGACGAACGCATGGGCGCGGAACGCTTGTCCTAAGCCCGTCAGCCCCCTCTGTACCATCCCCGTCCGTTCCGGTACAATCTATGGAGAGAACGATAAGAGAAAAAGGAGAGAACCGGAACCGATGACAACGTATAAATTGGTGGCCATGGACCTTGACGACAGCTTGCTGAGAGACGATTTAACCGTCAGCGACGAGACGAAAGCGGCCATGGCCGCAGCGATTGCGAAAGGGGCGCACCTGACGATCGCGACCGGCCGCATGTTCGCTTCCGCCAAGCGGGTAGCCGAGCAGGTCGGCATCAACGTCCCCATCATTACGTATCAAGGCTCGCTCATTCGCAACCTGCTCGATCCGCAGGTGCTGTACGAGCGTTTCGTGCCTCGGGAAGTCGCCCGCAAGCTGTACGACTATACGCGCGAACGCGGGCTTCACCTGCAAACGTACATCCGCGACCGGCTGTACGCCTTCGACGAAGGCGACAAGATTGTCGCTTATGCCCGGCAATCCGGCATTCCCTATACCGTGGAGCCCGATTTCGACCGGCTGCCGGCGGGAGATCATATCAAGCTGATGATCATCGACGAGCCGGAGCGGCTGCTCGAGCTGGCCCCCGTCCTCCGGCCGATCGTCGGAGAAGACGTCCATGTGACGACCTCGAAGCCGCACTATCTGGAATTCGTGCACCGCGAAGCGACCAAAGGCCACGCGCTCCGCTTTCTCGCGGAGCATTACGGAATCCCGATGGAGCAGACGATCGCCATCGGGGACGCCTGGAACGACCGCGAGATGATCGAAGCGGCCGGTCTCGGCGTCGCGATGGCCAACGCCGTGCCCGCGCTGCGGGAGCTGGCCGATTTCGTTACGCTCGGCAACAACGAGGACGGCGTCCGCCACGTGCTGGAGAAATTCATTTTGAACGCCTGAAACGCAAGCGAAAAGCCCCCGCGGCGCCGAATACGGCGGCACGCGGGGCTTGATCTTTTTATTTCGGTCCGAGAGGCTTCTCCAGCGTCAGAAACTTGACCGTGCCGGCCGGGCGCACGACAAGCTCCTGGTCCGCGACCTCATAGCCCATGTTCTCGTACATGACGAGGTTCTTATGTACGGTTTGCCGAACTTTGCAGCGGCTGATTTCCGCGCCTTTGGCGACGCCCTGGCGTTCGCCCCATTCCATGAGCTTCCGGGCGTAGCCGCGCTTGCGCCGGGACGGAACGACCGACAGCCGGGAAAATACGACCGCGTTGCCCTCGAACCGGTACCTGACCGCTCCGACGGCGGTTTCGTCCTCGTACAGAATGCCGGCGAATTCCTTCTCCTCTTCGAGCAGGGCGCGGATTTGGCCGGCCGTTTCCTCGAGCGCGCTCGAAGGCGGCACCGCCACCCGGTATTCCTCGAAAGCGGCTTGAGTGACCGCGTACAGCTCGTCCGCGTCTTCCGGACCGGCATTCCGGATTTCGATATCCGGGTTCGCTCTCGGCTTCGGTTCGGAGTTGGCGGCCGGCTGCGGATCCGGGAGCTTATCGCGCGCGCTCGTTCCGGCCGAGGCTGCCGGCACTGCGTCCGCTTCGTCTTCCGCGGCCTCTCCCGTCACGTCGATCGGAGCCGCCTGCCTGCCGGGCGAAACGCCGGGCGCCGAAGCCGCTCCTTCGAAATAAAGGCGAGCGGGGCGCAGCAGAAGCAGCACGACAATGATTAGCGACAGCAGCAGCTGAAGCGGGTTGTTGGACGAAAACCAGAACACGACGAGCGACAAGACGATCGCAAGCATTCTCTTTTTCCTGGCGATGGCGACGAGCGTCAGAATGATCCCCAAAATCGAAGGCGCCAGATTGACCGCCACGACGCCGAGATGCTGGGGTCTATACTCTTCCGGATTATCAAAGCCGAACATCGTCGTTATCGTATTGGCCTTGTATTCGTTCCATCCGCTCCAGGCGCCGTCCGGAACGACGAGCAAAAGCGTGGCGACAATAAGGATAAAGGCGAATAAAGCCAGTTTGAAATAAAGAAGCAGCTGCACGATGCGGATGGAATTCGGTTTAGCCAATGGAAAACCCCCTGAAATTTTTGGACGAATGAATGTTTCCAATCTACAGTATACGTGCGAGAAAGCGCTACGTTTCAGTATCCGCGAAGCGACGGCGGATCATCCGTCCTTTTCGCCCCTTTTCTTCCTTTTTCGGTCGTGCTCCCGCTTTTCTTTCAACAACCGGAACATTTCGAGGCTGTCCAGAAGATAACGGGCTTCTTCGTCGGTAAGGTTTTCCCGGATGCCTCCCACGCAAATTCGGTTGCCGGCTTCCTCGCCGCTTTCGGCCTTCTTCCCGCCGGCGAGCAGCCAATCGAGCGACACTTCGTATAGCGATGCCATTTCCCGCAAAATGTCGTTGTCCGGCTGGGACTTGTTGTTTTCGTACTTCGAAATCGTCGTAAAATCGATTCCCAGCTTGTCCGCAACTTCGTTCTGGGTCATCCGTTTCCGGTTGCGGGCTTGCTTGAGCCGGGTTCCGAACGTTTCGGCCATCGGCACCGCCCCTTTAAAAATAGTATAAAAGATTTAGTTCCGGGTCCAAATAAAGATGAAGAATTTTCAATAATATTAACCGCTATTGCCGTAATGTCAAGTTTTTCCGGACACCGGCGGCCAACGCAAAAATAAAAAAGAGCGCCCCTGAGGGCGGCTCCCGAAGCCTTGCGATTAAATTCCCGCGAGCACCTGGTACCAGACGCCGCGGCTCGAATACAGCGTTTCCCGTACTTCGTCCCAGCCGCCCAGGTAGCCGATGTCGAACAAATCGTCCGGCTGCCGGAATTCGTCCTTCCAGTTGGCCGCCGTTTCTTCGTGCACCGGGCGAAACCCGTGCTCGGCGAAAATTTGCTGGGCCTGCTCCCCGTGAAGGAAGGCGACGAACGCGTCGGCAACCTCCCGCACGCCGTGGCGATCCGCATTGACGTCGACGACGGCGGCCGGATTCTCGATCAGAATCGTCCGGCTCGGCGTCACGATGTCGTAATCGACGCCCTGGGCCATACGCGCGAGCAGCTCGTTCTCGTAAGTGACGATAACGTCGCCGACGCCGTACTCGAAAGCCGCCATCGACGCGCGCCCGCTTTTATCCATCGATTCGATGTTGCGGTGCACGTCTTCCAGAAACCGCTTCGCGTAAGCGGGGTCTTTGGCGCCCGTCTCCTCCTCCGACTTCTTCAGCCCGTAGCCGTACAGCGCGTTGATATCCCATTGCGCACCGCCTGACGTTTTCGGATTCGGATAGAGCACCTTCACGTCGTCGCGCGTCAAATCGTCGAAGTCGGAAATGCCGAGCGGGTTGCCCGGGCGCGTTCCCATCACCACGATCGAACGCGTGATCATGCCGCCGTTGTCCGAATCGTCCTTCCAGTTCGCGCGCATGAAGCCGGCGTTTGCGACTTTGTCCATGTCGCCTTCCATCGACAGCACGGCGACGTCCGCCTCGAAGCCGCCGGCGATCGAGCGCGCCTGCGTCCCCGACGCTTCGTAAGATTCCTGAAACCTGACGTCCTGCCCCGTCTTCGCTTTCCATTGTTCGCGAAAAAGCGGCATAATTTCCTGCAGGGCGTCCTTGGCGACGGAGTACGCCCCGACGACAAGCGTCACGCCGCCTTGCTCGCCCCCGCCGGATCCGGTCGTCCCCGAGGACGGCCCGCCGCCGCCGCATCCGGCAATCGTGCCCAACAGCAATATGAATGCGCCCCATCCGGCTAGTCCGACTTTCCGTCGGCGGAATGGCGCGCGGCTTCCCCGTCTCATTCCGTTTCCTCCTTGCGGTGCCTTCGAAGGCTCCCGCCGCCCGTCGATCGTTTAAATTTCGAAGGCAATCGGACTTGCCTTCAATTTATTTTCCATCACCCAGCTGTCGTTGTCGTTGAACAGATAAGCCCGGTGCACGAGCACGAGCACCTCGTCCCCGGCATGCAGCACTTCCTTTTCCAGGGAGCGATAGGTGACCAGCTTGTTGTCCCCGACCTCGACCTCGACGAGCCATTCGCTTCCCCGGAAATGAATGTGGCTCACGCGCCCCGGAACCGTCGCGGACAGCAGCTGGGTAAAATCGTCCCGCAACCCGACCTCGACGTATTCGGGGCGGATTAGCGCCCGCGTGCCCGGCCATAGGGCCACATCCTCGAAGCCGTTCAGGGCCGAAATATTTTCGACGACGGTGGATTCCCCGATAAAGCCCGCCACGAACGGGGTTTGCGGATCTTTATAAATTTCCCAAGGAGTGCCTTTCTGCTCCAGCCGCCCCTTGCTGATAATCATGATTTCGTCCGCGACCTCGATCGCCTCGTCCTGATCGTGCGTGACGAAAATCGAGGTGATGCCGAGACGGTCGATCATTTCCCGCAGCCAGGAGCGCAGCTCGTGGCGGATTTTGGCGTCGATCGCCGCGAACGGCTCGTCGAGCAGCAGCAGCTGCGGCTCCGGCGCCAGCGCTCGGGCGAACGCCACGCGCTGCCGCTGGCCCCCGGACAATTGATGGGGATAGCGCTTCTCGAAGCCGACGAGCCCGGTCAATTCCACCAGCTCGCCGACGCGGTCCTTGATTTTCGCTTTTGTCCACTTTTTGACTTCGAGTCCGAAGGCGATGTTTTCCGCGACCGTCATATGCTTGAACAAGGCGTAGTTTTGGAAAACGAAGCCGATGCCGCGCTCTTGAGGCGGCAGGTCGTTAACCCGTTTGCCATGAAAAAGAATATCGCCGGAGTCCGGCGTCTCCAGCCCGGCCAGCATGCGAAGAATGGACGTTTTGCCGCCGCCGGAAGGTCCGAGCAAACCGATCAGCTGACCTTTTTCGATATCGAAATGAACGTCGGAAACGGCCTGAAACTCCCCGAACTTTTTATTCAATCCGCGAACTTCCACATGCATGGCTGCACCCCTCCAGCTTTCTCTTCTATTTATCGTTCGATCGCGCCCGCTTCAGTCCGCTTTCCTCGATTTCGCCCATTCCATGAAGAGCAGCAAGCCGATGGAGGCGGCCGCAAGCACGAGAGCGACCGAATTGGCTTCCGTCAAATTAAAGTTTTCCACGTCCTGATACACCAAGGTCGTCGCCGTTTGCGTTTTGAACAATATGTTGCCGGATACGACAAGCACAGCGCCGAATTCGCCCAAGCAACGCGCGACCGTCAGCACGACGCCGTAGACGACGCTCCATCGGATCGAAGGCCAGGTCACCCGCCAAAACGTCGTCCACGCATAGGCGCCGAGCATTTGCGCGGCCTCCTCCTGCTGCGAGCCGATCTCCTGAAGCACGGGCATCACCTCGCGGATGACAAGCGGAAACGTGACGAACAGCGTCGCGATCAGCATGCCGGGCAGCGCGTAGACGATATCGATTCCCGCCCGGCCGAGAAGCGCGCCGAGCGCCGTTTCGGGACCGAGCAGCAGCACGATCATGAGGCCCCCGATAATCGGGGATACCGCGAACGGCAGGTCGACGATGCTGTTCAGCAGCCGCTTGAGCTGCGGGCGCAGCCATTTGGCGCGCACGAGATACATCGCCAGCATGACGCCGAACAACGTATTGATCAGCGTAACGACAACGGCGATAATGCCGGTCATCATGAGCGCGTGCAGCGCCTCGGGCCTCGAGATTCCTGCGGCGAAGCCGCTCCAGCCTTCCTCCCAGGCGCCGACCGCGATCCGGAAGACGGGAATAATGAGCAGCAAGCCGAAAACGGCGTACGTAAGTCCGATCCAAAGCCGCCTCATCCGTTCATCCTCCTCGTCTGCACGTAGTTGACGACCCAGAGAATGACGAAGGAGAACGTGAGCAGCAGGACGGAAACGGCGGCGGCGCCCGCCGGATTGTCGCTTTCGATTTCCCCGAAAATATAAACCGACGCGACCAGCGTCTTGCCGGGAATGTTGCCCGCGACGAGCACGACGGCGCCGAATTCCGCCAGCGACCGCGAGAAAGCCAGCATCGCCCCGCTCAGGATGCCCGGCACCATGCTCGGAAAAAGGACCCTCCAGAACGTTTTCGCTTTGGACGCTCCGAGCGTATAGGCCGCCTCCTCCTCCGAAGCGTCGAGTTCTTCCAGCAGCGGTTGAATGGCGCGGATCACGAACGGAAACGTGACGAATACCATCGCCACGACGATGGCCGGCTCATGGAACAAAATCGTAAAGCCGAGCCTGTCGGCGCCCTGGCCGACCCAGCTGTTCGGTCCGAGCAGAAGCAGAATCATCAGGCCGACGACCGCCGTCGGAAGCGCGAACGGCAAGTCGACGAGACTGTTCAGCAAGCTTCTTCCGGGGAAGCGATAGCGGGTCAGCACCCAAGCCGCCATCGTCCCGATGAGCACGTTGACGACGGTGGCGACCAGAGCCAGCTTCACCGTGAGCATGACGGCCTTCCAGGCCAGCGGCTCGGTCAGGTTGCGGACGAAAGCGTCCCAGCCATCGGAAAGCGATTGGCCGTAAATGCCGAGAATCGGAAAAACGATCAACAAAACGAAATAGAGCATGACGGCGCTGCGGAATCCCCAGCTCCACCATCGGCTGCGCAGCATGTTGGTCACGTATGCGAACCTCCCGGGATATGGGCCGAAAACATAATTCCTATTAAAACAGTAGGTATTGTTAATGTAGCAGAACACCGCTTCTCGCGTCAATTGAAAAATGACGAAATTTCCTAAAAATCAGCACAATCGATGGAAACGATAATTTTCCATTATAAATCATACGAACGACGGCACGTTCGCGTGACCGGAACTCTTTATTTTTCAGGGGGCGGGTTGTTCGCTATAATGGGGATAAACGGAAGGAAAGGTCGGGTGGGTTATGCTGCACCGCGAAACGCTGCAAACGTCCAGGCGCGACGAAATGATCGAGATTACGAGACAGGTCGCCTCCGCCGTCGCGAAGCTCGGAATCGAAGACGGGGCGGTCGTCGTCTATTGCCCGCATACGACGGCGGGGATCGCGATCAACGAAAATGCCGATCCCGACGTGAAGCGGGACGTCCTGATGCGCCTCGACGAAGTTTACCCGTGGGAGCATCCGAAGTACCGGCACGCCGAAGGCAACACCGCCTCGCACTTGAAGGCGATTACGACCGGCACGTCCCAAACCGTTATCGTGGCGGGCGGACGGCTGCTGCTCGGCCGCTGGCAGGGCATTTACTTCTGCGAATTCGACGGGCCGAGATCGCGGGAGTACATCGTGAAGGGGTTAAAAGGTTGAAAGTTGAATGGCCGACTTACTCCCCTTCGATAAAATATTTTTCCTCCCCCGTCTCGATCCGCGCTTGCCCTTGGGTCAGGTCGGTCATCCAGGCGGCGAAGCGCTCGGCTTCGGGCGCTTCCGGCAGGCAAACGACGCGCACCCGATCGGTGAACGAAATGTCGCCGAGACGGGTGCCTTTTTGCCGGAGCTCGTTTTCCAGCTTGCCGTACCAGGTGTAGTCCACGTCGACGGCGATTTCCCGGTGCAGCACCTTGACGATCGGCTCTGCGGCGTCGATGCCGGCGACCGCTCCATCCGTATAGGCCCGGACCAGACCGCCGGCTCCCAGCAGAATGCCTCCGAAATACCGGGTCACGACGACCGCCGTGTTTTTCAATCCCCGGTGCTTGATCACTTCCAAAATCGGCTTGCCCGCCGTGCCGCTCGGCTCCCCGTCGTCCAGCGCCTTCTGGTATTCGTCGCGCTCTCCGATGACGTAGGCGGAACAGTTGTGCGTGGCGTTCCAGTGCTGCTTTTTGATTGATTCGATAAAAGCGACCGCTTCCTCCTCGCTCTCCACCGGCCGCGCGTGACCGATAAAACGCGATTTTTTGATGACGATTTCGCTGTTTCCGTAATCCCGTACCGTTGCGTATCTGGACAGCATTCCAATCTTCCTTTCGTCGTGAGGCGAACCTAATAGATCGTATAACGTCTATTATACAGGAATTTCGGGGCGCGCTCCGTACGCGTGGTTTAGGCTTTCCCAAAAATAAAACCCGGTCACGAATACCGGGCTTGGTTATGCTTTCGTCATATTCAGCTACGTATTTCAGCTTTACTTCGAATGATTTTGCACCCTGGGTCTTCCTTGATCGTTCGGGTCATTCGATCGCGACGGGCTATTTTTCGGGTTGTTTTTGTCGGGCTTGGTTTTTGTGCTCATTTCATCGATCACCTCCTGCGTTATCCGTATGAGTATGTCACCAAATGGTTATCTTTATCAAAATAAGGGCAGGCGGTGAGTTTAGCTATTACTCCATGCCCGGGTAGCGTCCGCCGAATGATTTTGGACTTTTGGCATCGATACGGGCCAGATCCTCGGAAGTAAGGCAGCTACGCTTATGGGATTATTGTGTGGTGGATTAGAGATGGCATCCATAATAGCTCTGAATATATAGCCAAACCAAATCACTTTACTGTACAGAGGAAGTTAGCGTCTTCATGTAGTGCGCCGGGTGCGCTTCTTTGGCGAAAATGGTGGGGCGGCGTCTCCATGTAGTGCGCCGGGTGCGCTTCTTTGGCGAAAATGGTGGGGCGGCGTCTCCATGTAGCGCGCCGGGTGCGCTTCTTTGGCGAAAATGGTGGGGCGGCGTCTCCATGTAGCGCGCCGGATGCGCTTTTTGCTGCCGGAAGCTTCCGCATTGGCAGATGCATAAATAGTGCTTAGAGCTTGCGCAAGGAAGGAATCATTGGCAGAGCTATAAAAGCAGCTAAGGGTCGCGCTAGGCAGATTCTTGCCGATTCGGGCACGGAAAGTTCCGGAATGTATAGCTGCGCGGGGGTTGTCCGGCGCAGAATTTCGGCGCAATGGCCCTGCGGCGCTCCCTGGCCTCGGCTCGGGAGCGCCGTGCCGAATGCGCGGCCGGTTCCAGCAGGACCAGATCGCGGCCGCGACCGGCAATCATGGACAGGCCGACCGCCGCGCCATATAAACGTCCAGCGCGGCTTGCACGGCTTTGCCGGCGTCGATCGCCGCGCCGTGGCGAAGCAGCGCCGCCTCGAGGGCGCCGAGCGCGTGCAGCACGTTCGTCTGCCGGCAGCTGTAGCCCATCGTCCCGATGCGCCAGATTTTGCCGGCGAGCGGGCCGAACGAGCTGGCGATTTCGACGCCGAACTGCTCCAGCAGCATTTGCCGGACGGACTCGCCTTCGATCCCTTCGGGAATGTTCACGCAGGTGACGACCGGAAGCTTGCAGGCGGGATCGCCGAACAGCGTCAGGCCCATCGCCTCAAGGCCCTCCATCAGCGCCCGCTCGTGCAGCCGGTGACGCGCGAAGCGTTCCGCGAGTCCCTCTTCCAGCACGATGCGCAGCCCCTCCCGGAGCGCGTACAGCATCGAGGTCGCTTCCGTATGGTGATTGAGCCGCCGCGGGCCCCAATAGTCCATCAGCTGGCTCAAGTCGAAGTAGTTGCTTTGGATCATGCGGCCCGACAGTTCGACATCCGTATCCGGATTGCGGATGCCCCGCTCGACCCGTTTGCGCGAATTGATTTTTCGCTCCGCCCGTTCGTTGAACGTAATCGGCGCGAGCCCCGAAGGAACGGAAATGTTTTTTTGCGTGCCGCCCATCGCCGCGTCGATCCGCCAAGCATCCGTCTTGACGTCCGTGCCGCCGATCGTGGCCACGACGTCGACGATGAACAGAATATCGAGTTCCCGGCAGGCCTTGCCGATCTCCTCGAGCGGCTGCATCCGGCCCGTCGACGTTTCCCCGTGCACGATCGCGACGACGTCCGGGCGCTCCCGCTGGATGGCGGCGATGACCTCCTCGGGATCGAACACGGTTCCCCATTCCCGTTCCAGCGTGACGACCTCCGCGCCGCACCGTTCCGCGATTTCGACGAGGAGATGGCCGAAGCGGCCGAAAATCGGCACGAGCACTTTTTCGCCGGGCGCGATCAGGCTGACCATCACCGCTTCGATCCCGGAGCGCGACGTGCCGTCGACCGGAAACGCCTGGGTATTCGCCGTTTGAAACACCTCGCGGACCATTTCCATCGTTTCGTTCATCAGCCCGGTAAACTCGGGATCGAACTGGCCGAGAATCGGCGTCGCCATCGCGCGCAGCACGCGCGGATCCGCCTCCACCGGGCCGGGGGTCATGATGATGCGCTGCGACGGGGCCAGGTCTCTATATTTTTTCATGGATAAATTCCTCCTTGTAGGCGTGCAAAAACAGCCACTCTGCAAGCGCGGCGATTCCGTCGGCCAGTTGCTCCGGCTCGGTGTGCTCCAGCGGAGAATGGCTGATCCCGTCCCGGCTCGGGACGAACAGCATCGTCGTCGGAAACGCCCCCCGAAACACCTGCGAATCGTGCCCGGCGCCGCTGTACATCGAGCGGTACGAATACCCGGCCGCCTCGCAGACGGACATCATCGCGCGGTTCATTTCCTCGCTCATCCGGACCGGCTCCGCGTTCATCCATTCCGACACCTCGACCGACAGGCCGCGCCTTGCCGCGATTTCCGCGAACGACTGCCGGAACGCCCCGCAGAAACGGTCCAGCTCCCCGGCGTCCTTATCCCGAACGTCGACGGAAAAAACGGCTTCGCCCGCAATGACGTTGGCCACGTTCGGGCGAACCTCCAGGCGTCCCGCCGTCGCGACGAGCCCGTCCTCGCGAGCAAGCGCCGCCCGCTCCAGCCAGCCGATCATCTCGCACGCTCCGGCAACGGCGTCCCGGCGGCCCGGCATCGGCGTCGTGCCCGCATGATTGGCCGCGCCTTCCACGCGAACGGCGAACCGCCTTTGCCCGACGATGCCGTCCACGATGCCGAGGGCGAGCCCCTCCCGCTCCAGCACATAGCCTTGCTCGATGTGAAGCTCGATAAACGCGGCAATGTCGTTCCGTCGCGGAGAGGCGTGAAGGCCCAGGCCGAAGCCGGCCGTTTCCATCGCTTCCTTCAACGAAACTCCGTCCGCATCGCACAGGTTCGGCACGGAGGCGATGTCGTATTTTCCGCAAACGTTGCCCGAGCCCCAATAGGTCAGCGGGAACCGGCTTCCCTCTTCCTCGCACAGCGACGCGGCCTCAAGCGTTCGCAGCGGCGGGCCGAATTTTTCCCGCAAAAACTTCAGCGCGATCATGCCCGCGAGCACGCCGTACGCCCCGTCCAGCTTGCCGCCGCTGACGACGGTGTCGACGTGGGAGCCGGTCACGATTTTCGGCAGCCCGGGCTTTCGGCCCTCCAGGCGTCCGAACAGATTGCCGACGTCGTCGAAATAAGGCCGCAGGCCGTCCGCCG
Source organism: Cohnella algarum (assembly GCF_016937515.1). Taxonomy (NCBI): domain Bacteria; kingdom Bacillati; phylum Bacillota; class Bacilli; order Caryophanales; family Paenibacillaceae; genus Cohnella; species Cohnella algarum. The sequence continues at coordinate 325,880 of NZ_JAFHKM010000002.1, forward strand.
CCATTTTTTCGGCCAGAGCCCGCTGCGCCGAGCTCCACGCCGCGTCGTACAAAAGCCGGGTGACGCCGCCCGCCTCGTCCGCCCCGTATCGGGCCAGCCATTCGACGGCCTCCGTTATTTCCCGCCTGAACCGGACGCGGTCGGCGTCCGTCACGAGGCGTTCGCGAGCGCTATTGTCGGTCACGCCAAGCCCCCCTTTGTCCGTGTTGTCGTCGATCACTTTCCGGTCGCCAGAGGGCCGAACCATTCGCCCGCCGCCGCGTCCGCAACGCCGCCATGCCGATCGTAGACGACGCTGCCCCGCAGAACGGTCGTTTGCACGCGGCAGCGCATCGTTTTGCCGATGTAGACGTTCTGCTTGTGCCGGTCATGCAGGTGTTCCTTGCGCAGGACATACGGGGAAAAATCGACGATCGCCAAGTCCGCGTCGGCGCCGACGGCGATCTGTCCCTTGCGGGGGCCGAGCCCGAACCGCCGCGCCGGACCGCCCGAGAGCAGCCGGCAAAGCAGCGGCAGCTCGAGCCCCCGCGCGGCATGGCCTTCGCCGAGCACGAGCTCCAGCGAATTTTGCGCGCCGGAAATGCCGCCCCAGATTTCGAACCAGTCGGCGGACGTCTTCATCTCCGGCGGGCAAGGCGAATGGTCGGAGGCGATCATGTCGATTTCGCCCCGCGCGATCGCCGCCCACAGCCCTTCGACTTCCGCTTGCGTGCGCAGCGGAGGCGCGCATTTCGCCACCGGTCCGGCCTGCTCGAGCGCATCGCCCGTCAGCGTCAAATAGTGCGGGCACGTCTCCAGCGTAACGTCCAGGCCCGACCGCTTGGCCCGCGCGATCTCTTCCGCCGCCTCCGGACTGCTGATATGCACGAAATGAAGCGGGCAGCCCGTCTGCTCCGCGAAAAACAACGCCCGCCGCACCGCCTCGACCTCGGCGTAAACCGGCCGGGTCTGCAAATAATCGGCAGGCCCGGCGAGGCCGCGGCTCGCCTTGTCCGCGGCGAGCGCCCGGATGACGGCTTCGCTTTCGGCATGCAGCGCCAATATTTTGCCGAGCCGGGCGATTTCCCGCATGCCGGCGTACAGCGTCGCGTCGTCCACCTCGCGGAAAGCTCCTTCCTCCTTGCCGCCGGCCGCGGACATAAACGCTTTGAAGCCGACGACGCCCGCTTCCGCCAACGGCGCGAGCTCCTCCAGGTTGCCGGGAACGAGGCCGCCCCAAAACGCGTAGTCGACGCGGGAACGTCCTTTCGCCAGCCGCTTCTTCTCCTCCAGCGCGGCCAGCGTCGTCGTCGGAGGCAGGCCGTTGAGCGGCATATCGAAGTAAGCGGTGCAGCCGCCCGCGGCGAGCGCCGCCGAGCCGCTCGGAAACCCTTCCCAATGCGCCATGCCCGGCTCGTTGAAATGAACGTGAACGTCGATCATGCCCGGCACGACGACAAGCCCTTCCGCTTCGAGCGCCGTCTCCGCCTCTTCCGCCGGAACGGTCCCCAAAACCGCGATCTTGCCTCCCTGAATCCCGATATCCGTACGCTCGACTCGGTCGTCCAGCACGACACGGCCGCCCTTGATCACCAAATCGTACTTGGCTGCCATCCGATTTCCTCCCATCCTTCCGGTCAAACAGCGGTTCGCCTATTTGTCACGAATAGTAACATTTCGAACGCCAGTTGATTTCATCTTAGCAGAAATAGAAGTCAAAACAATAGACAATGTGCACAAAGGTAACATAATTAATTGTTTGAATTGCACAAGCCCATATTTTGTTGCATAATTCTCTAAAGACAAACCTTTTTTTATGTAATTTTATTTAACATAAATTCGTTCCGGAGGGGATCGCATGCAGCTTCAAGAACTGCTCAAGCTGCCGGTTTATCGCGGCGCCCGCCTGCTCGCCGGCAAAGGCGGCGCGGCGCGGCAGGTCAAATCGGTCAACATGATGGATGCGCCCGATATCATTGGCTTTCTCAAGCCGAATGATCTGCTGCTCACGACAGGGTACGCCATGCGCGACAAGCCGGAGGAGCTGGCCGGACTGATCCGGCAGATGGCCGAAAACGGCTGCGCCGGCCTCGGCATCAAGCTCAAGCGGTTTTTGCACGAAATCCCGCAGAGCGCGTTGGACCTGGCCGACGAGCTGGACTTTCCGCTGATCGAGCTCGCGCTCGAGCCTTCCCTCGGCGAGCTGCTTCAAGCCTCGCTGAGCCGCATGATGGAAAAGCACAACGAAGAGCTGCACTACGCGATCGATCTGCACCGCGATTTTTCCCGGATGATCATGCAAGGTCACGGAATCGCCGCCGTCATCCAGGCGCTGTCGCGCGTCGTCGAAGGCACCGCCCTGCTGATGAATCACCGCTGCGAGACGATATTCGGCTCGGGGCCGCTTCCCGATGCCGTATTCGGGCAGCTGCGGGAGCAATCGCGCCGCATGCTGGCCGGGCAGCCGGACTCGGACGCCGAAACGGTCGGCTTGCGTTTGCCGGCAGACGAAACCGAAGAAGGGCCGGAAGCTTTTTTTTACCGGATCCGGCTGCCGCAGCAAACGTATTTCATGGTTTTGGTCAATGCGGCGCGAATGGACGGGTCGCCGCTGCCCAGCCTCGCCGTCGAACAGGCCGCCAACGTGATCGGGTTCGAGCTGATGAAGCAGCAGGCCGTGCGCGAACGCACCCGCCGGTTCAAAAACGAATATTTCGATAATTTGGTGGAAGGCCGATTCGGTTCGGCCGCGGAAATTTTGCATTCGGGGAAGCGCTACGGACTGCAGGATCGGGTCCCGTATTTGTGCATCGCCGCCCAAACGGACCCGGGCACGGGGGAAGCCGACGACAGCCAGTTCCAAAAACGGGACTACATTTACGAGCGATTGAAAACGATGCTGTCCGAGCGCAAGCGGAAGTTCGTCATGTTCAACAAAAAGGAACGGTACGTATTGCTGGTGGAGTGGGAGCGGCAGCCGGCTTCCGGGGTCGCCCTTTTGTCCCGCGAATTGGCCGAGCTTCAGGAAAGCCTGTTTTCGGCGGACCGCGTTTCGCTGTCGTTCGGCATCGGCAACCCGGCGGAGCAGCTGACGCAAATTCCGGGCGCTTTCAAAGAAGCGGCAAACGCGCTTGAGCTCGGTTACCGGGGGAGGCAAACGAGATTCGTGCAAATTTATCGGGCAAAAGAGGTCGCCGGGCTGCTCGGCATGATCCCGAAAGAAGCGCGGCGCGACTTTGTGGCGGAATCTTTCCGGCCGCTTGCGAACGTGGAGCCGGGCGAGCGCGAGGAATTGCTGAACACCGCCCGGGCGTTTCTCGAAACGCAGGGCCAGATCGCCGAAACCGCGAAGCGGCTGTACATTCACCGGAACACGGTCGCCTACCGCATGGCCAAGTTCGAGAAGCTGACCGGGCGCAGCTTGCGGGATCCGAACGATTCGCTGCGGCTTCGGCTCGCTTTTTTGCTTCGGGAGCTGCAGTAGGCTTCCAGCTGCAACGGCGAAACCGCCCCCTCAAACGACGAAGCTGTCCCCGTCGGCTTGAAAGCCGGTTCGGGGACAGCCGGCCTGTCCTATCCTTTGATCGAGCCGAGCATGGCTCCCTTGGCGAAATGCTTTTGCAAAAACGGGTATACCAGCAAAATCGGCAGCGTCGCGACGACGATGACGGCCATTTTGACCGATTGCTCCGGAGGCGGCACCGCGGAATCGAGATTCGAGCTGTAGTCCATCCCGCTCGCCAGCACGACGATCTGGCGCAGCAGCACCTGAATCGGCCACATTTCGCTTTTGTTCAAATACAAAATGGCGTTCATATACGTGTTCCAGTACGTGACCGCGTAAAAAAGCGAAATGGTCGCGATCGCCGGCATGGACAGCGGCAGCACGATCCGGAACAAAATGCCGAAATCGTGGCAGCCGTCGATTTTCGCCGATTCCTCCAGCCCCTCGGGAATGTTCTGGAAAAAGTTTTTGAGAATGATCATGTTGAACGCGGTAATCGCCGACGGCAAAATGAGCGCGGCGTACGTATCGATCAGCCCCAGCTCCTTGACGACGAGAAAAGTCGGAATCATCCCGCCGCTGAACAGCATCGTAAAGACGACGAGAAACATCAGGCCTCTCCGGCCGTCCAGGTCCCGCCGCGACAGGCCGTACGCCATGAGCGACGTGATCAGCATGCTGAACAGCGTTCCGACCAGCGTGACGCCGATCGATACGGCCATCGCGCGAAAAATCGTCGGCGTCGAGAAAATGAAGCGGTACGCTTCCGTGCTCCAGACGGTCGGCACGAGAATGAACTTCTTCGCGGCGATTTCCGCGTTCGTCGTAAACGAGCCCGCCACGACATGGACGAACGGAAGCACCGTCACGAGCGCGATGACGGCAAGCAGCGCGAAATTCACGATCGAGAACAGGCGCCCGCCAAACGTTCGGTCTTCTACCATGAGCAGCCTCTCCTTCGCTTTTAGTAAATGCCTTCTTCTCCGAATCTTTTGGCCAGGCGGTTCGCGACCATGACCAGCACGAGGCCGACCGCCGATTTGAAAAATCCGACCGCGGCGCTGTAGCTGAACTGCATTTGCCTCAAGCCGGCGGTATAGACGTACGTATCGATAATTTCAGCGACATTGCGGTTCATCGAGTTGAGCAGCAGGTACACATGTTCGAACCCGAGCTCCAGCACGTCGCCAATTTTCAAGATCAAAAGGACGACAATGACGCTCCGGATCGCCGGCAGCGTAATATGCCAAATCTGCCGCAGCCGTCCGGCGCCGTCCATCCGGGCCGCCTCGTACAGTTGGGGATCGATCGAGGCGATGGCCGCCAAATAGATGATCGTCCCCCACCCCGCCTCGCGCCAGATAACCTGGACGATATACGTGGGCCGGAACCATTCGGGGCTGAGCAGGAAGTTGATTTTGGGCAGCCCCAGCATGACGAGCAGCTCGTTGATAATCCCGCCGTCCATCGTCAGCATGACGTAGCCGATCGAAACGATAATGACCCATGACATGAAATGGGGCAAATAAACGAGCGATTGGAAAAACTTTTTGAAAAACGCGGTCCGCACTTCGTTCAGCATGAGCGCGAGAATGATCGGCACCGGGAAATAAAAGACGAGGTTCATGCCGAACAAAATAAGCGTATTGGATAAAATCTGCCAGAAATCCGGCATCGTGAACAGGCGCTCGAAATGCTCGAAGCCGACCCATTCGCTGCCCAAAATGCCTTTGAACGGCTTGTAATCCTGAAACGAAATGACGAGCCCGAACATCGGGACGTATTTGAAAATCAGAAAATAAAGCAAGCCCGGCAAAATCATGACGTAAATCCAGCGGTTTCTCCACATGCGTTTTTTCCGCTCGCTCTTGGTGCGCTCCCTGAGAGCGGCCTGCGAGCGGACAGCCATTTCCTCCATAACTCCACATCCTTAGAAGAGGTCGGTCAGCGCGAGAGGCATCTCCTTCGCGGAAAGCTTTCCCGTTCGAAAGCCCCGCGAAGGAAATGCCGGGTCGGATCATCGGGTGCTGGTCGCCGTTACTGCCTGGCGGCGTTGAATTCCTCGATGATGTTGTCCCCGCCGTCTTTTTTCCATCTTTCGATCGCTTTATCGAAGCCGGCCTTGTCGATTTGCCCGTAAATATACTGATACGTCGCATCCGTCATAATCTGCTGCAGTTCCACGCCTTTCTCGGCATAGGTGGCCGAATCGAGCGCGGCCGTCGGGTCCTTGACGCCGATTTTCTCGTTTTCGACGATGAGCTGTTCGGCATGAATCCGCCCCGGCAGCTCGTTCAGGCTTTCGTACATGCCGTTCGTCGCGGCCTCGCCGATGACGCTGTCCTTGTAGCCTTTGACTTCGCGTTCCACGAGCTCCTTGTCGTCGGAAACCTTCGCTTTGCCGTCGACGACCGTGTAGTGGACGCCTTCGATGCCCCAGTACATGAGATTCGCCACTTCCGGCGTCATCATTTTGTCGAAGAAGGCCAAAATCTTTTTCAGCTCCGCTTCGTCCTTGACGGCCGTTTTCGGGAACAAAATGACGTTATTGTAGCCCGGAATCATCCATTGGCGAAGCTCGCCGTCGGGACCGGCCACCATGCTGTGCACGTCCAGGACGGCTTCCGGCACGTTTTTGATAAGATCCTTGTTCAGCGAGTCGATATCCTGCATCGAGCCGCCGATATAGATGCCGGCTTTGCCGCTCGTGAACATTTTGACCGCGTCGGTTTTGCTCGTCGCCGCGAAGTCCTGGTTCATGTAGCCGCCGTCGCGCAGCTTTTTGAAGAAGTCCATCGTCTCGACGTACTGCGGGAACATGAACTCCGGCAGCAGCTTGCCGTCCTGCTCGCCCCAGTAGTTCGGCGTGCCGAACCAGGCCGAAACCGTCTTGAACGCGCCGTAGACGAGTTCGTTGCGGTCGACGATGCCGATCGTGTCCGCCTGGCCGTTGCCGTCGGGATCTTTTTCCGTAAACGCTTTCGCCATTTCGAACAGCTCGTCGACGTTTGCCGGCGGCTGGATGCCGAGTTTGTCCGCCCAGTCCTTGCGGTAAATGATGCCCTGGCGCGCCAGCGGGCGGCCGATGTACAGCGAGTACAGCTTGCCTTCGACCTTCGTATTGTCCAAAATTTCCGGCTTCAGCTTGCTCAGGTTCGGAAACTCCGACAGGTAAGGCCCGATTTCCCAGAACTGGCCGTCCTTGATCGCTTCCCTCATGAGCAGGAACGTCGTGGAGTTTTTCAAATACGTGACCTGCGGCAGCGTTCCGGTGGCGAACGACGAGTTCAATTTCTCTTCGTAAGTGTCCGCCGGGAAAAATTGATACGTCAGCTTGGTGTTCGTGAGCTTTTCGACTTCGGTTTTGATGCGGTCGGGCGGCGTCTCCGCCGTGTTGAGCGGCAGCATGATCGTAATTTCGGTCGGCTTTTCGTCCGCCGGCGCTTCCGCGCTTGCGCTCGGGCTCGCGCCGGAAGGCGCCGCTCCGCCGGATGCGGACGGCGACGCGTTATTGCTTCCCCCGGTGGCGCACGCCCCGAGCAGCATGGCAAGCGCGGTCGCCGTGCAAAGCGCGAGCGATAAAGGCTTTCTGTTCATGTTTCGTAGACCTCCATCTTTTTTTGAAATTGGATTTCCGGTCCTGCACCTTGAACACTACACCCCGGCGAACGGTTGCGTATACAATCCTTTGCTCAGGTCGAGCCGTCCGGCCGGCCCGCGTGAAAAAATGATTATTCTCGGCCAAAATGACACCCGGACCGCTCTCGAATCGTCAACGAAATGAAAAAGACGGCCGCCCGGAATGCATCCGGATGACCGTCCGATGGTTCGCCGCACCGTTGTTTGGCCCCGCTCGCCATTCGTTTCCGCGATTCGCCGTTCATTTCGCCGAGCCGAAATAGCCTTGCGTAAACTCCTTAATAATTTGATCGCCTCCGTTTTGCTTCCAGCGCTCGATTTCCTTTTTGAACCCCGCCTCGTCCAGCTGGCCCAAGATATAATTGTAAGTCGCGTCTGATATGATTTTGTTCAGCTCCGCATTTCGCTCGTCGTACGTGACGGACTCCAGGCTGACCGTCGGATCGCGAACGATGAACTTCTCGTTGTCCGAGGTAAGCCGCTCCGCGATTTCCGTCAGCGACTCCTGCTCCTTGATTTTCATCAGATTCGGGTTGCTCATATCCGCGATCATCAGCGTATACAGGGCATTCACTTCCATGACGCGAAGCCGCGTGCTTTCCTGCGGCAGCACCACGAACTCTCCGTCTTTGACATAGTGGCGGCCCTCGTGGCCGTACTTCATCAAGTTCGCGACATCCGCGTCCATCGTCCGGTCGAAAAAGCCAAGAATCCGCTTCAGCTCCTCCTCCGTTTTGATCGCCTTTTTGGAAAACAAATACAAGCCGTTATAATTCGGAATCGACCATATGCGATAACCGTGGGGCCCTTCGATCCGGTTGACGACCGTAAATCGGGCGTCCGGATTGACGAGCGCCGCTTCGTCCGACAGCCGCTGAACGTCGGTCATGCTGCCGATGTAAACGCCCGCCTTGCCGCGAATGAGCAGGTCGCGCTGCTTCTCTTTGCTGGTCACGGCGAAGTCGGGATTGACGATGCCTTCCGAATAAAGCCTTTTCATAAAATTCATCGTTTCCATGTAGGCTTGCGTTTTGAACTCCGGGACAAGCCGACGGTTCTCCACGCCCCAATTGTTGGGCGCGCCGAAGTAGGAGCTGAGCGTCTTGAACGCGCCGAATACGAGATCGTTGCGATCGGTAAGACCGTACGTGTCGTTTATGCCGTTGCCGTCCGGATCGTCCTGCGCAAACCTGCGCATCACCTCGTACAGCTCGTCGATCGTGCCCGGCTCCTTGAGCCCCAGCTTCTCCAGCCAGTCGGCGCGGAGAATGACGCCTTGCCGCGAGGAAGGCCGTTCCGTATACAGGCCGTAAATTTTCCCGTCCAATGCGGTCTGCTTCAAAATCGATTCGTCCAGCCGCCGTAGATTCGGATATTCGTCGAGATAAGGCCCGATTTCCCAAAACGCGCCCGACCGGATCGCCGTTTTCATGAACATGTAATCGGTATGCTTGACGAACGTCGCTTTTTTGAGCGTATTCGTCGTCAGCGCCGTATTCATTTTGTCCGTGTAAATGCCGTCCGGCACCCATTCGATTTCCAGCTTCGTTCCGGTTCCGTCCTCGATTTCGGCGAGCAGCGATTCGGAAGGCGTTTGCGGAAAATGGAGCGGGGCCATCACCGTCAACACCGGCCGTTCTTCCGCGAGCGGCTTCGTCCCGGCCGGCGCCGCCATCGCGCACGACGCGAGCAAAGCGCCGATCGGCAGCAAAATCGCCATTTTCCGTAGCTTGATCATCCAGGTTTCCTCCCCGATTCCTTGAAAAACGCGCGAAAACAACGAAATGATTATCGCCTGATCAGATGATTGTTGTTCCGTTCCGGCCGACTGGCTACAATGGAACTATCACTTATTCGAGATAAGGTGTTGGCTGCCGATGCGCTCTACCAGTTTTCTGACCAAGCTTACCGTATTCGGGTTTCTGCTGAGCACGCTACCCGTGCTGTTCATCGGCTTGTTCTCGTATGCCACCTCGTCCCGGGAAATTCAAAGTCACGTCAACAAAGGGAAAATACAGCTATTAATTCAAATTAATGCCAATGTAGAGCAAATTCTTGTCACTGTCAACCACACGCTGAACCAGGTGCTGAACTCGACCGTGCTCAAACGCGCGATGGGCAACCCGCTTTCTGTAAACGATTTCACGCTCTATGATAACCTAAGAAACGAACTTCGTCACATGCAATCTTTCGATACGCGGCTGGAGGACGTCGTGCTCATCAACCGGGATTACAACTGGATGGTCAAAAATTCCGGGCTCTACCGGTTTGACGAGTATGCCCATTATGACGAAATCGACAAATTGGTCGACTCTTCCGGAGACAGCGCCTGGATGCTGAACCCTTCCGATTGGTTTTACAGCGAGGAAAACGCGGGCAGCGCGCCATGCCGATACAGCATCAGTCTGGCGAAGAAGCTTCCGGTCAACGGATTGGATAAAAGCGGGCTCGCGCTCGCCAACATTCCGGCCTGCGCTCTTCAGGATTTCTTGAGCGGAAACGCGGAGCGGGACGACCGGCTCATGGTCGTCGGCGAGGACGGCCGGCTGCTGCTGCACCCGGATCCGGAGCTGATCGGGCAGCCGCTGGAAGCCGCCGGATTGGCCGAAACGGACAAATTCTCGGGAGACAGCGGCCAGTTCCGCGCGGATATCGATCAGCAGCCTTACTCGGTTACTTATTACCGCTCCCCATATAACAATTGGACTTATGTCTCGTTCACGTCGATCGGCAGCCTGACCAAGGAATCGGACAAAATCGGCATGTACACGCTGCTGGTCTGCTTATTCATGCTGCTGTTCATGCTCTCGCTGGCCTGGATCGGCTCCCGCCGGATGTACTCTCCCGTTCAACAGCTTATGCTGCAGTTGGACGCGGGCGCGGCGACCGGCCGGAAAAACCGGAGCGACGAATTCCAGGTGATCGGCGAGCGGGTGCGCCATTTGTTCCAGTCCAAATCGAGGCTGGAGCAAGAGGTGCACCGGCATATCCGCCAGGTGTCCGCCTTTTATTTAATGAAAGCGTACCAAGGCGGCGGCAAGCCGAGCGAACTGGAGGATCAGCTCGAACGTTTCGGCTACGGCGAGCGCATCCGCGACTGGGAACTGAAGGCGGTGCTTACTCTCCAGATCGATTCGCTCGAATCGACCGGCTACGAAAAGCGCGACGCGGAGCTGCTCCTGTTCGCCATCCAAAATATGATCGAGGAAATCATCCCCGCCGAACGCCGCCTGGCCCCGGTTACCGTCGAGCATACGGTCGTGCTGACCGTCGGCGGCCGCGCGGGGGACCGGACGTATCTCGCGGAATCGGCAGCATCTTCGGCATCTGCTGAATCTGCGGAATCGGTGGAAGCGGCGGCATCTTCGGCATCTCCGGCATCGGCGGGAGCGGCGGAATTTTCGAAAACGGCCCACTCGGCCTCATTTAAAGAGGAAATCATCGCGCTGACCGAGGAATTGCAGAAAAAAATCGCCGACTACTTGCGTCTGACCGTCAGCATTGGCATCAGCCTGCCTTTCCGGAGGCTCGAGGATCTGTCCAACGCGTATCGCGAAGGACTGGAGGCGCTTCGCCAAAGACTCAAGCTGGGCGGCGGCATCATCGTGCAATACGAGCACCTGAACGCGGGCAAGCACGTCCTTAGCTTGCATTACCCGCACCAGCTCGAAAACGAGCTGATCGAAGCCGTCAAGCTGGCGGACAAAGACCGGGCGAAAGAGCTTCTGCACCAGTTTCTCGTGCCCGTTTTCGCCTCCGAAACGTCGCCTCGGGAGTGCCAGATCCCGCTTACCCGGCTATTGAACAACCTGCTCGTCGTCATGCAGGAATCGGGCATTGCCGTTAGCGTCATTCACCCGGAGCGGAGCACGCTGTACGAGGATCTTCTGGAGCTGAACACGTCCGCCGAAATCGAGGACTGGTTTTGGTCGTGCGTCGTGCATCCGATGCTCCGCATTTTCCGTGACCGGCAGGAAGCGCAGTACGCCAACATTTCCGAAAAAATCATCGATCTCGTCCACCGCTACTACGATACCGATTTGACGCTGGAGGAATGCGCCGCGAGGCTCCACTACAATCCAAATTACCTGAGCAGCGTATTTCGCAAGGAAACGGGCCGGTCGTTCAGCGAATATTTGACCGCCTACCGGTTTCAAACGGCCAAAAAATGGCTCGCCGAAACCGACATCCCGATCAAAGACATCGCGGCCAAATTGCGCTACAACAATTCCCAAAACTTCATTCGCTCCTTCCGCAAACAGGAAGGCATTACCCCCGGCCAGTTTCGCGAATCCCGGGGCGGGCGAGCGCTGTAGCGACGTTTGGGTGCGGGTTCCCGTTGCCTCAGTGCTTCTTCGCTCCCCGTCTCTACGGTTACTCGGCTCCGAGCCTCACCGCCTCCCCCGCGTTCCCCCGGCTCCCGGTCTCACCGTCTCCCCCGCGTTTCCCCGGTTCCCTGCGATTCCCGGCTCCCTGCGATTCCCGGCTCCATGCGATTCCCGGCTCCATGCGATTCCCGGCTCCATGCGATGGCTCCCCAGCTTTCCTGCTCCCTCAGCTTCCCTGGCCCTCTAGAACCCTTGAGCCGTCTAATCTTAAATTTCTTTCCCTTATTACGATATCCCGTCGGCTCAGATGCTCCGAAAGCCAATCTCCCGTTCTAACTCCCTATTTACGGTATCCCCTTCGCTCAGATAATTCGGCTTCTCCTTTGCTCTTCGTAACCGGCCCGATTCTTGTCCATGCGCGAGAAATTCGAGAAGTTTTGAATGACTTTTATTGGCATTTATTATTGAAATAAGAACATTTGTTTGGTAAAATTGAATCAGAAAAAACAATCCCGTTGCCGAATCGGAGGAATGCGCCGTGATCGAGCTGATGTCCTTTGAGGAGTTTTGCGAGTTGGTTCGCGATGAAAGCCACTGTATCCGGATCTTGTTTCAGGCAAAATGGCCCCATGGCTTCCGCTGTCCTCGCTGCGCGCATCCTCACGCTTCCGTCACTTCCACCCGCCGGCTTCCTTTATACGACTGCCGCGCTTGCGGCAAGCAAACATCGCTTACGGTCGGCACGATTATGGAGGGCAGCCGCACGCCGCTTCGGCTCTGGTTTCAGGCTCTTTTTCTGCATGCCCAGCCCGACGATATCAATGCCGTGCAATTGTCCGAACGGATCGGCGTTACCTATAAAACAAGCTGGCTCATGTGCCACAAAATTCGTCATGCCATGCGGCAAGCGGAGGACGGACAGCTGCTCACCGGCACCGTCTGCATGATCAACGCGATATACAGCGAAAAATTCCGCGCCTCCGCAGAAGGGCACAAGCAGGAACAGCCCGTGATCGTCGGCGCCAGCGTGGGCCTCTGCGAGGAGATGTCCCGGATCAAAATCAAAAAGCAGCCCAAAACGCCCCGCAGCCGGGCGCCCGAAATATCCGATCGGGATCGGTTCGAGGAGGAATGGGTAGACGAGGAGGCCGATGTCGATCTTCGTTGGCGCCTCATGCGCTATCGTTCCGGAAAGCTGAAGCGGATTTTCAAAACCGCCGAAAACTGGCTGGCGGACTTATTTCGCGGCATCAGCAGCAAGCATCTGCAGGCGTATCTGGAGCATTTTTGCTATTTGTGGAACCGGCAAGCGGGGATGATTTTCATCGAGCTGTTAATCGACTGCGCAACGCGGTCCACCATCACCTATCCGGCTTTGACGGGGACGCCCGGCAAGAGCAAGCACGTTCGCTCGCTTGCCGCTATTCCTCCCGCCTACTTCCCATCTGCAAGTTGAGTTGAATTGAATGAAACTCTATTTGATGATTCTTACCCACGATTCGGCCTATTTACGGGTCGGCTTCCAAAATGATTTACTCTGATTTGATTCCTTCCATGCACGTTCGATGTTCATACTGGTGCCGATTACCGTTTATGTCCGTTCCGGTTTCATGCCGCCGAATGTCTTTTATATGCCGCTACGGTTTTACGCCGCCGATTGCTGCAAGCCACTGCGATTCCACGCTGTCGATTATCTTCTATAAGCCATTCCGCTTTCATACCGTGGATTATCTTCTATAAGCCACCACGGTCCCAAGCTGCCGTTTGCCCTTAACGGTTCCACACCCGATCACCTTCAAAAAGCTATTCCGATTCCATATTACAGCTAATTACCGTCTACGGTTGTTCCGTTTCTTTTGCGATTATCGGGTTTCTGCTTGCCGTGGGGGGATTGCCTCAGGCACAATAATAACGCAGTTTCATTTCCTGAGCGAACGGGATTTCGTAACAAGCGGTTTTTTTCGGCAATGTGTCCTGGCGGGAATTTCGCGACTAGCGAATTCTTGTAATAGTTGGTCCTTGGCGGGATGATTGTGACTAGCGAATCTTTTGCGGCAATTTGTCCCGGGTGATGATTTTGTGACTAGCGAATCTTTTGCGGCAATTCGTTCTGGTGAGGGTGATCGTGACTAGCGAATTTTTGCGGTAAAATCGTTTTGGCGAACTTCTGAGTGAACGGGATACCGTCGTAAGGGGGAAAAAAGAGAAACATACCTCTCCGAGACCGGCCCCCAAAAAAAGCCCGAAGCCCCGCTCGGGGAACTTCAGGCTTTAACCCGTTTCAACCGTTTATTTGACTCCGAGCAAATCCAAATGCTTGCCGATATGCTTTTTGAGCGCATGGGCATAGTCTTCTTCCCGCTCGCTCAACGTTCGGAAAAACTCGTCGCGGAACAGGCTGGATCCGTCCTCCCGCTTGGCCTGCAACAGGATGCCGTACGTAATATGCAGAAGCTGGCGAGCGTCGTTTTCCTCCATGTATTTCGGCAATTCTTCGTCGGTAACTTCCTTCAGCGGCCGGATGTTGTCCAGATTTGTCGTGACATGATAATAAGCCGTCGCTTCTTCGAAATGCTCCAGAGCATATTGATGCATCTTGCGGTACAATGACGGGTTCGTTCGAGCGACGATCCGCACGGCTTCCAGCCAGTTCGTGCCTGCCGTCTTGACGTGGAAGCGGCCGTTCGTATATTTGCCGACAAGCGCGAACACGCTGAATTTGTCGCTGCCGGAGTGAATGCTCAGCTTGTAGCCGAAATGATCGGCAATCGCCGCGTGAACGGCCAGCTCCTGCTCAAATTGGGCGAGATCCCCGATATAGTCGATTCCTTTTTGGAATTCGCCGATGAACCGGGGAGCCATGCTGAAAATGTCGACGTTTTTGGCGTTCAGTTCCGAAGCGACGAGGAAGTGCGATCCGGGAGCCGTAGGCGTCAGCGTTTCATCGATCGAAATTTCGAAATCGACGGCGCGGTCGGCGGTTTTAATGTACTTTTCGTAAATAAAAACCATAAACTCGATCGCTTCATGGTACACGAGCACATCGCGTTTCAGCGTAGCGGCGTCGAAATGGATCGATTGCGAACCTGCCGTAAACGTTTTGTTCAAATAGTTGGACTCATAATGGGTGCGAACGGCCTCCGGCAAAGCTTCGTATTTGCGGTTGACTTCCGCTTCGTCCGCTTGGGCGGCCGCGTTGTCGATTTGTTCGGAGCAATCCAGCGTCAGCATCGTAAACCCTAGATCGAGCGACATGCGGATGTCTTCTTCTTTTTTCAAATGGTCCCCGTCCGCGCCGTAGCCTTCCGTATAGCCTTCCTGAAGCGCCGCATAAGCAGCCGCGTCGATGACCTGCTTATAATCGCGGCCGGTCAGGGCAAGCTCGCGAATGCTTTGCTGGGCCAGAATGGGATGGATCGCACGGCCTTTTACCGTTTGCAAATGACCCGGTCCGGCAATGCCAAGTCGGTCTCCAAGTCCGATCGTCGTGCTTTGCTTGCCGAACGCTTGCGGAACGGTAAACGGAAAAAACTTGTTAATGACCAGACGGTTGGCATGCGACAGCTCGCACAGCTTGACGCCGTTTGCCGTTTCGCCTTCAAGCTCGTCGATAAGCTTGCCGCTTCCTTCGGCCAAAATGTATTTGCGATCGGCGGCCTTCACGATTTGCAGCTTGGTCCCTTCATGTTCGTGCTTGGAACGAGGATAAACATATGCATTTCCTGCCGCGACTTGTTCAATCACCGATTGAGCTCCCATATCCAACCTTCTCCTCTCATGATAACAACGTTGTTATTTTCATTTAGAAAAATAGTCCGGGGTAAATGCCTAATTGACGTTATCGTCCCTCATTTTGCCCCGGAGTTGCAACAAATCTATTTTTAGGAGTCGATCTCCCCGAATCGCTTCAGCGTTTCCCGATAAACCGTACGAAGGGAGACCCCGTAGGCTTTTGCCGCTTGCGCGGCGTCCTCAAACTCTGGCGAAGCCTGGACCAGCTTATCTTTTTCGTAGCCGAGCTTGACCCGCACGATGCCGAAAGGCGTTTCGACTTGCTGCCACTTTCGTTCCAGCATTCGCCGGGTTCGCTCGCTTCTGCGGACTCCGAAAGTGGTCGTCTCCTTAAGCAGCGTCGTTTCACAGGCATCGGCATCGACCGGCAAACAAATGACGGTGACGTGCACGCCGGGGCGGTTTTTTTTCATATATACGGGCGCGTAAAACACGTCCAGCGCTCCGGACGCAAACAATCGCTCCATCGCATAGCCCATCGTTTCACCCGTCGCGTCGTCGATTTGCGCTTCCAGGACGACGACTTTCTCGCCTGGCGAAGACGACTTCGTTCGCTTCAGCAAAATCGCCCGGAGCACGTTCGGATGCTCGAAGTCCTTGTTGCCCGCCCCGTACCCGATCCTGTCCATCGTCCCTTCGGGAATCGCACCGAACTCGGAAGCCAGCGCCTTCGCAAGGCCCGCTCCGGTCGGAGTCGTCAGCTCGGCGCTGACGGGAAAGGAGGCCAGCGGAACGCCGCGAAGAAGTTCGGCCGTCGCCGGCGCCGGTACCGGATACAGTCCGTGCGCGATCCGCACTTTGCCCATGCCGGTCGGAATCGGCGAGGCTACGATGTCTTCGACCCCTAAATCCTCAAGCGCCAAACAAACGCCGATAATGTCGACGATCGAGTCCATCGCGCCGACTTCGTGAAAATGCACTTCGGCGGGATCGATGCCGTGAATTTTACCCTCCGCGGCTGCGATGAGCGTAAATACGCTTCGGCTGCGCTCTTTTACGCGGGGCGGCAGCTCGGAGTTCGAAATCATCGCGAGAATATCGGCCGCCTTGCGATGCTCATGGTCGTGCGAGTGCGCATGCGCATGCCCGTGGCTGTGGTCGTGATCGTGGCTGTGATGGTGCGCATGTCCGTGGCTATGGTCGTGATCATGGCTATGTTCATGATCATGGCCGTGGTGATGCGCATGCCCGTGGCTGTGGTCGTGATCGTGGCCGTGATGGTGCGCATGCCCGTGGCTGTGGTCGTGATCGTGGCCGTGATGGTGCGCATGTCCGTGGCTATGGTCGTGACCGGGTTCATGGCCAGGCTCGGAAAAAGTCAGCTTGAGCAGCTTGGCGGAAATGCCGCGGCGGACGACGGGCACGAACGCCATCGCGAACGGATCTAGCGGCAGCTTGCGCAAATGCGATTCGATGTAGGCCGGATCGGCCCCGAGGTCGACGAGCGCCGCCAGCGTCATATCCCCCGCGATGCCGGAAAAACAGTCCAGATAAAGAGTCGTTTTCATGTCGCTCATCGCGCCGCCTCCGCCGCCAGTTGTTGGATCATCGCCGCATTGTAGCCGGCGCCGAAGCCGTTGTCGATATTGACGACGGATACGCCCGCCGCGCACGAGGTCAGCATGGAGAGCAGCGGCGTCAAGCCTTGAAAATGCGCGCCATAGCCGACGGATGTCGGTACCGCGATGACGGGCCTGCGAACCATGCCTCCCACGACGCTGGCCAGCGCTCCCTCCATGCCGGCGACGACGATGACGACGTTCGCTTCCCGAATGCGGTCCCGCTGGGCCAAAATCCGGTCGATGCCCGCCACGCCCACGTCATAGATGCGCTCGATTTCGCAGCCCATCCATTCGGCCGTTCCGGCCGCTTCCTCGGCTACCGGGATGTCCCCGGTTCCTCCGGTAAGAACGGAGACCTTCCCGGGAAACCGCCTGGGCGACGTTCCGTAAACGACAAGCCCCGACCTCGGGTCATGCTTGGCTTCCGGGAACGCGGACAGAATCGCCGCTGCCATCTCCGACGACGATCGGGTGAGCAGCGCCCGGCCGTGCTTTTCCACCAGCTTGGCGAATATGGCCGACGCTTGTTCCGCCGTTTTTCCCGGTCCGAACACGACCTCGGGATGCCCGGTTCGTTCTTCTCTTGCTACGTCCAGCTTGCAAAAATCCATATCCTCGAATCCGCCGTTCACGCCTTCGCACGCTCCAATGCCCGATTCATGCTTCCGCTCGCATAGCCCGCCAAATCCATTGCGACATGCGTATACCCAATTTCTCTCAACTCCCGGACGATATCGGCGCCGCGTTCGACGAGGCGCGCCATATCCCGGGGCTCCACCTCGATGCGGGCGACGTCGCCGTGCGATCGTACCCGCACCTGGCGAATGCCAAGCGACCGGACGAAACGCTCCGCCTGCCCCACTCGGGTCAGCTTTTCCATCGTGATCGTTTCGCCGTAGGCGATTCGCGACGAAAGGCAGGCGAAGGAGGGCTTATCCCAAGTGGGCAATCCCATCTGGCGGGACAAGGCGCGAATTTCTTCCTTGTAAAGTCCCGCCTCCTGCAGCGGTCCCCGCGCGCCGTGCTCGCGGGCCGCGCGAATGCCGGGACGGTGTTCGTTCATGTCGTCGGCGATCAATCCGTACGCGACGTGCCGGTAACGCCCGCCGCTGACGAATGGCGTCAAATGCTCGAACAAGCTTTTTTTGCAAAAATAGCAGCGATTGCCGTTATTCTCTTTGTAGCCGGGAATGGCAAGCTCCGACGTTTCGATGACCTCGTGGGAAGCTCCCAATTGCTTGGCCAGCCTGCGCGCTTCTTCCAGTTCCTCGGACGGATACGTTTCCGAGTCGGCGGTTACGGCCAGCACCCGCTGCGGACCGAGCGTATCCAATGCCGCCTTCAGCAAAAACGTGCTGTCCACCCCGCCGGAAAAAGCGATTACCACCGACTCCATTTCGGTCAAAATGGCCTGGAGCTTTTCATATTTCTCCGCCTCTTGCGCCATCGAAGCCGTCCCTCCTTTTTAGCCCGGGAGCGCTTGCCGCTGTTCAAAGCCGGTAAGGTCCTTCATGCTGTCTTTTAGCTTATCATACAATCCGAGATAAATCGGAAAAAGTTCGCGGTAGGCGTTCGCGCGCTCCGGGTTCGGCTCGTAGACTTGCGAAACGGTGCCGGGCCAGCGCAGCAGCGGCCCTTGGCCGTCCTCCATGGCGTAAAATCCGAGCTGCGCCGCTCCAAGCCCGGAGCTCTCGATGATTTCGGGCACGGCGACGGGAACGCCGAGCAAGTCGGCCGCCATTTGACACCAGGCCGCCGAACGGGCAAATCCGCCCGAAGCGAGCAACCGATCCGGAGATCCCGCGCGTTCCTCCAGAAGCGTTTGAATCGCGCGAATTTGAAAAAGGACGCCTTCCAGTCCGGCCTTGAGCAAATGCTCCTCCTTGTGGGCGAGCGTCAGGCCGAACCACGTTCCCCGCGCGTGAGCGTCCCAGAACGGCGCCCGCTCGCCGGAAAGCAGCGGCATCATGAGCAAGCCGTTGGAGCCGGGCGGCACCGATTCCGTCAACGGCACAACCTCTTCCATCGGCCGGCCCGGGTACAATCGTTCGGCCGCCCATTGGGCCACGATGCCGCCGTTGTTGGAGGCTCCTCCGACGACCCAGCGGTCTTCGGTGAGCGCGTAACAGAACAGCCGTCCTTGCGGATCGAGCGACGGTTCGCCGACCATGGCGCGGACGGCGCTGCTCGTGCCGATCGTGACGGCGAACAGCCCCGGCCCGGCCGCGCCGATGCCCAGATTGGCCAGCACGCCGTCCGACGCGCCGAGGACAAACGGGGTATCCGGCGCAAGGCCGAGCCGCCGCGCGGCCGTTTCCGGGAGCCCGGTCAGCCGGAAGGTCGTCGGCTTCGGCTCCGGCAATTGCTCCGGCGCGATGCCCGCCAGCTTGAGCGCGCCTTCGTCCCAGTCCAGCGTCCGCAAGTTAAACAATCCGGTCGCGCTGGCGATCGAATGGTCGACGACATAGCGCCCGAACAGCCGCATCAGCACGTATTCCTTGATGCCGATCCATTTGCGGACGGAGGCGAACAGCTCGGGCTGCCGCTCCCGCATCCAGATCAGCTTGACGAGCGGCGACATCGGATGCACGGGCGTTCCCGTGCGCAAATACACCTCGAGCCCCGAGCCGTCCCGGTTGAGCCGGTCCGCCTGCTCCGCGCTTCGCTGATCGGCGAACGTCAGGCTCGGCGTGAGGGGAATTCCCGCGCCGTCGACCCCGATCAGGCTGTGCATCGCGGCGCTGAACGAAACGCACAGCACCTGGTCCGGCCGCAATCCCGCCGCCTCTGCCGTGTCCCGGATCGTCCGCGCGACCGCCTCGAAAATCTCCTCCGGGTCCTGCTCCGCATAGCCCGGCTTCGGCGTATGCAGCGGGTAGCCCTGCGAGCGGCTCGCCAGGACGTTGCCGTCCGAATCGATGGCCAGCGTCTTCGTGCTCGTCGTTCCGATGTCGACCGCCAAAACGCAAGAAGTCGTTCCGCTCATTTCGGCAAATATCCTTCCTCGTCGAATTCGAACTCGTAAGGCCCTTCCAGCACTTCGATCTGCGGATGCTTCAGCGCCTCGGGCAGCAGCGTCTCCGAAATCTCGATCTCGCCGAGATGCAGCGTATCGCGGATACGAACGAGCCTGCATTGCTCGTAATCGAGGATGTTGCACGTCTTGACCGCGGCTTTGATCGCTTCCCGGTCGTTCGGCAGCGTCGTCGCCTGCTTCGTCGGCGCGCATACGGTCGAAGTCAGGCCGTTGGCGTACGTGCCCGGCCAATCCGTTTTGTCCACGAGCCGCTGCGTCGTAAAGTCCGCCGTGCCGACGCCGTTCGCGTTGCCTTTGGATTCGGGCGTAAGATCGAGCACGACCATCTTCGTCACTTCGGGGCCGCCGAACGCGTAAGGCGTCGGATAGCGCCCGGTAATGTTCGGGTCGGCGCCGTCTCCGCTGATGTTTTTCCCGATGTAGTCGATGACGAGCACGTCGATTTGCGGAAAAAGAATTTGCGGAAGACGGGATTTCGCTTCCTCCAGCAAAGGTGGCTCCTTCTCCAGCATCTCGGACGCGGCCACTACTTCGACCCGGCAAATCTGGTCGTAGGCGTTTTCCACGACGGCCACGCCGTAGATGATCGGCAGCTTCTGAAGCATCACCTCGGCCATCGCGGGCACGTTTTCCGCCATATACTTGAAGCCGAGCTGGTGGCACGCTTCCGCGCCTTTTTGCTTGCCGAGCCCGATCGCGATCATTTTCAGCAGGCCGCTTTCGACCTTGCCGCGGAACGCCGTGTGCGGCTTGATCCGGTTGATGACGACAATGACGTCGGCCTCTTTGGCGGCGATGGCGTCGCAGTATACCGGAAGTCCGTTCGGCAGGCGATCCAGCAAAACGACTTCCATCGAGGAACGGACCGGAGCGCCCATCCGCTCCTCGGAAACGCCCAGATGCGCGAGCACGTCCTTCTGCCCTTCGGCCGTCGCCCCGCCATGGCTGCCCATGCAAGGCACGATGAACGGCTCGGCCCCCTGGCGCTTCAAATCGTCGATGACCGCCTTCGTCAGCTCGTCGATGCGCGAGACGCCGCGGCTGCCGACGGCCACCGCCACCTTCTGCCCCGGCTTGACGGCCGCCGCGGGGGCGGCGCGCAGTTTCGCGGCCAGTTCGCCGATCGGGTCCGCCAGCTTGTCGTCGGCGAACTTTTGGCGAATGCGGACCATTTTCGGAATCGGGATTCCTTCCAGCAGCTTCGTCAAAATGTCGTTCATATCGTCATCGCCCCGAATCCGCCGTCGACCCGCAGCGTCGTTCCGGTCACGAACGAAGACGCCTTGGCCGACGCGAGATAAACGATCGCGCCCTGCAGCTCCTCCGGATTGCCGAAACGCCCCATCGGGGTGTGGCCCATAATCGACTGCACCCGCTCGGGGGACAGGATTTTGCGGTTTTGCTCGGCCGGGAAAAAGCCCGGAATAATGGCGTTCACCCGCACGTTATGCGGGGCGAATTCGCGCGCGAGAAATTTGGTGATGCTGTTGATGCCCGCTTTCGAAGCGGAATACGTGAACACCTTGGACAACGGCGGATCGGACGACACGGAGGAAATGTTGACGATCGAGCCTCCCTCGCCCTGGTCGATCAAATGCTTGCCGAAAATTTGCGCCGTGACGACCGCGCTCTTCAGGTTGACGTCCATAATGCGGTCCCATTCTTCCATCTTCAGCTCGAAAAACGGAGTCGGGCTGTTCATCCCCGCACAGTGGACGACCGTATCGACGCGTCCGCCCCATTCGAGTACCCGGCGAAGCACTTCGCGCAAATCTTCCTCGCGGGTGGCGTCGGCCGCGAACGTCGCCGCCTCTCCTCCCGCTTCGGCGATGCGCAAGCGAACGGCTTCCGCCTTTTCCATATCCCTGCCGACGACGGCAACCTTGGAGCCCGCGCCCGCAAGCGCTTCCGACATCGCTCCGCCCAGCACGCCGTTGCCGCCGATGACGACGGAAACGGTGCCCGTCAAATCAAACAAATTCATGTCCATCCCCCAATTGCGCCAACTGGAACGCGCTTAATAACAACGTTGTTATTGCCATCATAGCCGAAACGATTCCCGATGTCCATACATCCCGAAAATGAAAATGAGGCTTTCTTTTCATTCCGCGATCGATTAAGATTAAAGAAAATAACAACGTTGTTAAAAAACTGTGCGGAGGTTGTCGCGTCCTATGTCCGTAACGATTAAAGACATCGCCGAGCGTGCCGGAGTGAGTTTTTCGACCGTCTCGAAGGCGCTTCGCAACAGTCCGCTCGTTCAGGAGAAGACAAAGGCGAAAATACTCGCCATCGCCGAGGAGATGGGCTACCGGCCGAACATCGCCGCCCGGAGCCTCGTCTCCAAGCGCAGCGGGGTCGTCGGCGTCGTCTGGCCGTCCGTCGAGCGCACGACGCTGTCCGCCCTGATCACGCTGATCAATGCGGAGCTTGAGGACAGCGGCTACGCTACGCTGCTGTCGATCAACCGGGCCGACGCCGCCATCGAGACGTTCCGCCGCTTCCAGGTGGACGCGATCTTGCTGTTTTCGGAAAAGGACGAGCCGCTGCTCGGCGTCCCGAGCCCGTCCGGCATCCCGATTCTGTGCTACGGGAACGCCGTCCGTTCCGGGTTCCCGTCGCTCGACGTCAACCGGCAAAAGGCGGTGCGCCTCGCCGTCCGGCACCTGTACGAGCTGGGTCACCGGGATATCGCCTACATCGGCCGGCCGGAGGGGGGCGACCCCCTCCAAGAAGAAAAGGCGTCGGCGTTTCTCGACGAGCTGCGGCGGCTCGGAAAGCGGGAGCCGGCGGAAAAGGCGGTCGCCGCCATTTCCGGCATGGAGTTCCACGACGGCTACGTTGCCGCCAAGGAGCTGCTCAAGCGGCGCGACCGGCCGACGGCGCTGTTCGGCGGCAGCTACGATCTCACCCGCGGCATGATGCGCGCGGCGGCGGAATCGGGCATCCGCGTCCCCGACGACGTCTCGATCGTCGGTTACGACCACATTCCGCAGATGGACAACTTGGAAGTCCCGGTCACCTCCGTCGGCGTCGACATCGCGACCATCGCCGCTACGTTGGCCCGCAGGCTGATCGCCATGATCGAGGAGACCGGAGCACGAGGGAATGGCGCCGAAGGGTCCGCCGTCCTGCTCGAGCCCGAACTCGTCGTGCGGACGTCGACCGCGCCGCCCGCCGCCCCGGCAAGGCGCTGAGATCTCTTCGATAAGATCGCCGCGAGGAGATCGCCGCGAAGCCAATAACGCGGACAAAAAAACGGCCGCATCCCCCGTTTCGGGATGAGGCCGTTTTTTGGCGCTGTCGTA
The DNA here is from genome assembly GCF_016937515.1 of Cohnella algarum. Lineage (NCBI taxonomy): Bacteria > Bacillati > Bacillota > Bacilli > Caryophanales > Paenibacillaceae > Cohnella > Cohnella algarum. The sequence goes on from NZ_JAFHKM010000002.1 coordinate 349,030, forward strand.
CTTACAGGCGAGCTTCCAGCGCTTTTTTCTCCGCTTCGAAGCCCGGTTTGCCAAGCAGCGCGAACATGTTTTTCTTGTATGCCTCGACCCCCGGCTGATCGAACGGGTTGACGCCGAGCAAGTAGCCGCTCACGCCGCACGCGATTTCGAAGAAGTAGACGAGCTGGCCGAACGTATGCGGAGTCATATCCGGCAGGTGAACGACCAGATTCGGCACTTGGCCGTCCGTGTGCGCGAGGAGCGTGCCCTCGAACGCCTTTTTGTTGACGAAGTCGAGCGTTTTGCCCGCCAGGAAGTTCAGGCCGTCCAGATCGGCCGGGTCGCTCTCGATCGTAATCTGCTCCGGCACCTCGCCGACCTGCAGCACCGTTTCGAAAATAATCCGGTTGCCCTCTTGAATAAATTGCCCCATCGAGTGCAAATCCGTGGAAAAGTCAACCGATGCGGGATAAATGCCCTTGTAATCCTTGCCTTCGCTTTCCCCGTACAGCTGCTTCCACCATTCGGACACGAAGTGCAGGCCCGGCTCGTAGTTGACGAGAATTTCCACCGTCTTGCCTTTGCGATACAGCGCGTTGCGGATCGCCGCGTATTGGTAAGCCGGATTCTCGCTCACGTTCGGATTGTTATACAGCTTGGCCGCTTCCTGCGCGCCCTTCATGATCGCTTCGATATCGATGCCCGCCGTGGCGATCGGCAGCAGGCCGACGGCCGTCAGAACCGAATAGCGTCCGCCCACGTCGTCCGGAATGACGAACGTTTCGTAGCCTTCTTCGGTCGCCAGCTTCTTGAGAGCTCCGCGCGCCTTGTCGGTCGTGGCGTAGATGCGCTTCTTGGCGGCTTCCTTGCCGTACTTCTTCTCCAGCGCGTCGCGGAAAATGCGGAAAGCGATCGCCGGCTCGGTCGTCGTGCCGGATTTGGAAATGACGTTGATCGACCAGTCCTTGCCTTCGAGCGCCTGAAGCAGGTGGGTTACGTAGGTGGAGCTGATGTTGTTGCCGGCGAAGAAAATTTGCGGCGTTTTGCGCTGTTCTTTGCCGAGCGTATTGTAAAACGAGTGCGACAGCATCTCGATCGCGGCGCGGGCGCCGAGATAGGAGCCGCCGATGCCGATGACGACGAGCGCTTCCGAATCGGACTGAATTTGCTTCGCGGCCGCCTGAATGCGGGCGAATTCCTCTTTGTCGTAATCGAACGGCAGGTTGATCCAGCCGAGATAGTCGGATCCGGTGCCGGTACCGTTATGCAGCTGCTCATGCGCGAGGCGGATGGCCGGAGCCAGATTGTCGATCTCGTTTTGCCCGATGAATTGCAGCGCTTTGGAATAATCCAAACGAATGTTAGCGGACACTTTACACTTCTCCCTTCAATTCCTATCGGCACGCATAAAGGCGCGCGTCGCTTCTTTGATTTACGTAGCTTAAGGATACTCAAAAAAAAGACGCGGCACAAGCTTGTACGAATGAGTTTCATTAAGTCTTCATCTTATAAGTTCCCATCATTAGGAAAATATGATACAAAGGTTATGATGAAAAGAATGGAGGTTTCACCCGTGAAAAAAATCGGATTTGTCGGACTTGGCGTCATGGGCCAGCCCATGGCGGCCAACCTGGTTCGCAAGGGATACGAACTGGCCGTCTACAATCGCACGCCGGGAAAAACGGCGGAGCTCGAAAAGCTTGGCGCCGTCGCGGCGTCATCCCCGGCAGAGCTTGCGGAAACCTCGGAAGTCGTCATGACGATGATCAGCAACGACCGGGCGATCGAGGACGTCTATTTCGGGCACGAAGGCATTATGGAGGGAATTCGGGCAGGATCGACCGTCATTGACAGCAGCACGATTTCGCCGAGCCTCGCGAAGCGGCTTGCCGCCGAGCTAGGCGCGAAGTCGGCCGGCTTCCTGGACGCGCCGGTAACGGGAAGCAAGCCGGCCGCCATCGACGGCACGCTGCTGTTTATGGTTGGCGGCCCTAAGGCGACCGTGGACGCGTGCCGCGAGCTGCTGCTGGCGATGGGGCGCGAAGTGCTTCACATGGGGGAAAACGGAAGCGGGGCCTCGGCGAAGCTTGCCCACAATACGATCGTCGGCATCAACGCCGCCGGGCTGTTCGAAGGCATGGCGATCGCGGCCAAAGCGGGGATCGACGCCGAATCGTTCCTCCGCGTCGTACAGGGCGGCGGCGCCGCGAGCAAACAGGCCGAGCTGAAAGGGCGCAAAGTAATCGAGCATGAGTTCAGCGTTCAGTTTTCGCTGGCGCTCATGCTGAAGGATCTGAAGCTGTCGTCCGCGTTGACGGACGGGCTCGGCGTGCCGACGCCGATGCTGGAAGCGGCCAAAAGCCTGTTCCAGGCCGGCCAGTCGGCCGGCTACGGCGACGAGGATCTGGCCGCGCTCGCCCGCATTTACGAATCGTGGATCGGCCGGCGCATCGGGGAGTGAGGTCGGCGTGCCCCCGTACTCGGTAATCCGTTTTGCGCTGCCTGGTTGCGATATCCCGTTCGCTCAGTGCTGCGCTTTTTGTCCGGATACCGAAACCAGAAGCGTTTAGTTTGCCTATCACCGACCCAACGGGATACCGCCATAAAGTGCGACAAAAACCCGTACTGACCCAACGGGATACCGCCATAAAGTGCGAAGACGCGCTGCACATGCCCGAAGAAACTTAAAAAACCTTCCCCGATGAACGACGCGTTCGCAAGGGAAGGTTTTTGGCTTTCGCATTCGATTACAGGTAGGAACAAAGATAATCGGTCGTTTGCGTAACTTTTAATTTGAACTTCGAGTTGGCCGGAACGGTGAACTCGCCCGTACCGGAAATCGAAATCCACTCCTCGCTTCCGGGAAGCTGCACGGTCAGCTCTCCGGCCATAATTTTCATAATTTCGGTTTGCGAAGTGCCGAACTCGTAATCGCCCGGCAGCATGATGCCAAGCGTCTTATGGGTTCCGTCCGGAAATTTGACGGTACGGCTCGTGACTTTTCCTTCGAAATAAATGTTCGCTTGCTTGACGACGCTGACGTTATCGAATTGGGACATGTTGGAAAGCCTCCTGTGTGATGGCAACGGCCTTATGAAGCGCCCGGCGGCTTTCGCCCCGGGCGCCCGTTGAATTACAGCAATTTATTGAACTGTGCGATGACGTTTTCGACGGTAAAGCCGTATTCCTTGATGACGCGGTCGCCCGGAGCGGAAGCGCCGAAGGTGGAAATGCCGAGAATCGCGCCGCTATCCCCGACATACCGTTCCCAGCCGAACGGGGAAGCCATTTCGATCGCAAGGCGGGCTTTGACCGATTTCGGCAGCACGCTTTCCTTGTATTCCGTCGATTGCTTCTCGAACAGGTCCCAGCTCGGCAGGCTGACGACGCGGACGTGAACGCCTTGTTCGGCAAGCGCCTTTTGCGAAGCGATCGCGAGCTGAACTTCCGACCCCGTCGCGATCAGAATGCCTTGCGGATTGCCGTTTGCGGCTTCGGAAATGACGTATCCGCCCTTGGCGATGCCTTCGCGCGCTTTTTCCGCCGTGCCGGCCAAGATCGGCAGGTTTTGGCGGGTGAGAACGAGCGCAACCGGATTGGCGTTGTTTTGGACGGCGTACGCCCAAGCGGCGGACGTTTCGTTGCCGTCAGCCGGACGGATGACCGTCAATCCCGGGATGACGCGAATCGATGCCAGCTGCTCGATCGGCTCATGGGTAGGGCCGTCTTCGCCGACGGCGATCGAGTCGTGGGTCAGCACGTAGACGACCGGTTGTTTCATGATCGCGGCGAGACGAACGGCCGGACGCAAATAGTCGGTGAAGACGAAGAACGTGCCGCCGTAAACCTTCAGGCCTCCGTGCAGCGAGATGCCGTTCATCGCCGCGGCCATCCCGAACTCGCGAACGCCGAAATAAATGTTGCGGCCGTCGTATTGGCCGGCCTTGTATACGGGCAAACCTTTCAGATGGGTCATCGTCGAGCTTTCCAGGTCGGCGGAACCGCCGACGAGGTGCGGAACGTTTTTCGCCAGTCCGTTGAGCGCGTTGCCCGAAGCGACGCGGGTCGACAGAGGCTTGTCTTCCGTCGAATAAACCGGGAGATCCGCATCCCAACCTTGCGGCAAACCGCCGGAAACGGCGTTTTCGAATTGGGCTGCGAGCTCCGCGTGCGCCGATTTGTACTTGGCATACAGCTCGTCCCATGCGGCATTCGCCTTCTCGCCTTTCGCTTTCACTTCGGCAAAGTGAGCGCGGACTTCGTCCGGCACATGGAATTCTTCATGCTCCCATTCGTAAAACGCCTTGGTAAGCTTCGCTTCCTCGGAGCCGAGCGGGGAACCGTGCGGTCCGGCGTGTCCGCCTTTGCCGCCCTTGTTCGGCGAGCCGTAGCCGATGACCGTTTTGACTTCGATCAGCGTCGGCTTGCCCGTTTCGGCCTGGGCGGCGGCGATCGCTTCGGACAGCGCGCCGAGGTCGTTGCCGTCTTCCACCCGCAGCACTTGCCAGTTATATCCTTCAAAACGCTTGGCGACGTTTTCCGAGAACGAAAGGTTCAGTTCGCCGTCGAGCGAGATGTCGTTCGAATCGTAAAGCACGATCAGCTTGCCCAGCTTCAGGTGTCCCGCAAGCGATGCGGCTTCGGAGGAAATGCCCTCCATCAAGTCGCCGTCGCCGCAAATGGAGTAGGTGTAGTGGTTGATCAGGTCGAAGCCTTCGCGGTTATAGGTGGCCCCAAGCTGAGCTTCGGCCATCGCCATGCCGACGGCCATCGCGATCCCTTGGCCAAGCGGACCCGTCGTAGCGTCGACGCCGGCCGTGTGCCCGACTTCCGGATGCCCCGGAGTCAAGGAGCCCCATTGGCGGAAGTTTTTCAGTTCTTCGATCGGCAGGTCGTAGCCGCTCAAATGGAGCAGCGAGTAAAGCAGCATCGAGCCGTGGCCCGCGGACAGAACGAAACGGTCGCGGTTGATCCAGGTCGGATTGGACGGGTTGTGGGTCATCGTTTTGGCAAACAGTTGATAGCCCATCGGCGCAGCGCCCATCGGCATGCCCGGGTGGCCGGATTTAGCTTTCTCGATGGCGTCGATCGCCAGCGTACGAACCGTCGTAACCGACAATTGTTCAATGGATTTCGCACTTGCGGTCATTTCGTAAAAAACCTCCTTCTATATGTCGCATAGACGTTGAACGCCTGCGATAAATCACAAACCGAAACCAGGCACGGCTGCCGGTTTATCCCACCTATTGTACCACGGGGCGTCTGGTTTTACCACAACTTGTACGTACAAGCTGAGCATCGGCTCCGCGTCCGGAAACGGCCCGAGACTGCGCTCAAGGGCGCGCGACTGCGCCCCAAGGGCAAGGAAACTGCGCTTCAAGCGGCAGCGGCATGCGGGCGAAAGCGAAAGCCGCTACCGCCTAAGCTTCACTTCCAACTCGTCGCCGGCCTTAAGCGGCGGCAAATTCCGCTCCGCAAGCCGGCGATTGACGGCCGCATACAAATCCGCCATGTCGACGAAGCGGTCGTCGATGTACATGACCCATTCGTCATTCTCCACGTCGTAGGCTACCCGGCCTTCGATGACCGTTTGCTCCTCGCGCGTCGCCATAGCGAACGTCAAACGAAAGCGACCGTCTTGTTCTGGTACACGACCAGACGGTCCTCCGCATGCCACTTGACGGCGCGAGCCAGTACGATACGCTCGATATGGCGGCCGATTCGTTTCAATTCGTCGACGTCGTTGCGATGGCTGACCCGCTGAACGTCCTGCTCGATGATCGGTCCCGCATCGAGTTCCGCAGTCACGTAGTGCGCGGTCGCCCCGATCAGCTTGACGCCGCGGTCGTATGCCTGATGGTATGGCTTGCCGCCGACGAAAGCGGGGAGGAACGAGTGGTGAATATTGATGATGCGGTTCGGAAATTGCTCGATAAACTTGGGCGTCACGATTTGCATATAGCGCGCAAGCACGACCAGATCGATTTTTCCGGTAGCCGTCAGTTCCAATTGCTTGCGCTCGGCTTCCGCCTTCGTATCCGGAGTGACGGGGATATGATGATAAGGAATCCCGTAGGATTCGACCAGCCCGCGCATATCGTCGTGGTTGCTGATGACCATGGCGATGTCGGCGTTCAGATCGCCGGACTGCCATTGCCAAAGCAGCTCGAGCAGGCAATGATCCTCTTTGGACACCATCACGGCGATTCGCTTGTTCCGGCTTGCCCGATACACGCTCCATCGCATGTCGAACCGGTCGGCGACGCGCGTGAAATCCTCCTGCAGCGACGGCAGCTTCCGCTCCAGCTCGCTCAGGTCGAATTCGATCCGCATGAAAAACATGCCGCCCTCGGGGTTCATCGTGTATTGGTCGGATTGGATAATGTTGGCGCCCTGCTCGTACAAAAATTGCGAAACCGTCGCCACGATCCCCGGGCGATCCGGGCAGGAGATCAGCATGCGGGCGCGATTTTTGTTTTCTTCCCTTTGCCGGGCCTCCTGCGCCTTGTAAACGTTGAGACTCATCGATTACGCTTCCTTTCTATCGTTCCGTCTGCCGGATCAAACCTTGGCGAGCCATTCCTTGCCCGCAAGGCTTGCGGTCAAGCGATGGTTGATTTCTTCTTCCGTGTAGTCGGCGGACAGCACCCGGTTTTCGACCGCAAGGTCGTACAGGCGCTCCATCGGTTCGCGCGGATCGGCTTTGCGGGCTTTGGCGTCGGATTTGAGCAATTCCCACGTCTGCAGCACATACAGCCGGGGCACGATCTCTTCCCGTTCGAAAAAATGGTGCAGGCGCTCGACATCCTCCAAAAACTCGCCGCCGAAGCGCTCCTGGGCATTGCCGCGGAGCATGGCGATTTCGGTTTCGTACATTGGGCGCTCCTTCCCCGCGACCTTTCCGATCCACGGGGTTTCCAAAATAAACGGCTTGCCTTGCAGCGCTTCGTGATGCACGATCCGGTCGATCGCGTCGAAACCGATCCAGCCCGACCCGACCGGCGCGTGGCGGTCTTTGGCCGCTCCTTGCGGATTTTTGCTGTCGTTGATATGGACGACGGCTACGCGGTCGAGACCGACGATTTCGTCGAATTTGCGGATGACGCCGTCGAAATCGTTCACGATATCGTAATCGGCGTCGTGCATGTGGCAGGTGTCCATGCAGACGGCGAGGCGATGATTGTCTTCGACGCGCTCGATAATGGCGGCGATCTCCTCGAAGGTTCGCCCGATTTCCGAGCCTTTGCCGGCCATCGTTTCGAGCGCGATATTGACGTCCGTCTCCTTCGTTCCGCCGAGCACTTCGTTCAAACCTTCGGCGATGCGGTCGATGCCGTATTCGGGATCCTTGTCCGTGTACGCTCCCGGATGAAGAACGATATTTCGGACCCCGATATGATGCGTGCGGCGGATTTCCTCCTGAAGGAAATTGACCGCCAGCTCGAAGGTGTCGTTCTTATAAGAACCGAGGTTGATAATGTAGGGGGCATGAACGACGATCTCGCCGATGTCGGCTTCCGCCATCAGTTCCCTACCCTCGGGAATGTACAAGCTCTCGATCGGCTTGCGGCGCGTGTTCTGCGGGGCTCCGGTATAAATCATGAACGTGCTGGAACCGTAGGATACCGCTTCTTTGGCCGCCGTCAGCAAACCCTTGTCCGAAAAAGATACATGAGATCCGATTTTAAGCATTGAGCTGCTCCTCTCCGTATCGACGCCAAGCGCGGTGCCGTATCCGGACCGGTCCGGGCGTCCGTTTGGATCATCCCCTATTGTAGCGCGAACGTCGAAATAAATCTAGAAATGAGATATAATTTAACGATGAAGAATTCATGCGCGCTGAATACGAGGTGGTACGGCTATGAGAAACACGCCCGAATGGTTCATGTATTTCATCGGGTTTTGGACGATCGTGATGGTCGGCTTTATGTGCGTCGGCGGCTTTTTCATGTTCCGCAAATTTCTTAAAGTTCTGCCCAAGCAGGACGGCAAGTCGAAGCTGGATTGGCAGAACTATTGGGTGGAAAAAAGCCGGCCGCTATGGACGGAGGAATCGAAAGCGATGCTGGACAAGCTGGCTTCGCCGGTGCCGTCCGCGTTCCGCGATATCGCGAAGCATTCCATCGCTGCCCGAATCGGGCAGCTCGCCGTCGAAAGCGGCGCCAAGAGCGTCACGGAGGAGCATTGCATCGAAGGCTACATCCTCGCGACGCCGAAGCGGGACCACTCGTTTTTGGTCAGTTTTTTGGAGAAGAACGGAATCGACTATTCGAAATACCGGCATCTGATCGGCGACGTTTCGGAATCGCGGCAAGCGGTTGAATAATAGAAATAACGAAACCTTTGCGCTTGCGAGCCGTCTAACCTCATGAGGGCCTGTTTCGACAGCTCAGATCATCGACTAACTCCTGGAGGTGCTAGATCCTATGAAAAGATCCGGCAAACATTACGGCAAACAATTCGCCTGGTACGTCGCAATCCTGTCTCTGCTTATGGTAGCGGCGGCATGCAGCAATGAAAATAACGCAACGAACGCAAGCGGAACGCCGACGGCAAGTCCTTCCGCCAGTCCTTCCGCCAGTCCTTCCGCCAGCCCGTCTTCGGCTCCCGAATCGCCGAGTGCGAGTCCTTCGGACGAAGCTCCGGAATTGCTGGAAGCGACCGGCGAATATATCGGGCTGATGGACAGCCATTCGATCGAAATCGAAACCGAGGACGGCCCGACCGGCTTCCAAATCGACGAAGCGACGGCGGAGAAAGTTTCCGATTGGGAACAAGGCACGCCCGTACGCTTCGAATACCGTCAAGATACGCTGGATGTAGACGGCGAGCAAGTCAAGCAAAATACGATTCTTACCATTGAGAAGCAATAAAGCCAAAAAGGAGCGCAAGTCATGCGATTTTTGATTTGCGGCGGTACGGGGTTTATCGGCCGGGCGCTAGCCGAGGCCATGCTCGACCGCGGAGACGAAGTGTGGATCGTGACCCGAAAGCTGCCTGCGGCCCCGGCCGCGGGCTTTCTCTATGTTACCTGGGAAGAGTTGTCCAAAAACCCCGCCCGCTGGAACGGAATCGACGGCATCGTAAATTTGGCCGGCGAAACAATCAACCAGCGCTGGAGCGAGGATTCAAAACGGCGAATCCTCATTTCCCGAACGCAGGCGGCGATGCATGTCGCCGACATCGTCAAACGGATGCCCGTCCCGCCCAAAGTCGTCGTAAACGCTTCGGCCGTCGCGATATACGGGCATTCGTACAGCGCGACCAGCCGGGCGAAGGCGGCCTACGCACCGGTTTCGGACGACGAACCATCCCCGAACCCCCCTTCACGCCCGGAACCCGTTGCCGAAACGACAAACGGCCTTGCAGCAAAGGCATCCGAGGCCGTTTCGATGTCCGCGGAGCCGTATCCGGAAACGGGCGACGAGCCGCTTAAAGCCGCTTTCGGCGCAAGTAAAGCACCGGAATCCGAGAAGAACCTCCCCTCCGCCGAACCGTTGCCGGAAGAGCAGCCGGCGCAAAGCGTTTATGCAAACGGGATAAAAGGGTTTTCGCGGGTCCGTCCGTCCCGGATCGACGCAAACGAAGCCGCCGATGCCTGGCCCGGGTTGCCCTCCTCCGCGGAGAAGCGAAAAGAAGCGAGCCCGGCCGAAGCCCGGGAACATCCCGGTCCGGCCGAGGGGCATATCGAGAGCGGCGCCCCGAACGACGCTTCCGCATTCGCTCCGGACGCTCTTTCGGCGGCGGAAGAACCGGCGCAGCCCGCCGACTTCGCGCAATCGTTCATCGAAGAGTTGTTCGACGAAAACTCGCCCCCCGAACCGGCCGATTATCTCGGACGCGTCGTCGTCGCCTGGGAAGAGGCGGCGGATCAAATTCCGGTCGAACGGCTCGTCAAGCTGCGCCTGGGACTCGTGCTCGGTCGCAAAAACGGTTCGTTTCCGCTGTTAAGATTGCCTTACCGGCTCTTCGCCGGCGGAAGAATGGGCGCGGGAAATCAGGGAATGCCATGGATTCATCTGAATGACGTCGTGTCGCTTATTTTATTTTGCCTCGACAATCCCGATATCGAAGGCCCGGTCAACGCGGTCGCTCCGGATCCGGTTACGAACGACGACTTCGGCCGCATCCTGGGTGAAATTACGCGTCGGCCCCATTGGCTTCCGATCCCTTCCACCCTGCTGGAGGCCGCGCTGGGGGAAAGGGCGGAGCTTGTGCTCGCGGGTCAGATGGCATTCCCGCTCAAAGCGCTGGAACACGGTTTTGAATTCGCCTTCCCCAGGCTCGAGGATGCGTTGCGGGATTTGACCGCCCGCTGAGCCGGATCAACTTTCGTCGTATCGATAAACGGACGACGCGACTTGCAGGCTGTCGCCGTTTTTCAGCGGGTACGGCTCGTACGGCGTCATCGGCATGCCGTTAATCCAGCTTCCGTTGCGGGAACCGAGATCCTTCGCCTGCCAGAGTCGATCCTGACGGATTAATTCCAGGTGGGCCCGGGAGACGCCCTGCGTGTTATCGATCAGTTGGGCGGCCTCGCCGGATCTCCCGAGAACCACGGAGGGACCGCAAAGCTCGAATTTCACTTGCTTTCCGTCGGTTTCTTTGCATAAGTAAGCTTTGGCCTCCGCAGTTAACTCGGCAAGCATCGCGGTCTCCGCGCCGTTGCCGGACAGCCAGCTCGTCCGGTGCTCCGAATCGGGACGTTCTTCGGTCTCTCTGTCGATCAGGCCGAAGGAGAACGCGCCGGCCGCCCCGGTTTGCCGCTTTGGCGCCAGGCCGCCCGCCCCTTCGGCATCCCGATGCGAAGGTGCGGCGAAAGGCGCAAACCTTGATCCTCCGGCTTCCCTCGCGGCTGGACGAAATCCCTCCTCCATCTCTCTTTCGCTTTCTCTTTCCGAAAACGGCTCATCGAACGAGGAAGCCGTTTCCGCAGCGGCACGGCGCTCTTTTTTCCAAAAGGGCAAGCCGTTCCAGAGGAAAGCGCAAGCGCCGAAAGCCAGCAGCGTAAGACCCGCGGATAACGCCATATTTCGCGTTCCCGGCGAAGGCAAATACAAGAAACGCCACGCCAAGGCGGAAGCGAGCGCCGCGCATGCGGCGGCATACGTTCGAATCCGTCCGACGGGCATCGCTTCTTTTTCCTCGTTGCGCTTTTCGGGTCCGTTCTCCGCGCCCAGCAACCCGGATAAACTTTGCGGATCCTGCAGTTCGGGCTTAAGCCGCTTCAGCAAACCGCCGGGAACGGACGCGGGCTCCGAAGCGGCAACCGTTCTTCCGTTCGGGCGGGCAACCGAATCGGCGGAAGGGCCCCGATTGGACGCATCCCCGATGTTTTCCCGGTGCAGGCTTGCCGCCGCCGGGCGAGCCGGCCGCTCCTGCCGCATGCTCGAAGCGCTTTGCGGCTCCGGCCAAGCGATCGAACCCTCCGCCGCGATCTCCCTGGAACAACGGCGAAGCGCCGCCGGGGAAAAATCGGCCGATCCCGCGATTTGCAGCAGCTTTTTCATGGCGAGGCCGTCGGGACGGTCCACATGCATGAGCCAGCGAACGACCAGACGCTCGAGCGTCGCGGAAAAATCGCCCCCGGGCGCGCCCCTGAGGACCGGCAAATAAGTAAAAGATAGATCGTGCCCCTGCTCTCCGATAAAAATAAAATCGTCGGTCAACGCGAAACGCTCGCGATCCAGCATCATATCCTCGGCATTTTCCAGCATATCCGCCAAAGAACAGAAGGCGGACATCGCTTCTTCCATCGTCCAACGTCCCCCGCGCAGCGCCTGCGACAGCATCCGGCGTCCCGACAAAGCATACCGCAACGCGATCCTGCCGTTCAGTTCTTCCGTTTCGAGCTCGAGAAGGCCGGGCGCTTTACAGGCCCGCAGCATCGAGAGTTGGAGCGAATCCAGCTCGGAAATCCCGATCGGAGGTTCCCCTTCGACGATCATTTTATGGCCCCTTCCCCGTTCGAATCTGATTTTGTAACCGTCCATTTCTCCCCCTCCTTGGCAGAGCTAGGCGAATTGTCCCCACGTCAATACGGCGAACGCGGGAACCACCGCCAGCATAAACGGAAATTTGGCCGCTCCCTTGGCCGCCTCCAACGGGTGCCGTCCCCATGGCCAGGCTACGGCTTTGCCGATTTTTCTTAAGCCCGGAGCGCGCATCATGAGCAGCAGAGCCGCAATCCCTCCCGCAAAGAGGATCGACCAAAAGGCGAGCGCAAGCGCCTGCGCGACGCCGGTCCAAGCCCCGTAAGCGGCAAACCACTTGACATCCCCCCCGCCGATTCCCCGAAGCAGATACAAAACAAGCAGCGGCGCCATGCCGCACAGCAATCCCGAAACGGAGCTCCCCAATCCGTCCCAGCCTTGCGTCGAGCCGTGATAAACAAGCCCGGCCAAGGCGAACGGAACGGTCAGGACGTTCGGAATTTCCATTTTCCGCAAATCCGTCCAGCAAGCAATGAAAGTAAGCGTCGATACCGCGGCGAGCGCGACCGCTTCAACTAAGTCCATACCCGGCCTCCAACCGTTTGCGAAAATTCCGTACGATAGCCAAACGGAGCTGCCGCCTCGTAATTCGGCGGTCAAGCTTTGGCTCTGACTTCAAAGGTTTGCGTCAAAAGAGCGCCGCTTGCGGACCGCGCCTCCCAGGACCACTGCCCTGGCGTCGTGTTTCCCGAAACGTGCCACGTCCAGGTCACGACGCCCGATTCGTCCGCCGTCGCGGTCCCGAGATTTTTCGCCTGGCTCTCCCCGCTCTTGTAAACGACGGTAAGATCGACCTGCTGTCCCGGCTCGGTTCGCAGCCGCAGCGTCACCTTTCGGCCCCGCGTGACCGGATCGGGCGAAATGGACACAAAGGTCAGCGTTCCCGTTTCGGCCCCCGCTTCGGAGCGCCGGGCGGCAGATGGCGAGCCGCCGTACCATACCCGCTCCCTTGCCGACTCGCGAAGCAGCAGCGTTCGGCCGACGAACGGCACCTTGAACGGCAGCCGGTATTCCGCCTCGATCGTCAAAAACGCTTCCGCCGCATCATCGTCGTCCGGCAGCTCGACATTCACGACGTCCAAACGATCTTCCGCAAGTCCCGTCCCTTCCAGCTGCCGCTTGAGCATTTGTCCGAACGCCGCTCTGGCCGCGTTTTGTTCGAGCGACCATGAGCCGTCTGCGGCTTCCCTGGCCCATTCCGGCAAAGGGGAAGGAAGCCGCTCCCCGTACTCGGCCAGCGTCTCGCCGATCCCTTGCAGCTTCGCGGACCATTCTTCCGTTTTTTGATAAATGGGGGTCGACCTGACTTCATCGACAGCGAGCGCTATCGGATACCAGGCGGACGCGACTTGCCTGACGGTCTGCGATAACGCTCCGTGAAGCGACATCGCAATGATCGAAGTTTGAATCAGAAAAATGAGAAACAAGACCGTCAGCAAAAACATCGGCATGACAAGCGCGGCCTCGAGCGTGACGCTCCCTGCCGATCTCCGTTTTGCTCGGCCGTTACTGGTAAGCGTCGTCTGCCGTAAACTCGGCTTCATAACGGTTCCCTGCCACCTCTCCGCCCATCTGCCCTATTTTCCCCAACGCACCGGCCACGCCGGGAAAAAACCAAAGCCGCAGAGTTGCCCTTCCCGTGCCGCTAACATAGGTGTAAGCTTTTTGGAGCGTTAGTCCCGTATTTCGTTCGATAACGGCGATCATTCGGGCGATTTGCCCGGCGGACCCGCCTTGAAGCAAGTAAAACAAACGCAAGTAATCGGAGTATGCCGTCTCCGCCTTCAAAAATTTGGACAACAGGACCGTTCCCGAATCCAATAGCTGCCGGATATCCGCCACGGCATTCGCGACCGCGTACAGCAGTGCGCCCGCAAGCACGAGCAGAGGATGTCCGAGCGTCCGGCTTTCGATCAATCCCTCCATCGTCCGGATCGCCAGCCGGAGCGAGAATATTTCACCGTAAGCCGCCGCGATATTGCCGCCGGGATGGTTCAGCCCGTACAAAATAAACTCGGCCTCCTGCCGCTCCGGGCTCGTCGCCCCCTCCCCCGTTCCGGCGAGCAGGGCCATGACCTCCGCATGATCGGAGATGGAAAAACGGGATATGGCATACTCGGCAAAATATAACGTGTCCCTGGCGTTCAATGCCGCTTCGGTCAAGGCGCTAAGCCACCCTTCCGCGGCGCCGACGGCTTCGTCCCTCCCCTGCGAAGGATCTCGCGAAGGGACGGGTTCCGTCCGGCTGTCCTCCGCTTCGTTCCACGCCAGGTTGCTTTCGTAAAGCTCCGTCAGCTCGGCGAACGCTTCCCGATCCGCGGAAGTGCCCCCGATGGCGGCCAAGCCGCCAAGGAGAGAGCGGGCGGACTCCCACTGGACGGCGGCTTCCGATTCCATCCGCTTTCGCTCCTTGTCCGCGGAATTCAATTGATCCAGCCGATCCCGCCTCGCCTTCAAGACGGAGCCCGAAGACCCGTATCGGGAACGGTAATGCGCGCCCGAAGACTGAAGACGCTCCGCCCAGCTTCTCAACGTTACGCCAAGTCCGGATGCGTCCGGCGCGGAAGCTGCCGTCTCCCCGAAAGCTTCCGCCGCCGCCGCGATTTCCGAGGCATCCGCTTGCTGCCCGTTCAATTCGCCCGCGTAATCGGCAAAAAAGCCGTTGTCCATAACCAACTCGTCCGCCGATTGCCGAAGCTCCCTCAGCGTCTCGCTCGCCTCCTTCCCGATTCCGCCGGCTCCGGCACCCGCGCCGACCGAACCCGAAGCTTCTTCCGCCGAATCCGAGGCGTTCGCCGCGATTTCGCGCATTTCCTCGTTCGCCTCTTCCGCAGCGCGCAAAGCCTCTTTCGCCGCTTCGAGCGCTTCCCATGCCTCTCGTTCCGCCTTGCGCAGCTTGTCCGGCAAATCGGACGCGATTTCCGCCATCCCGGAAGCGTATGCGTTCGTCGCCGCCGTATGCATCGCCCCGCCGGCAGGATAAGGCTCGCGAAACGGCTTTCCTTCCGCTGCCGCCGCCTCGCGGCGGCTGTTCCATTGCGCGACCGCTTCGCCGTGCGCCCGGCTGCGTTCCTCGTCCTCCATACGTTTCGTCCAGTAATCCGGATACATCAGCGCCGCGTCCGCGATGTCGGCGACATCTCTCGCCGGCCTTGTCCCCGACATGGAGACGGCCGGATCGGGAACGTAGCCCGCCATCGCTTTCTCCAGCTTTTCTCCCGCTTCCTTCTGGCGCTTCAGAACTTCCTCCAGAGCGGCTTGCCGGCGGTCGTAAGCCTTCCGCATCTTCTCCAGCACGTCGACCGTCCGCTTCGTCTCCTTCATCGCTTCGTCCACGCCGCGAAATCGCGACAGCAGCTCGATCGTCAAATCGATCGGAGCCTTGTACTTCATGTCCTCCAGCACCTGTCGGCGAAATACGTCGTGCGAAGCGAGCGGACGGCTTTCCGTCACTTCCGAGCCGTCCCACCTCGCATCCAGAAACCGGAACGTCCGCGGGCCGTCCTGCTCCAGATTGCCTTCCAGCGTTCGGCGAAACACATCGTTTGCCGGCTCGCCTCCCCGGATAAACAAGCCGTACCGGGCATATACTCCCGGATCGAAGGAGGACAGGACCGAGCGGGCGCCCGATTTCGCCGCGAGCTCGGCCTGCTTGCGAAAAGCGGCTACCCGGGCGAAATCGATCAGCAGGCCGTTCAGCAAAACGAAAGCCGCCGTCGCCGCGATAAAATAAACGGAAACGGCTCCTTCCGCGCGTTTTCTTCGGCCGGCGTCTTGTTCCTTTCGTTCCCACGGCAAGGGTTCCCCCTCCTCTCTTATTGGCTCTTTCGCTCTTCCAGGACGCCGGCGGCCTGTTTGCGGTAGGCGGCCGCTCCGCCCGCCGCGTTCCGGATTTTCACCGAGTAATAGCGGAGAAGATCGATTGTCCGCAAAAATTCCGCCGGCTCCACGATCGCCGCGGATGCCTTCATGCCGAAAACCGTCGTGCCGTTAAAACGGCGAAGCGGTTCCGGGGCCAGCTCGCTTTGCGCGGCGGTCGCGATTTCCCGCCATATCACCGAGTTTCGGTAGCTCATCTCGCCCGTGGCGGCCGAATCGATCGTCTCCGCGGAAGCGGAAAGCTTGCGGAGCGCGAGGTTTCCTTCGTCCGCCCCTGCTTCGGCGGGAAGCGGTACGCCGGAGTCCGATTCCGCGACGGCCTGTCCGAACAGTCCGGCCAACAAACGATCGTCCGTCAGGCGCCAATACAAACCGTCGTGAACTCCGTTCGGATAAGCTCCGGTTCGGAACTCCTTGTTCGAATTCGACCAATTGAAAGCGGCCCTCTCCCCCGCTATCGAAACGTTATAGTACAATATCGCGCCCTGGGCGATGAAAATGGCGAAAAATAGCGCGACGAACGTAAGCATCATGATGATCGGGACGACCATGGAAGCTTCCAGCGCAAAGCTGCCGGAGCTGTCCAGAAGGCGGCGGGGGAACGGAAGGCGTCGTTTTTTAAGAGAAGACATCTTCCGATTTCGTCTCCACTTTGTCAAAGAGCGAATTCAGGAATTCCGTAATTCTTTCCCTGAACAACACCACGATGACGATGATCACGGCGGCGATCAGCACGATTTCCAGGGTTCCCAGGCCCTCTTTGTTTCTCCAAAATGCCGTTAGCCACTTGGCGCCGGCGCGCTGCATTCGTCTTGTCAAGCTCATTTCGAAATTCCTCCTCCATCGTTTTCAGATCGACATCATGAACATAGCCGGCGTGCCGACGAGCACCATCACGATCAAAAAAATCAGCACGAGCGGGAACGCCATTTTGGAGGACGCCTGTTCGCCCAGCGTGCGTGCGACGGCTTTCCTTCTCTCCCAAAGCGTCTGGGACAACTCCCTCAACGAGGAAACGAACGTCTCGCCGCCCCGCTTCGCGTTCGTCAGCAGCGTCGAGGCGAACATTTTCGCTTCCGGCACGGCGCAGCGCCGACCGAACTCTTCCATCGCGATCGCCATCGTCTCGCCGCGCTTCATCGCTTCGAGCGCCGATCTCAGCTCCGCGTAAAGCGGATGCCCGTCAGCCGCCTGCCTCTGGACGCAGCGTTCCAGCGCCCGCATGACGTTTTCGCCGGCATTGACCATCAGCAGCAGCCGATTCAGCAGCTCGGGGAGCTCCAGCACGATCGACTGGCGATGCCGGTTCACCTTTTCTTTCAATTCCCGCCATCGCAGCAGCGGCATCAGCGCGGCAACGACCGCGCCGAACGGAACGAGCTCCGGGCTCTCGGCCGCGATGCCGAGCAAGCCGACGGAAAGAAAAACCGCATAGGACAACCCAAGAGCTTCCGCCGCCCAGCCGATTAATCGTTCTCTTGTGCACGCCCCGCCATGGAGCGCCGCCAGCGCCGCTTGCGGACGCTGCAGCAAGCCAAGCAGATGCCTGTAGATGGGGGGACGGTTCAAAAGCCGCGCCATCGGAGCCGCGAGAAGGTTCCGCTTCCCGCCCCCGCGGGCGGTTTTCAAAGCTTGCAGGTGCAGCAGCAAATAGACAAGACCGAAGAGGCTCCAAACTGAGATTGCGGCCGCCATCATATCCGGATATCCATCAAACGCGCCATCCACCAGCTGATCAGCCCCAGCAGCGACAAGCAGGCCGTCAGCACCACCCAACCGATGCCCTGCCGCAGGGCGGACATATAATCGCTGGCGATAACCTGCAGCAGAAAAACAAACCCAAACGGCATCGCCATCATCAGCTTCGACTCGAGTTTTTTCTGCGCGATCAGCACCGTCACTTCCTGCTCCACCTCCATCTTTTCGCCGATAAGACCGGCCGTTCTCCGGACGACTTCGACGAGATTGCCCCCTGCCCGCTTGCAGATCTGGAAAGCTTCCGCGAAGTTCCGCACCTCTTCCAGCCCGCTTCGCTCGGCAAAATCGGCAAGTCCCGCTTCGAACGGCTCGCCGTTACGAAAGCGGATGACGATCGCCCTGATTTCCCGAAGCAAATCGGCGTTCGGATCCCCGATCAGCATGGCGACATCCTGCTCCAGCACCGAAAAGGCGTTCTCCACCGACCTTCCTGCCGACAGCAGCGCCGACAAAGCGCCGAGCGCTTCTTTGAAATGGCGGCGAAGCTTGTCCAGTCGCTGCCTGCGAAGCTGCTCCCGCAGCAAGCGAGGCCCCCCCATTCCGCACAAGGCCGCCGCCAGCGCGACATACGGATTGCCGTAAAGCATCCATGCGGCTCCAAAGCCAAACAGGCTCCCGGCGCCAATCGCCGCGAGCCGCTGCTTGCGGCTTAAAACGTAGATCCGGTAATCGGTCAAAAGCTCACTCTCCTTCCTCGATTCCGGCAAACCTCAGCTTCCGCACGTTCGCCAACGGGGCGATTCGCGCAAGCATCCCCTCCTTCGGGCCTCCTCCTTCCGTTCCTTCCTCGAACCGAAACAGCGTGCGCAGCTTCACCTCCCCGTCCTTCATGCCCTCCATTTCGCATATTTCGGCCACCCTCCGGGAACGGTCCCGAAACCGGCTCAAATGAACGACGATATCGATCGCGGAAGCGATTTGCTGCCGAACGACCGGGACGGGCAAATCCGCGCCGCTGAGCACCATCGTTTCGAGCCTCGACAGCATGTCGCGGGCGCCGTTGCTATGACCGGTGCTCAAGCTTCCCTCATGCCCCGTATTCATCGCCTGCAGCATATCGAGCGCCTCCTCCCCGCGAACTTCGCCGACAATGATCCGGTTCGGCCGCATCCGCAGCGAAGCCCGGATCAGCTCGCGCATCCCGATGCGGCCCTTGCCCTCGGTATTGGCGTTACGGGTTTCGAGCGACACCAGATTGGGCACGCCGCGAATTTGCAGCTCGGCGGCGTCCTCGATCGTAATGATGCGCTCGTCCTCCGGAATCCATTGCGCAAGGGCGTTCAGGAACGTCGTTTTCCCGGAGCCGGTCCCGCCGCTGATAAAGATGTTGTACTTCGCCCGCACCAGGCGCCGGAGCAAATCGGCCGCCTCCTCGCTGACGGAGCCGCGGGCGACCAGATCGGCCATGGCGGGAGGCTGCCGGGGAAACCGGCGGATGGTCACGATCGGACCTTTAAGCGAAATCGGAGGGAGAACGACGTGCACCCGGGATCCGTCGTCCAACCGCGCGTCCACGATCGGCGACGACTCGTTCACGATCCGATTGACGCTGCCGACCATCGCCTGAATCAAATCCTCCAGCCGCTCCCGGCTTTCGAACTGGATGCCCGCGGGCGCCAGCTCCCCGAATCGCTCGACGAAAATATCCCCGTGCCCGTTGATCATAATTTCCGTAACGTCCGGATCGTCGAGCAGCGGCTGAAGGGCGTCCAGCCCCCGAAACGAATGGTAGAGCCGGCTTACCGCCGCCGCCCGTTCCGCGGCCGTCATCCTTTTCGCCTTCTCGTGCCGAAACAGCTCCCTTTCGATCAAATCCCGCAGATCGTCGTCCGACAAAGAGGCGTCCCAGGCGAGCTGCGCGCGGACCGCTTCGCGGAGTTCGCCGAGCTCGGCGGAAGACAGCCCCGAAGTCACCACCTTCCCGCACCGCCGACGCTGCCCGCTCCGGAATTCGCAAATCCCCACTCGTCGAGAAGCTTGTCGACCGCTCCGCCGAAAACCGGAGAAGCCAGCCATTGTTCCGGATCGTTCACCGTCTTCCACTGCGGGATATAGGGGAGCCGGCCGGCCGGCTCTCCTCCCGGCAACCGCCAACCGTTCCTCATCGCTCCGGAATATTTGTTCACCACGAAAGCCGTATGCCCGCGATCCGCCGGGAGCTTGTCCCGCCAATGCCGGACCAGCTTCTCCGTCTTCCGCATGCTGAGGACGTCGTCCAGCACGATCCATGCCACGCGGTCGCTGGCGTTAAGCAGCTCCAGATGCCAGTCTCCGCACCCGCAGTCGGGATCGGCCACGATCAGGTCGTATTTGCCGTGCGACCGGATGGCGGCGACCAGCTCGCGAAGCTGCTCCGCGGACATCGCAAGCCGCTCGCCCGGATGATCCGGAGCGTCCAGGTAATCGAACCGCAAACGCTCGTCGTTTCTTCTGAGGCGGCCCCACTCCTCCGCCCCCCGGTCCGGCCGGGCGCGCATCGCGTACAGCAGCCTCGACAAGCTGTCGGGCTCTCCGCCGCGCCATAAAACGTCCGATGCGTTCAGAGCTTCCAGATTCAAATAAAAAACCCGCTTCCCCCGCTCGCCCGCCAATCTCGCGATGTTGAGCGCCAGCGCCGTTTTCCCGCAGCCGCCGGAAGCCGAAAACACCGTGAGCAACGACGCGCCTTCGATTGACCCGCCCCCTTTCTCTTTTCCGCCGCGCGCGAACGCCGTCAGCTCGGCGCGAATGCGGGACAAAGGCTGGTAGGCCGCGATTTCGGGAGCCCCTTCGCCCTCCCCTTCGGCCTCCGCCAGGGCAACGATCCGGTCGCCCCATCTCCCCATATCGGCCTTCGCCCGGAGCTCCCGGATAAACGAAGAATGAAGCAGCAGCAGCTCCGGTTCCGGACGTTCTTCCAGATGGCGAAGCAGCGCGATTTCTTGCGTAAACGTCGCGATCCGCCACCTCGGCTCGCTCTCGCGCAAATAGCGAGAAAGCTTGTCGACATACTGCAGCTCGGGCGCGGCCAACACCAATCGCAGCAAACAAGTCCCTCCCTTCGTCTTGCGGAAAACGCAAAAAACCGCAACCCCCGATGCGAGATCATCGGAAATTGCGGTGCTTCCGCCAAGCGTATTCAACGTATTTCCACTTTACCACGGCTTCCGTTGACGGTCAATGCTTCCACGAACAAAATACGGAAAATTTACTCCCTATTGGGAAAGCTACATAGCGGAACGAATGCGATCCCCCGATCCCCCATTCCCAGAGCGCCCCCGCGCGGAAAGGAAAATGAACATGCTTAAACATGCCGCAATCCCGATCGCCGGCTGCTTGCTGGCCGCGCTCGCTTTCGTTTGTGCCCCTTCCGCTTCAACCTCGACGGTCGCGGCGCAAGCCGCTTCCTCCGCTTCCGTTTCCGCTTCCAACGCCCCCTCGGGCGCCGAAACGGCCACCCCCCGCGGCTGACGCGCGTCCAATTCGTCGATTCCGAGCATGGCTTCGCTGCCGGAACCGCCGAAGAAGACGCGACGAGCCGCCTGTGGCGAACCGCCGACGGAGGGAGGACGTGGGCGTCCTTTCCGATCGAAGAAGGAATGCGCGAGGCAACCTTTTCGTTCGCGGACGAGAAAAACGGCTGGGCAATCGGCCCGAGCGAATGCAACCAAGCCGGCGGCGACGTTCTGTGCGGCCGGATGACGATCCTGCGCACCGAAGACGGCGGCCGGTCCTGGCGCGGCCAGTGGACGGTCGCGGACCCGAGAGCCGGAGGCGACGCCGAAATCCAGGCGGTCGACCGCGACACGGCATTCGTTCGGGTTCGCTCGGCGATCGGCAAAACGACCGACGGCGGCAAAACCTGGCTGGACGCCTCGATCGAAAATGCCGAAGAAGCCGCGCCCTATCATATTTCATTCGCGGACGCCGCCACCGGCTACGCCGTCGGCCGGCTCGGAACCGAATGCCCGGATCCCGGCCTCGTTCCGTCCGATTTCGACGCGGATTGCCGCGCCGCCGTCTGGAAAACGAAGGACGGCGGCCGGAGCTGGACGCTTCAGCGCCGAGCCCCGAAGCTCGGCGGCGAATGGACGCCCGCGGCCGTGCAGTTTGTCGACGCTGGCAAAGGCTTCGCCTTGTTCGTCAATCCCGAGACGCGCGGATCGCTCCTGTATGCGACGGACAACGGCGGCGTCCGCTGGAAGCTGCGCAGCGACAAGCTGCCGGGCATTCGCCCCTATCCGGCCAAGCTTGCGTTCGTCTCGCCCCGCGTCGGATACGTGCCTTTGCGGACGGGCGCAGGCCCGGTAGAAGGCGGTTTGATGAAAACGACAGACGGCGGCTCGACCTTCGTCAAGCTGGAAGATCCTCGTCTCGTCAGCGTCGAGGATGCCGACTTTCTCGACCCGCAGACCGGTTGGATCGTCGCCATGACCCCCGACCGGCCCGGGTCGACGCTCCTTCTCGGAACGAAGGACGGCGGCGCTTCCTGGACCGATTTCACCCCTCGTTGAAGAAGAAAAACCGCCGCCTAACTTTCGGCGCCCGCCCCGGCCCGGTCCCGGGGCAGGGCAATGCATTTCCGTCGAATCGTGGCGATGATCGGCCATCGCAAGCCTGAATCCGGGGCCGGATTTCCCCTTGCAGCCATTCGGCATGAAACAATCCGGTCGTTCCCATCGTTTTCCCGACCCCGATGGTTGCGCCCCCGCCCGTCCGCCCGCTCCGCAAACCTCGGCGGCGAATTTGTGGAACCGCTTTATAGATTGTATACTTATTTATAACATGAAAAATAGAGGGTGACCCGATGGAAAGCTTGAAACAGGCTTACGAAGTACTGGGACTTTCGGAGGATGCGACGAAGGAAGAGCTGGAACACCGCTATTACTTGCTGATGCGGCGGCTGCGGGCGCAGAAAATGCGAGAAGCCTCGGAAATTCCCGACGGCGAACGGCTCGACGAGGATGCCATAACCCGAGCCTACCGCTTTATCCTCGATTACGAGAAGGAGCAGGAAAGCCAGGCGTACATCGAGCAGCACTACGGCAAAAACAAGGCGAAAGCCGAACGAAAGCTGAAGCGGGAGCACTTTTTCCAATACTATAAGTTTCATATCCTGGGCGCCATTCTCGTGCTCGCTCTTATCGGTTACGGCATAAACAGCTATATCGATCACCGCGAGGAGCAGCGTAGGCTCGCCAGCCTTCCTCCCGCGAGCCTGTCGGTCATGTTTTTCGGCGAATATTTTTACGGCGAGGGCTTCGGCAGCGATACCGAGCCGCTCGCGGAAGATATCGTCGCCCTTTTCCCCGATTGGCAGCGCGTCATCGCCGGACTGACCTACGTGCCTTCCGAAATCCGCAGCGAGCAGGATATGGCCCTCATTCAAAAAAGCATGATCACCATGATCGACGATAAATCGGATTTATTCATTCTGGACAGGGACAACTTTTCGAAGCTGGCCAAGCAGGAAGCGTTCCTGCCGCTCGAGGAAGCCGCCGGCGAGGCGATCCGGCCGCTGCTGGATACCGATGCCGCCGTTGCGGAGACGCTGGAGCCGGGCCTAAACGAGGAAGATGAACAACCGGAAGAGCACGTCTACGGCATCGATCTGAGCGATACCCCGATCGGCGAAACGCTCGGCATTACCGGAAACGAATTTATCGCGGCGATTCGCGCGACCGCCGAACATCAGCAAAACGCCGAAGCGTTTATCGCGTATTTCGCAGCGCAATAAAAGAAGCCCGAAGGCGATGTGACGCCTTCGGGTTTCTCCGTTTTTCGGCCTTCGCGGCTTTACGCTTATTCGGCGGCCGGCAAGGTGACGCCGTCCGTCACGCCGGAATCCGTGCCCTGAACCGGCAGGTCGCCCGCTTCCGCCGGCGTCTCGCCTGCGCCGATCGCTCCGGCATCGGCTTCCGCGTCTTGTTCGGCGGCCCCTTCGCCGGCCGTCCCTTCAGCCGCGCCGTCCGTCGCTTCGCCGGAAGCCCCGTCATCCAGGCTGCCTTCCGTCTCCATATCCGTTTCCTCATCCAATCCCGTATCCGTCGGAGCTTCTTCTTGTATCGTGCCCGTATCGGTTACGCTGCCGCCGTTCCCGTTATCGCCGTTCGACGAGCAGCCGGCGGCGAATGCCAGAAAAGCCGCCAACGCCAACATGATGGACCATCTGTTGAATTTCATCCGATATGACCTCCTTGAAATTTTTGCATGTATTGTCGCGAGTTGCTCCCGCAGTCTCCGGTTGAGCTATCGCCTCCCTCCCGCTACGATAACGGTACCCGCGAAACCTTAGCGCTTCCTTAAAAAAAGGCGAATATGAACGATCCTTCATTATTTTTACATTTTTCTCATCGGATCTTTTTCCGTCGCCCGCTTGTCTTCTTTCGGCCAAAATGCTTGTGCGCTCGCGGATATTTGCCGATCCGGGCGCCTGTACTGTCGATCTGCTTCCCCGCACATAGATTAACAGGGTGATATTCATTCACAATAATCAAACGGTGGTGATTGCCATGAGTTATCCCGTTGGAGGCGCTGCTTGCGAAGGTCCCAAGTACGGCGGCATGGGCGCAGCCGCGTTCGCTCTTGTTCTCTTCGTTCTGCTTGTCATCATCCTCAAAGCAGGCTACGGCGGCTACTGAGTTTTCGTTTTAAACGGTTTATCGGGCATCGCGCCGACAGGGCGCGATGCTTTTATCTTTTTTAGGCCGTAACCCCCGTCCCGAATCGCCGGATTCCATACGAACGTAGGAGGGCGAACGATGGCCTGTCGTGGTATAATGGACAACACACCGCAAAAAGGAGCTGATTTTGTTGAAATCCGCACGCATGCTCGTTGTCGGCGTTCTTGCCGGCATTTTGCTCGCCACGGCAGGCTCCGCGTTCGGCGCCTCCGCATGGAAAGAAGTAACCGCGCTGCTGCGGCCCGATTTCGTCGTGAAAATAAACGGAAAAACGGCGGACTTGTCCAACGATCCTTTGACCTATGACGGGACGACATATATTCCGCTCCGCGAAGCCGGGGAGTTGTTCGGTTATGATGTCGGCTACGCGAACGGTACGATTACGCTGAAAGACAGAGACGCATCCGCGGGCGGCGGCACGGAAGAAGGCATCGACTCGCAGGATTGGGTGGCGCTGGACGACACGGAGGCTTTGGGGATAAAAGCGGAGGTCGGCGAGCTCAGCGGAAACAGCATTTACAACGGGCTCACCTTGTCCGGCAACGGGATTACCGTCGAAGTGCCGCAATTCCGGCTGGACACCTCTCCGGGCGTAGCCGTTCATTCGTTGACGGACGGCGGAAAAATTACCATTAAATACGCCGACGGGAAAGCGTACTTATCGATCAAAAGCCTGCGCGAGCTGAAGCTGGTTTCCTGACGGACGCCCGCAAACCGCCTGCATCCGGTATTGAATCCGGGTGCGGGCGGTTTTTTTCGCGCGTACGGCGCAAGGTTGTCATTTCTTTGATTTCAGGATTTCGACGATTTCCGCATATCCTTTTTTCCTTGCGATATCGAGCAGGCTGTCGCCCATAGGGTCGCGGACGTTCAAGTTGAATCCCATGCCCGCCATTTTGCGAACCGCCTTGCTTCGTCCTTCGCGAACGGCTTGAATGATCGCTTCTCTTCGCTTATTCGAATGGAACGCCTTCACCTTGTTCTCAAGCATTTCTCCCGGGAAATCGGACTCAAGCGCCGCAAACAAAACCTCGTTCGTCAACGATTCCGGACACGCGTTTATGTAATCTTTCACAATTCGATCGTGCTTCGCCATGAGAGCCTGAATCAGAGGCTCGAAATCCGCAAGGCGGGTTCCTTCGCCCATCAGCCGCCGAAACGACTGCTCGTCTCCCGTTCTCACTGCCGTCGCAAGGCGGCTTTGCCGGTCGAGCTCCCGTTCCGCGCGACGCTGCGTTTCCAGCTTCTCCTCGGCCTTTCTTTCCGCCTCTTCCTGCTTTCTCTTTTCGGCGCGCGCTTCCGCTTCTTTGGCCTTTTGCTTCACATACTCGCCGTATTCCGGGGCATACGCTTTTCTCAGCTTGCCGTTATCGAACAGATAAAATTGTTCGACCGCGCCGGCTTTGACCCTTTGGGTCAGGGGCATGCCCGCGCTTTCGGCGGTTATCGCTCCGAGCTCCAGCAATTGAGGCGGATGTTCCCCCGCGGTCGACAGAATGGCGAGCGCCAAAACGTCCGCGGCCCCGCCCTCCAGCAAACGCTTCTTGGAAGCCGACATCGTATAGCCGGTCGTAATGATGTCGTCGAGAAGCAAGATCCGTTTATTTACGATTGCGGACGAATCCGTCAGACGGATCGAGCCCGCCGAGGCCTTGCGTTCCCCGGAACCCGAAGTTTTGGACGCCTGCCCGTTTTTTTCGAGCACTTTGAAATACGGAATCGACAAGCTTTGGGAAACCTTCTCCGCAATAAGCTCGAGCGGCTGCGTCGCCCGGATTTGGCTGGCGGGGCATGTGACGATACCGTCGATTTCGCGGCGGATCCCCGTTTTCAGGATGAACCATTGAACCGCTCCCGCGAACAAAGCGGCATTGGCGTGACGATAATGGTATTTCATTTCGATTATCGCCTTGGTCAACGTATCGTTATGATGGAGTTCCCGATCGGCCGTCAACGGAAAATATAAAGATAGGGCAAACGCTTCTCCTTTTGCAAAATACGGCCCCCGGATCAGCTTTTCGATGTCCTCGGGCGGAGAAGGCGTCAACGTCCGTTCTTTCCTCTTGCCGTTCAACGCGTCCAGCGCATGGCCGACCGCCACCCCGGCCGCGGTTCCTGCGGGTCCGAATATCGTTCCGATCGCCCCGCCGATCAATTTGCCGAGCATTGCAGCGCCTCCATGTCTTCACCTAGAAGTAATATGCGCAACGAACGAATCCAGACTGCCGCGATCAAACAGAGGCACCGCTTTGCCCTGCCCGATCAGGTATCGGTTGCCGGCAGCCTTTTCGTTGGATTTTAAAAACTTTCGCGGATGGTCGAAGCAGCCCAGCCCTTTTCCCTGTTCCAGACAGAAGCCGACGGTATGCATCGTTCCTCCGGTTATGCCGGTTTCGATGACGATCAGCCCGTCCGCAAGACCGACCTGCAACCGGTCCCGTTCGACGTACATGTTGCTCTCCGGAACCGATCCGAGTTTGTACTCGCTAAGCAGGCAGCCGCTTCCGGTCTCGATTTGGCGCGCCAGTTCCCGATTTCGGAACGGATACACCATGTCGAGCCCGTGAGCCAGCACCGCCACCGTCCTGCCGCCGGCAGCAAGGCAGCCTCTATGCGCATGCTCATCGCACCCAAGCGCCAGGCCGCTAACGACGGCCAAGCCGCTGCGAGCCAAGTATTCGCCGTATTTGAACGCGATCCGGGCGCCGTACTCGGACGGCGAGCGAGTCCCCGCCACCGCCGCCGAGGCTGGAGCCTGAAGGCAGTCGATGTTCCCCTTGGCGTACAGCAGAACCGGGGGCTTGGGAATCGTTTTGAGCCTTGCCGGAAACGGCTCGTCAAAAAAACCGAGCGCCCGTATTCCGAGAGCGGCGCATTGCTCCAATTGACGGACCGCCCGCTCGCGGGCCGACGCGAGACTGCCGTAGTCCGGCGCCGGCAGTCTTTTCAGACAGCTTTTGCACGCAAGCATCGCTTCGTACAGATCGCGCAAATCGTTCACGGGACCGTCGAGCAGCCCCAGCATTTGACGCACCGTGGCCTTTCCGACCCTCGGCAGCTCCAGCAGCGTCATGATCTGAAGCGTATCCAGCATGCGTTCACCTGTTTCCTTAACCCGTCTAAGCTCTATGCGGTTTATTCTACCATGCGCGGAAACTTTTTTTCTGCGTCTCCGCACAAAAAAACGCCAAAGTTTTCTTAAACTTTTGGCGAGGATGCTGCTATCGAGAACAAGGCTAGCCGAGTCCGCACAACGCCAAACTGCGTTCGTACAGCATCTCCTGCTGCTGTATATCATAGGAAAACGGTCCCGTTTGCTTTTTCGTTTCTCTGTTGTAATAGTGCCCCGTCGCGCCTTCAAGGGAGGGATCCATAGCCAGTCTCAGCGATGGCCGCGCCCCTTTTTCCGGAGCGGACATAAACAGCTTTAAGAGCGGCCGAAGAAAGGACGGCACCATTCGCGCAGATTGAGGCGTATAGATCACCCCGGGATGAACCGCGTTGACCGTTACGGCCGTGCCTGACAGCTTGCGGGCAAGCGCGTAAGTGAACATGACGACGGCCAGCTTGGCAGCGCGATAAACGTTCATTGCGCGATAGTCGCCGGGATCGATCAATTTCTCGAAATCCAGGCTTACGGCCTGCATTTCCGAAGCCACGTTTATAATGCGGGCGGGCGAACTTTTCTTCAGCGTTTCAAGCAAAAGCTGCGTCAAAAGAAACGGCGCATAATAGTTCAACGCAAAGGTCAGCTCCATTCCCTCCGCGTTTTTCCGATAATCTTTGAAAACGCCGCCGGCATTATTGATCAGCACGTGCAGGTTGTCATGCCGGCTTAAATACTGGCTTGCCAAAGACCGGATGCCATCGCCGGCCGTCAGATCCGCCAGCAGCAATTCGACCTTCCGGTTCCCGCTGAGCCGAATGACCTCCTCTCTGGCTTCCTCCCCGCGCTTTCGGTCCCTTGCCGTCATGACGACATGCGCCCCGGATTTCGCGAGTCCGAGAGCGGTTGCCTTGCCGATTCCCGAATTCGCTCCCGTTACGAGACAGATCTTCCCGGTCATGTCCATTGCCTCCCGCCCCCTCCCGATTGAATGGCGCTCTTGCGCGGATTGCATTTGCGTGATAATCGCCAAATTCGTAATATAAATAAACTTGCCGCTGCGGTCTTTGTCCGGTATTTTGGATCATATTTCAAACATAAGGACTCGCCTGTCTTCGTCAATTGGACTAGCTGTGCAGACGTCTACGGGATCGAAAAAATGATCTTCATATGGGAAGATCAGGATTATATATATCTGCAATCTAGCATACAAGCAGTCGTCCGTTCAAGAATTGAACGCGGAAATCTGCGCTTGCCAAATTTGCTCAGTTTGTTGTTGAATACGACTGAACTAGATTTCATTTTTGACGCCGTGCGATCGAATAGTTCATTACATACCAGATACCGTCCTTTTACACGTAAAGCAAAAAAAGCAACGAGGCTTACTCTCTCGTGCTTTTATAAAATATCCTTTAATTGTTTTACCATCATGCAATATCCATTTTCTGTTTCAAACGCATCAATCAGATTAAATCCATTTGCTTTATAAAAATTAATAATTTTTTCTACGTTCTCACATTCTAGATATAATATACGACCGCCCACAATACGGTGGGCCTCAGCAATCTTTCTATAAGCAAGTTGGAGAAGATCATTACCACTACAACAATTAGCTGAGCGAGCTTCATCACTAAAATTCTTTCCTAATTGCCCCAAAAGGTAACCTTTAATAATAAAGGTACTTTGCTCAGTTTTATGCCCAATTCCCATTAAACGTTTTTGCATACTATTTGTTAGTTTGCGAAATTGTTTGTTAGGAATTGAAAGAGGTTTATTAGAAATAGAAAAATATCCGACGAGAACTGGATTAGATTTGTAAGTAGACATAACTAAATAAGTCCTAGCCAAATCCATTTTTTCGAATTGAATGGCTTTATTATGCAAAAAATATTCTACATCTTCGGCACCAGAACTATCTTGAGCTTTATAAGTGCTGAACGAAAAGAGGAGTTTTTTAATATCCTCCTCTGTTGGTATTGATCTAATCATATCATTAAGGGAAATGACATTTAAGGACATTATTTCCCTTTCAAAAAGCCTTCCATAATTCTTTGTATTTTTTCAGTCCGCACGACATCATTAACCGTCAGCTTGATTTCATGATCCACTCTTTTGGATTTTTCAATCGCATCGGCCAATTTCGAACTGGACTTCTGATTAAATTTGAACTCTGAAGTAAAGCTTTTGGTAGCCATAAATGTTGCCACCTTTCGTCGTCAATTCCTGATCAACGCCAACACCAATATCTTACCCTAAACTTATCGGTTCGCATAGTGGTAAAAAAAATTTCACAATTCATTATATTTATTCATATTCAACGTAACTCGAGATGTTCCGGTTTTAACTTCTCTTTTCGTTAATTAAATTATCCCCATTTTCAACAATTTTGAATCAGTTTATTTCATCATAACGCGCACTCATTTTTTCTGAATTGAATCAGTTCATCAAGTAAAAGATAAAATCAGAAATTATCCGTTCAATTCTAACTTTTTATCCTCCACTTTAACATGGCATTCGTACGACAACTCAAATATAGTTTGTAAGCCGAGTTCCGAGCGTACGCCAATCGATCCATTCGATAATTCCCCCGGTTTCTCTTGCACGGTTGGCTACGCATATTTGGGGCAGTTATTGATCTTTTGCAGCCGCGAGTCGATCTCGCCCGCCCCCCACTTGATTGCAAGGGATGACCGATACGTGTAACGATGCATTAACCAAGGTGTTCAAAAGTTGGAAAGGTGGACGATAAAAGCATACCCGGGAGTCAAAAATGTATTAGTCATACAGTGGGATTTGGGGATCAATAAAATCAGATGAAGAGGGAGTGAAACTTTAGACAAGTATGTGACTAAAAATTGGCGTGTAACGGCCTCCGAAAAGCATTCCTCCTTCCGCTCCAGTAAAATGACAAAAATAAAAATCCCTTATGTATCGAGGGATTTCATCGATTTAAGTATGGTGCGGTCGGCGGGATTCGAACCCGCACGCTTTGTGGGCGCTACCCCCTCAAAGTGAAATATTGGCCGTTTTCAATCCGATTGAATCCTCGGGACCCTTGTAAATCAAGGGTCTTTCTTTCATCGTTCTTTGCAGATGCGAGTGAATTTCGGGGGTCACGAGCAGCTTTTGTCCCCAATTTGTCCCCAATCCGCCCCCAGCGTAAAATAAAGAGCCCCGGCTCTTAACCGGAGCGTCCATCGCCTTGCAGCCGTCGCTCCATCTCCTCTATGTGCTGGGTCAGCCGCAGGCGCATCTCGGTCTTTACGACCTCCCGTGTGACCCCAAACTCATTTTGGTATCCCCGGCAGTTGTATTGCACGTAAATGATGTCGTTGTCCTGTCTCTCGTCCCACACCTTGATTTTGCGGCGCTGCATCTCCATCCGGAGCTTGGAGTGTTCCCGGCTGACTGCATAGATCAGCGCATCCGTAGCAGCCTGATAAAGCGGCTTGAGCAGTTGTGTCGTATACTCCATCTTTTGGCGTTGCTGCTCGAGCATTACGGCCAGGTTGGGCAATACGATCATATCCCGGATCATATCCCATTCTTCGATTGTCGGGACTCCCTTCGGGTCCTTCACGACACACGCCTCCCGTCAGCTGGCAGCACGGCGAGGATGCGATCGAGGGTTAGCGTCCGAAACGCCCTTTTGCCGGCGTCGTAAACTCTGGCGTACCCGCCGCCAATCGATCGCACCGTGACGATCCGCTGCGTGATCAGTCCTTTGCTGTCCTGGTAAATGATTTCGACGAGCCGGCCAACGTATTTGTCGATCATGCTGTTCGCCTCCAAACAAGAACACTTGTTCTTATTATATTGCGAACGTAAGTTCCTATTCAAGAGGTAAAAAAAGAGCAGTCTCAAAATTCTGAGCTGCTCAGTTTATCATCTTAACTCCCTTGGGTATAAAGTCGCCCACCCGAAGCACCGGGAAAAATCTCCTGTCCATTCCAACGCATCCATGTGCAAAGCCGCGCTGACCTCTAACCGATCAGCAATGTACGGCAACGGTACGGGATCAGTCGCTTTTGTGGCGAGCGGCTCGCCGGCCGTCTCGTGCAGCATACGCCAGATTGCACCGCTGTCGAGTTTGCTGCAAGCGGTCGTCAGGATCGGCGCGCCGTCGCTGGCATAGACAGTTGCGATTGTGGCCATGTCGGCGTGAATGCTCTTGACTCGATAACCGTCAAACATTACCGCCCCTTCCGGCTTGGTTGCATCCCGCAGGATCCGCTGAAGCACGAAATAAAGCTCCTTGTTAACCTCGTTCGGATAGGTTTTTCGAACATGGCCCGTGTTAAGGGTTATATGGTTAAGGTGTTTCAAATCTTCCCCTCCCTCCTATCGTCCACCCATATTATATCCGTAATTACGAGTTTTGTCTGTCTATTTAGCACTATGATTTATACTTATATAAGTACAAAATGCTTGACATTATACTTATATAAGTATATAATAAAAATATAGAAAGGAGGTGAGAAAAACAATGAGCAAAGAAGCATTTAGAGCAATTGAAAAACTCCAAAAAAGAGAACACCTCTTGCAGACGATGCGTCATCGCCTGGAAACGGGGCGCATCACCGAAGAGGTGTTCTCGCAGTCGGTAGCAGACATTGATAAAACCTACCGACTGACGGCCGCTGAACAAGCCGCTTACGATCAGTATATCATTCGTAAAGCGCAGAGCAAGTAAGGCGAGGGAGAGGGGCGATCAGGCCCCTCTCTTTTTACGTCGGCGCGGGATGTTCTTTATTTCGATTCGACCAGCTGCGTCCTCTTGGACGAAGTAGTCGAATAAGTCTTGATCGATCAGGATTAATGGATAAACAACATTACCATCAACGGCGTAGTCAAGATGGGTCAGTTTCATGATCTCCGCTTCCCTCCCGCTGGATTTTCTCCTCAATCGCTTGAACGACAAACGAGTTCAGGCTTGCATATCCGTGTTTTTTTGCGTGCTCGGCGTAGTCGTCTTTTTTTCCTTTCGGAGTGACGACTAAGAATTTATCATAATTCGCGGCGTTATACTTGTTCTTCGCCCGCGTAGATGCTTTTCCGGTCATCATATCGACCTCCTTCGTTCTTATTTAACATAACAAAAAAAATATACTTATACAAGTACAAAAAGTGTTGACTCTATACTTATATAAGTATATAATTGAGATATAAATTACAAGGGAGCGATGAACGATGAAAGCAACGATTATGAAACGGGCACACGAACTTGCAAAAGGATTCGAAGGCCATTACGCCGCCTGCTTGGCGCTGGCCCTGCGCCAAGCCTGGGTTGAAGCCCGGACGCCAGCTCCCGCAGTTGAAGAAGTCGCTGAGGCGATCGTATCCGGTCTGAGCTTAGTTCGCGGCTGCCGCAAGATCGACGAGGCTGTTATCCGGACCGAGGCCCACAGTGGATGGAGCAAGGGCTGGCTGGCCCGTGTATCGTTGTCAGCGCCGGGCGCACGCTTCGACCTTGAACGTGAGTTCGTCCGTGCCAGCGCTGACAACACCAATCGGTCCGGTAACGGCTACAAAGAGTACAATTTGAGCCAGTTGGTCGACGGCATCTATGAGGCCGACAGCGTGGCAAAGAGCTACCAATCGCACCGGACATTCTTCCAAGTCGCCGGCGGATCGGTGGTTGAGATTTTCGAGGATAAAGCAGCCGCAAAAGCCGCGCTTGGTGCGGGAAAATATGCAGCATAAAACTACTTGACCATATACTTATATAAGTATATAATAGAATCATAAAGAACAAAGGAGACGATGCAAATGAACAAACCGAGCTACGAAGAAGTAATCAAGTTGGTAAACGAAATGAACGCGGCGGCAAAAGTCTTCCACGAAATGTTGGAGCGCTCGAAGACCAACCCTCTCGGCCCGAAAGAGTTGATCGAGATGGAGAGGGCCGGGCACAAAGCTTCCGACCTCAATAAAAAGCGAAAGGAAGTGCTGGTGCTCTTCACGCCGGAAGAGTTGGACGAAATCCGCAAATTGGCACAAAAATAACCCCGCCTGACGATGGCCGGATGGGAACCGGCCGAAACGCCCTCCGGGGCGTCGCGGGATCCCGCTACGAGCTGGCCCGGCCGGGCTGGCCATTACATAGATCACTCTTTGAAAATCAAATACCGCGACAGCCCATAGGAGGCGGCGGACAGGAGGCACACGAAATGAGCGTAAACGTTTATTTTCGGGGCATCAAAGCCCCGACCGAGGAGTATCGGAAGAAAGTCGCCGCCTACAAAGCTCTGGAAGATGCGGGCTTGGACATTCCGGAGGAGCTGCAGGAGTTTTTCGATTACGAAGAACCGGACGAATCCGGACAGACCGTCGAAATCGAGGAAGCCGAAGACGGTGACGTGATGGAAGATGGCGAGGTCACCATCGACCTTTCTAAGCTTCCTCCGGGGGTTACGCACATCAAGGCAATTTTGAGCTACTGACAGGGCTAGGGACTGTCCCGTGCAAGCCGGGACCGCCGGGCAACCGGCGCTCCGCTCAACCTGTCCGCAGGGCAGGAATACATTATTGGAGGAATGACATATTATGAAACTCTCTCAACTGCTCGCATCCAAAAAAGTCGTCGCTTCCGGTTTCGCCGCCATCTCGGGGCTGTCCACACACTCCCTCGGAACCGAGGAGGCTGTCCTGTCGTCGCTCGCGCCGTCGGTGCTGGCGGAGCAAGGCGTGGCGGAATATTACGCGCTGCAACTGGCGCGCGGGACCGTCTACAACACGACGGAGGAGATCGTCGCAGCGGATCCGGATGTCCGGCGCTATGTGATTCTGGCGATCGACAACACATACGGCGCCGACGTGGTTATCGTCTCGCGGCATGCCGGTACGGTCGCCCTGCTGCTTGAACGCTACCCAGGCGCTGACGTGCTGGAATCCGTGACGGCTGACCAAATCGCCGGCAAGCACGTCGTCGGCACGTTACCGCCATATCTCATCACCGCTGCGGACGCGTACACGGCCGTCACCATCCGCGGGTTTGACCACACAAAGGACGGCGACCTGGCAGGTGACGAGCTGGCGGAGCGGATCGTCATCGCGGACAAGCCGCTGCGGGTTGTCGAGCTGCCTGCATAAAAAAAGCCCCACCCCGTCAGAGTAGGACTTTTTGGCGAGTGCCGGATTGCGGCCGGCCTCGCCTCCATCATACCATAATTGGAGGTCATGAAATGTACAAAGTACCTGTTTATAACAATGTTTGCGACCGCGATGTCATTTCCCGGGTCCGCTATAACGAGCGGCTCGATCGCTGGAACGGAAGCAACTGGCAAAACGGCGGCGTCGGCCGTCATCTCGGCATTACCCGCTTGCAGGACGGGCGGTTTGTGCTGATTTACGGAACGCAATGGGAGGGCGAGCGCGATTATGGCCTGATCGCCACGGATCGGGAGGCGCTCGACGAGATCCTCCGGTCCGGGAATGATGATCTTTTGGAGGATAAACGGTTTGCGCCCCTCAAGGCGCTTGCCGAAAAGCTCATGCCGGAAATAGTCTGATTTTCAAGGGGCTACTTGGCCCCTTTTTGCTTTGCTGGTAAAATACGATAAAAGGAGATGAGACGGGATGAAACAAAATCATAAATCGATAGGTCAGCGCTTAAAAAGGGCTCAATCGCCGGAGTCCAAAAAGGCAATCGCCCTTGATTGGGCGCAGAACTGGAAAGAGGATCACGACGAGCTTATCCGCAACCTCGAGCGGGCCATACGCACCAACGACTATGATCTGCTCTGCATCGCGACAGGACAGTTAAAAGCCGTCGGACAAAAGCGATTTGACGCCCTCCCGCGAGTTTTATCCCATCTTGCCGAGGCGGCGGCGCCCGAGCCTGAAAGCGTGGATTGAAATGAAAACGCGAGTTTGCAAATCCAATTCCTGCGATAAATCGTTTATCCCATTACGGGACGATCATTATTTCTGCTCTGATCGATGTCGGTACCGGGATCACAAGGCCCACAAGCGGGCATCGAATAAACGCGCCGGGAATTGTCCGCAATGCGGCAACGTATGGATCGAACCGCGAATGACACGCCGGGGCAAGCCGGAGCATTGCCTGCGGTGCCAGGACTATTATGCCCGGCGACACAAGGAGATGACGCACCTTGAGCAGGCTCAGGCGTAATGCGGTACGATGCCTTCGGTGCGGGGATGTCGTCGACTCCACATCGTTGCACCAGATTGCCCGCTGCAACTGCGGCGCGGTGACCGTCGATGGCGGCCTTGAATACGCCAAACGTATATGGGTTGGTGGGCTTCCGGAAGAAATCTTCGAAGAATTATCCGAGTACGAAAAAGAGCAGTGACCCCGAAAGGCCGCTGCTCTTTTGAAATGACTTGAAAAAAATTATTTCAATCCACACGGTTTTTAGCCGTGAATACACTTAATAAATTATATGCTTCAATCCACACCCGCTCACCACGGGCGACCTACCTGTAGAATATCCCATTAGTTATATTTTGTCAACCCGAGTTGGGTATTGAGCCTGTCCCGCATGAGAAACGTAGAATGGGGTGGTATTATGGGAATCGAAAAGGTACCTCAGGAGATTAGAGACAAGCTTCAAAAGCTTTTTAACGAGTATGGCCTGAACGAGGGATATCTTTATGTTGACCTAAGTTCAGGCGACGTTGAACTGCGTACGAATAAAGCCTCGCCTGAAGATTTAAGGTTGGCGAAAATCATAGCAGGCATCTATGCAGAGAGGGACCCCGAAAATATTGAGAAGATCGTATTGTTCGGGTCACGAGCTCGCGGGGATTCAGGCGCCAGCAGCGACTTTGATATCCTTATTTTAGTGCAAGAGGATAGTAAAGATATTCGGTCAAACATACGAGCGGGAAGACGGCACTCAAGTAAATTTCCTATAGTTGATCTAGACTTGATTATTTGTACGGATGAAGATTTCAAAAAGTCCAAGATTTATGAAAGTGTTTTGAAGGAAGGGATCCTGTTATATCAGCGTGGCAATTAGGGAATATTTTCAGCCGATAACACCGACGAGTGATTAGTATATGTTTACCTCCTATCGCCATGTTTTGAATTCCATTGTATGATAATGATGGAAAAATGATGGGAGGTTGAAAAATGAAGCGCTGGAAAATTGCCATTTTATCTGTTATTGTCGCGCTTTTCTCTGCAACCGTCACAAACGCCGCTCCGAAGATTTCACTCATAGTCAACGGCAAGACGTCAACAGCCGAAGTCAAAGCTATCGACGGAACTACGTATGTCCCACTCCGCGCAGCTGCTGAATTACTCGGAGCGGATGTAAATTATGTAACCAGCACAAAAACGGTCGTAATTACCTCGAAAGGTGCTCAACAAACCGCAACCCCGACGATCGAAAAAACGTCGAAAATGACGCTTGTCGTCAACGGCACAATCGCCAAGGTTGAGCCAAAAGTGATGAGCAACACGACGTACGTTCCCGTACGCGCGGCGTCTGAGCTTTTGGGCGCAGACGTCAAATATGACCCGAAGACTTACACGGTCACGATTACCCAAGGCGAGATTACATACGACGTTACCATCACGTTCCCCGCAGACCGCTATCCTGAAACGGCGGCCCACATTAAAGCAGCGATTGCAAAAGGTGAATCCGCGGTCTGTACAATCGATCGCGACGGCGCAGATGAAAACCGAGAAGAGTCCTTAAAGGGAATACCGACAAAGGACGGATACGATCGGGACGAATGGCCAATGGCCATGTGTGCCGAGGGCGGTACCGGCGCGGATGTCGCTTACGTTGAGTCGTCCGACAACCGCGGCGCGGGTGCCTGGGTCGGAAATGCACTTGAGGAGTATCCGGACGGTACCCGTGTTTTGTTCGTGATATCCGGAGGAGCAGGGACGACGACCAACCAGCCGGAAACATCGACGGGTAATGATCCGAGTGAACCAACAAATCAACAATCTGGAACTGTAGTTTACGAAACGTGCAAAGCTGCCAGAGAAGCTGGAGCAGCTCCGCTGTACGTTGGCGATCCTGGATACAGCAAAAAGTTAGACCGCGATGGTGACGGTGTCGCGTGCGAATCATAATGATGCTCCCCGGCTTTTATGCCGGGGATTTTTAATGTCCTGCAGAAAGGTAAGGGAACATTTACCGCCGTCAAAGCCATGCCCAGAGTGATACAATCGGTATATCAAAAATGATATACGGACGGTGTGCCTTATGTTTATCTCCCCCATGCTGTTGGAAAAACGCGAATCCCCTTTCGACGACGATCGCTACATATTCGAGCCCAAGATCGACGGCCACCGGATGATCATGTCCATCCAGGACGGCGCCGTCCGGCTCTACACGCGCCATGAAAACGAGGTCACGCGCCAGTATCCCGAGCTGCATGACGTACCGATCGCGAACAGCTCCGACGCGGTCCTAGACGGGGAGGTGGCGATCGTGGATCCGGAGAGTGGCGCGGTCGAGTTTGAATCGATCATGGAGCGGTTTCGAATGAGTCGGCCGATGTCGATCCGGGAAGCGTCCGTCCGGCGGCCAGTCCATTATTTCGTTTTCGACATATTGCGGTACAAAGGCCAGGACGTCCGCTCGAAGCCGCTGACGGAGCGCCGGGCGCTGCTGGATGACGTGCTGCAAAACAATCGGTATTTCAGCCGTACGCTGGCCGTGGACGGCGCTGGAAGGAAATTATTCGAAGCGATCAAAGATAAGGATATGGAGGGCATTGTCGCAAAACGCAAGGACAGCACATACGTAAGCCAGCGCAGCCCGAAATGGCTCAAAATCATCAATTACCAGTATGCGACGGTCCGGATCGCCGGATACCGTAAAAATCAGTTTGGATGGCTGGCGCAGCTTGATGGCCGAGGAGTGGGAATCATTGAGCTGGCCGTGCCGGCGGTTCACCGGCAGGCGTTTTATGGGATCGCAAAGACGATCGTTACGGGCGAGGATCGGAATTATGTATATTTAGAGCCGAGCATTCAGGCCGTTGTCCAGTTTCGAAATTGGACGCGGGCCGGGTTGCTGCGGTCGCCGGAATTTGTGCGATTTATAGTCTAGTCTTTTCACAAAATTAACCTCACATTATGCTCCCTATCGTATAATTTTGGTATTCATCGTATTATAAAAGGGGTTAAATTACCTAGCTCGGGAGAACGAATAGTTCGACGGTCACATCCCGTTTTCCCGAAAATGGAGGGCATAATATGGATCATGAACTGCTTAAAAAAGAAACTGAAGAAAACGTAAGTTGGTTATCATTCAGGATCTCTTCAGGTGCAAATATTGTTAGCGTAGAACTAAAGAGTGGAGAAGTCTATAACTTCTATCTTCAAGCTTAACTTTTACATGGATACTGAGACAATAATAAACGGAAGTTTGTATACATATAAAAAAATAAGCAGTAAGGTAAATCCCTCCCTGCTTTAATAAAAATCATTCTTATTTGTCTTTAGTTCCATCTCCAGCGCGTGCCTATCTATTTCTGAATAAATCTCGTTTTTTTCTTCCTCTAATGCTAATAATTCAGCGCTATAACAGTCATAGCAGTCATCGGGGGGGTCGCATTTAACTATTCCTCCGTGTTTCTTTGAAGGGTAAAGATTATGATCTGGATCCAACCATACTATGTAAAATACGTTGTCAATTAAAAATCCGTGTACCCTTCCTCTTGCAGTAGACAATGCAAATTGATATGCGTCGTTTTCAATTTGTTTAAAAAGTTCATCATTAAGAGGAAATTTTGCACTCACATGATCCCAATTATGGGGATGAACTCTTAACGGTTTATGGCGATGAACTTTAAATTCTACTACTTTCATTCCCGAGACTTTTTTCATGGTCTCTAAACAATTGAGAAGCCATCCTTGATCAGCATTTCCACAATTAAAATACTTATGTTCACGATCAAAAAATTGCCACGAAAATATTACATTTTCTTCAGCGTATCTGTTCAATGTCTTTTGAGCTGATTCTGAAAATAAAGACCCCATCTTTTTAGAAGGGGCCTCCGGTCTAGGTATAGAAAATCCTTTGTGCTCCCTTTTAGGATTAGGCATTTCCCAATTCCATCCTAACCTGTTCAATAATATCCTTATCTTTAATCGGTGAATTTGATGCTTGGAAAGGTTGAAGACCAGCTCTTGCCCTTTTCCAAGGAATTTGATCATGAGTTAAGGCTTCAAGTTCATCAGCATCCAAGTGGCCGTAAGATTCGTAAAGCGATTCAAGGAATTCATATACCTCTGCATCATTTGTTATTACATTTGGGACGGTAGCCTCACGTGGGATAGCCGACCACCCAAATTCTTTGTAAGTGTGGTAAAGGCTCGGATCAACTGGCCCATGCACCCATGCCTGAAACCTATTGTCAAAGAGTGGTTTTTCGAAATAGTATAGGTACCAAGAGTAAGCGTAGAAGCAAAGCTTCTGAAGTTTTTTTGGAGACATTGATTCCATGTTTAAGAACGTTTTTGCCACATCGTGAATGGTGACCATTTTCCTCACCCTTCTTTTAAAATCTATAATGACTCCCATGATCTCACCACTCCTTAAATTTGGATTGCTACATTCATTACCCAAATTAAATAAGGATATTCTGGTTAGATCAAAACAAGAGGTTAAAACTAATTTGATTCCATAATACACCAACGTAATGTCGAATGTTGTCGTAATTTGTCTTTATTGATTAATTTTTTATTCCCACAGCAAAAATTTATAGAACATCCTTGTAGGTCAAAGTCCCCAATATTGGCACCTCGTACAATCTAACTCATATATCAGTGGCATTCGTTTGACAAATAAAAGCCCGAGAGCCGAAGCCCCCGGGCTGATTATTATTGATAAATGAAGACTTTTTTAACCCCGCCGTGCCAGTACACTTCGGCCCCCAGCAGTTCCCCCGCCGCGCGTACACCGACGAACGTCATGCCGTCGACGACGGAGAACGTCTCAACAGCTTTGCCGTCGACATACGGCAGCTTAGCCTCATTGTCCCAGTGGACCGGTTTGCCGAGGGCGTCGCCGAGCTGGCGAAGCGGCAAATAGACATGGCCGTCGATCACCCGGCCGTGGCCGGCCAGCTTGTCGTTGACGATGACCGGGACGTCGGCGGCCGCCGCCTGCTTGAGCTGCAATCCGAGGTAAGCCGCCATGCCCGCGACGATCCCGTCGGCGAAGGCGTCCAGGACGTCCTCCCGCCGGAGCTTGGCGGCGTCGGCTGCCACATCGATGAAAAGGCACTCGATCAAAACGGCCGGCATATTGGATTCCCGGCACATGTGCAGGTTTGCTCGTTTCTGGCCGCGGTCCCGCTCGACGCCGAGCCGGTTGATTCGCTGCCAGATTTCCCGGTGCAGAACATTTTGAAACGCAGCCGACGCCGCGCTCGCGCCTGTATAAACGAAGGATTCGAAGCCGCCAGCCCCTCCCCCAGCGTTGACGTGGACGGAGACGAGCGCATCGGCCTTCGCGCGGTTTGCAAAGCTGGTCCGCTCAGACAGCTCCAAAAACGTATCCATCGAACGCGTCAGCAGCACGCGGGCGCCATCGTAGCGCTCGAGTTTGCCGGCCGCGAGCTGCGCGATCCGTAACGTGATGTCTTTTTCCTGCAAGCCGTTTCCGACGGCGCCGGGATCCCGCCCGCCGTGGCCAGCGTCAATTACGATCGTCTTAGCCATTGACACCATCCCCCTGTTTATCATATTCGCGCTTGTCCGCTTGCGTGTCGGCGGCCGACGCCCCCGGTGGGTTCAGCGCTTTGTTCTGCATCTGGCCGGCGGCCGCCGCAACCAGGAAGGCGTTGGCCACCGCCAGCGCGTAGACGCGCCAGTCTCCCGCGCTCGAGCTGTCCACGGCGAGCTGGGCCAACGTCAGCACCAGCCATGCCACGATGACCGCGTACAGGTCCGTCGGCAGCCAGCTGACAAACCGATCGACGAGCCCCTTGGTGTACTGTACGACGAAATAGACAAAAACAGACGCCCCGGCCATCGTGCCCAGGGCGCTCCAAGTGAAAAGCTGATTTTCAGGCATTACGCATCCGCCTCCAATTTATCGATTCGCTTATGTGCTTGCTTTGTCGACTCCTCAACCCGCGTCACGCGTTCGGCCAGTTGGTCGAAGCGCTGTCCCTGAGCCCGCTGTTCCAGCCGCACGTCGTCAACACCCCGCTTGATGTACTCCATGTCGAGCATTAAACGGGCATCCTGACTCGCTTCTGCGACCGTGTCCTGCCGAACTGATCGGGATCGCCCAAGCCACCCGATGATGATGCCGCTTATGGCTGCCACCGCTGAAACTATTGCCCCGATGATTGAATAATCCACCCTCGCACCCCCAATAAATAAGGCCCCGCGTATCGCGGAGCCATTACCAAAATGCGTACCATGTGAATGTCTGTCCGACCAGTTCCGACCATGTGCCAACCGGTATCCGGAACGGGGTAGGACCTCCCAATATACCATCATCTGCAAAAGGACCGGAGAAATGCATCGACGTCCCGAAAGTCCCGGTGTCCCTCGCGGTTTTGGTACAAAATGCTATCTGGCCATAGGAAAGTCCGCTCGTGTTGGGCAAAGTAGTTCCCATTGATATACCAGATGAATAGACGACGTTGTATAGCCAGCCGTTGGGGTGATTACAATAGCCAACGATCAACCTCGGAAGTCCTATGTCAGTACGGACATTACCCTCGATATAATAGGAGTCGTACACATAGCTACCAGGGTAATTGGAGAACCCATATACCCTGATAGTGGCATTCGGCACCCCCGACGATCCACTCTGCCTCAGGGAGGTGAGGTTGCCGACGATCCTCTGTCCGTTTGTGTAGCCGACCCTGCCGTTCAGTATGTCGCCCGCGCCAACATTCCCGTCACTCGTGAATGTGCCTGCGACCCCTCCGACCGTCACCCCTGCTTTGATATTGCCCGCAGCCAGATTACTAACCCCAGCAACCGTACCACCACTCGTGTATCCCGCTGGGATGGACTGAGCGTTCGGACCGGGCGTGAAGGACAGGGAACCATTGTTCGGCATCGTGCCTGTCACAAGTCCGTTCTGGGTGCCGATCGTTTTCCCGGCCAGTACGTCAGCAGCTACTGCCGTGCCATACTCACCCCCTTCACCCTGCAAGATAAAATTTGTGCCATCGTAGACCAGCGTATAAACGCCGCCCGACTTGAGGAATCCTGACGGCGGCGCGGTACCGTCTACCCGCCGAATCGCCTTGGCCCCGAGGCTGTTGACGTTGATCGTCGGGTTTGCACCGTTGGCCGCATTGAGCTTAACCGATATCCTCATGCCCATCGTGAGTTCCGTGGGAGCCGGGCTGAGAGACACCGTGTAGGCCGTCCCGGTCCCGGCCGTCGTGCCATACCCGATCGACTTCATGGCAACCTCGTTCACAGCGCTGACGAGCGAGTTTTTGTTGGTCGTTAATAACGCCGAACGGGCCCCCACCTCTCCCGTTACGTACGCTGTATTTGCGATTTGTTGGGAGTCGCTTCCGGGCGAGGCAGTATTCACCGTAGGCTCCCCCGGCAGGAAGATATTCGCCTCCGGGAGTGCAGTCGAATCCGTCGTATAGACGGGGCTGAGTTGAGAACCGAGAAGGTTTTGCTGCCCTCCCGAACCATTAGCGTACCCTCTGACATGAACATCGATCGGACTGTTTGTGGTTATGTTGGATATACCTATCTTAATTCTCCATCGGGAATTTGCCGTGTCATATTCTACATCCCCAATGGATATATAGAGACGGGCTGCTCCGAGCGCTTCCACGTAACGCGAGCCTTGGTAAGCGATGGTAGAAGCCCCCGAGGTCGCAACAACAATACGCTTAACCACCCTACCGGTCAGATTCCCGGTATTCCACGCGCTTGTAACCTCGACGTCTATATATCCTTGAATGCCGCCTGTCCAATAAAGGTCGAACTTCTTATTGGTCTGATCCGTGGTGTGAGTTCCACGCCCGACGTACTTTTCGAAATAGAACGAACTAAGCTCACGGAACGTCGCCGCTCTTACCGAGTTCGCCGACACTGGACCGGAGAAGGTTACGGCCCCAGTGTTCCTGTTGATGGTAAACGGCATCGCCCTGTACGATCCGTCATCGTTGTATGACCAAATCGAAAAGTTAGAACCGGAATTATCGCCGTTTTCGATGCCATTAAGGCCAATATTGAACCTAATTTGTTCGCCAGAATGCAAGCCCAGGTGTTGTGACCCTGATCCGCTTGTTCCGGCATTAGTCATGATTCTAGCAAACGTCGGGCTTGCCATCGTTCTTACGTCTTGGTTCGTACGCGCATCTAAGGCCGCCTGCACTGCATCAACTTCTGCTTTGCGCGCGATGTCGTCCGTCGCGGCCGGAGCTGCCACCTTGGCCCGGCCGGAAGCGTCGCGCTGCATAATCGTGTTGGACGTCGCCGCTGCCGTCGCGCCATGCGCTCCGGTCGTCGTATCCATATGCCCCTTGGCCGCCTCCAACGTCGTGGCCGGAGCCGTCCGCCAGTTGCTTTTGCCTGTGATCGCCTTGATCATGTAGGCCAGCCAGCTCAGTAGACTGGTCAGCGTCCCAGTGTTCCCGGTCGGCGCGGTCGTGTCCGAGACCGTCCGGTTGCCAATGACCGCATCCGTAGCCGACCCCGCGCTGCCGGCGCCCGAGGTGATCCCGTCGAGCTTCCCTTTGTCGGCAGCGCTCATGAAGCCTGCGGACGATGTTGTCGCTGCCGCGTGGGCGGCTCCGCCGGCGCCAATATGGTTTTCCAGGCTCTCCGCGTTATCGTTAATCTCTTGGCCGAT
Source organism: Cohnella algarum (assembly GCF_016937515.1). Taxonomy (NCBI): domain Bacteria; kingdom Bacillati; phylum Bacillota; class Bacilli; order Caryophanales; family Paenibacillaceae; genus Cohnella; species Cohnella algarum. Next base: position 393,191 of record NZ_JAFHKM010000002.1, read on the forward strand.
CTGGTTCATGTCCTCCGGCTTGACGGTGTCGCCCATCGTCCAGTTTGTTTTTGCCATCAGCTCGTGACCTCCTTGACTTCGATGTTTTGCAGCATCAGCGTGTCCGTTGTAATCGGCACGTTGACGTTCGCGGAGCTGATCACGTTGTCGGCCGCGTCCATGAGCTCGATCGTCGTGATCAGCGAGACGTCCGCGACCGGCACGATGTAATTCAGCGCGACGGTGTTTTCGGCCACGTCCTTCGCCTCGAACTCGGTGATGACGTAGGTCCCGTTGATGACCACCTTCGCGATCCGACCGTCAACGTACTCGGCGACATCCATTAAAAACGATTGCGTGATCATGTGATCTGCTCCTCCGTTCCAAGCGTCGAATAAGGTTCCTCGCCGAGATCCCATGATCCGTCCAGCTTGTAATTCCAGGTGATGGTCTGTCGGCTGATGTGCTCCTCAAGCCCGATTACATCCAGCAAGGACGTGTTTTGCTGATAGATCAGGTTGGCCGGCTTGACCGTCTGGATCGTATGCAGGACCTCATGAAAGATATTGGCGTTCTCGATATTTGTCGTGACGTAGAGGACGAATTCCTCCACGTCGACGGAGACGATCGTCATCCCTTGGCCGACAAGTTGGTCGAGCTGCTGCTGCAGCCAGCGGATCGTAAACGGCGGCTTGGTTTGGTATCGGTTGAGGATCCGCTTTTTACGAAATTCAAGCGTCTCCGTCGTTGGGTCCGCTTGAATGCCCAGCATCGCCTCCCGCCGCTTGATCGCCAGCAGGTCGGATGTCTCGACAAACTGGTCGTCAAAAAGCCGCTGCACGGCAGCGGCCATCAAATCCAGCTCGATATCCTCTGTTTCGGCCAACTCCACGACATCCAGGATGCCGCGATAGTACGCCGGCAAATACTGCAAAATGCGATCAGACATTGACGGTCACCGTCCCCAGCGCGGGCATTTCTTCAGCCCCGAACGTCAGGTTAGCCGGGGCACCGTTGAGCGCCGTGTCCCTAACATCGATGACGCCGGGCACCGTCAAGATCGCCGCGTCGATCTGCGCTACGCGCGCGACCAGCTCCGTCTCATTCGCCCAGCTTCGCCGAAGCCCGAGCAGGTACGCGCCAATGGCGTCCTCGATCGGCCCCTGCACCTGTCCCACCGTCGTGCCGCTGGCCAGCGTCACGGTCGTGACGACATTGACGGTGAGCGCCTGCACGCCGGTGATCGTGACCCGATGGCCAATCGGCGCCGTCCCGAGCCCCTCCCCGCTGTTTTCCGTCGGGTCCACAATGGTTTGAACCTCGTCGATCAGCGCCTGTGACGGCTCGTTCCAATCCGCGGCGATGATCGTGCATTTGACCGTGCCGCCGCCTTGCCAAACAGGGAAGACTTTTGTGCCGCCGACGCCGTCGATCTCGTTGATCGTCTGCCGGTAGTCGGAGACGTTGCCGCCAAACCGAGGCTCGTTGACCGCCTCATAGTATCGTTGGCGCAGCTCCGCGTCCGGCTCTTGATCCTCCCCCGGCACCAGGACGTCGGTCAGCTCGGCCCGGACGAGCCCGGCCACGTATTCGATCGGCAGCATCGCCCCGAAGTATTGGTTGCCGATGGTCCCGGCCGTCTCGCACCGGAGCGAAAACTCGCCGGTGGCGATCTGCTCGGCGACCGTATAGTTGATGCCCGATATGCCGTACCGGCTGCCGATCGGCACATTGACGGGGACATTGTTGTTGCCGTAGAACACGCCTTTCCGGATCGCGGACGTTGCGGCCCGGCGGTTGACGCCGAACTCCGCGGTCCGGCGCGCCAACTCGTCGCCGGAAGCCGTATCCGCGAAGGACAAATTGCGGTTAATGTCCAAATCGATGTACATCTGGGCAAGCTCAGCCGCGGCGGGCGCCAGGGCGTCGTAAATCAGGCTGCCCTGCCGCTTGTCGACGTCCGGCCGCACGCGATCCAGCATCCGCTGCAAAATCACTTCGTAGGTCAAAGTCTCATACATTGACGCTCGTGCTCCTTTCTACTCGGATCGAGCCAAAAATCGTAACAACCGTAAAAGTAACGACGGCCGTGTCGCCGGCCCCGATGGTAACCTCAAAATCCTCGACGGCCGTAATCCGGTCGTCCTGAAGCAGCGCATCGGTGACGAGATTCTGAATTTCGCTCGCCGGCCCGCGAATTCGGCCGTACGAGTCATTGTAAATCAAGAATGCGAATCGCTCGGTGTCGACGATTTTGTACACCGCCTGCTTGACGGCATCAACCCCGTCGGTCATGCCCGCGATCCGCCCCTTGTCGAAATCGATCCGGTACGTATGGCTCGTTTGGACCGTGTCCTCCGTTACCGGCGTGGCCCCTGCTGGCAATATGCTCATGGCAACCTCCCCAGAATGACGTAATCTCGGCCCCCATCGATCGCAGCAGGACGAGCCGGTCCCCCTCCTCGATTCCGCGGCGGATTTCCACCGTTTGGCCGTCCACGGTGACCGAGTAGGCCGTCATGTGCTCCGGGACAATTAAAAAGTCCGCTGACAAAGGCAACCGTTGGTCAACGGTTACCTCGAGCGGACTTGTTTGGGTTACGACGCCATACATGACCGTGGCGGGCTGAGACGCTTGATTTACATTCGAGGCAATCTGCTTCATCACATCAGTGAGGCTCATTGCCGTACACCTTCATTTCGAGCTGCATGGTATGCTCGTCCCCCTTAAACCGGTGCGTGCATTCGTCGACCAGGTAATATTGATTGATGCCAAGCTCCTCAATCGTCACCTGCAGCTTCACACCCGCGCGCACCCCGGGGTACCCGAGAGCCTCCAGCGTAAAGCGTACCTGCTCGCGATTTTTTAAAGCGATAAACCGCGCCATGATCTGATTGATCTGCGCCTCATTGAGGCCATCGTCTACCTTTTGGTAATATTGCAGGCGGCCCCAGCGCGCGATCGTGGCGCTGTCTTGCGTGATGTAGACGTCCCGGTTGCCAGTCTCCTCGTTGTCCCTGACCAACTTAATCCGGTTGTAGGTGTCGCTGTCGATATCGCGCTTGAGATTGTACCCGTAAACGAGGCTGCCATCCCCCAAGATCAGGTCAACCGTCAGGTTTTCGACATCCCGCAACGTAAGCGCGCCCGCGTCGTCGTAAAAGACGTACAGCCGCCCCGTCGCCATTAGCGTCTCGTCGAGCGCAGAACAGATGATGTCGATTCGTTTCTGGCCGTCCTGGAGGAAACGAGGGATTCGGTGCACAGTGTCAACCAAATCGCCGACGTTCAGGTCGACGGCGCTCGTGTTGTCCCGGATGACCTCCGTCGCCGTGACGTTGGTTTTGACGTACGTGTCGGTCTCCATCAAGTACCGGATCTGATCGTACGCGGTGATCTTTAGTTCGCGGTCGTCTGATTCCTCGATCACAAACACGTTTCCCACGAACAGCAGATCCCCGTCCATCCGAACCCGAACGACATCGCCGTTGTTAACGACGAGCTGCTCCTGATAGGCGGGGCCGCGGACGATCGATAAATCCAGCACGCCCGCCTTTCCGACGCGCGACGTGCGCCAGGACGATTCGGCGACCAGCTGCGTGATGTCCCACAGTATGCCGTTTCGGTTGTCGAGAATAACCTCGAACACGTTCGTTCCTCCTTCTGGAAGGACTTCCCTCATAAATGTCGAATTATGGTAGTTGTCCAAACTTTACTTATCGACAAAGAGGGAGGTGTCACTGTGGCAAAAATCAAAGATTGGAATGTCTCTTTCAATCGAGCCGAATTCTTCACTTCGGAAGATGGGAGGCGGCATCTTATTCGTGATGAACGCGGCGATGTTGCTGAAATATCAGACAACCCGAGTAACATCGTGATTCGCACATCCGACATCACGATCGTGATCGATGATGGCAAAAAAGAAATTACAGTTTCGCGGAAATAGTCTTTCCAGATTGAAGCCGAGCGTGCTTGAGCTCTTCCTTTACACGCTCAAGGATGTCCTCGGCTTCTCTGATGGTCGCTTCATACTTGGTCAGAACCTCGATAATTTCATATTGCACAACCGATTTTTCGTAATCATCCATGAATGGTCGACTCCTATCGTTTAGAATTAATGTCTGAGAAACTTCCCGCGTCACCCTCCGATCAATCTGACCGATCATTTCGTCAACATCGACCTTCTTATTGATGACCAATTCCTCCCGAACAATCTTCCTTATGCGCTGTTCATCCATCCTTACCGTCTCCTCTCATTATGTTCTTCTTGCCGGCATCTGCAGGACCCGCCCCGGCTGCAGCCGCTTGAGCTCCGAGTCGGTAATGTTGTTGAGCTGCTGGATCTCCCGCCAGCGGCCGGAGTCGCCAAGCTGCAGCCGGGCGACCTTCAGTAGCGTATCCCCGGGCTTGAGCGTGTACGTAGCCTGGGGGACGCGGGGGTCCCACGCCTGCGCTTGCTCCTTAACCAGCTTCGTCGTGCCATCCGGCTGTTGCACCGGACGCGCCCGCGCCGGGGCAAAAAAGACGTATTCCTTGAGCTTGAGCGAATAAAAGATGTCGCCCGGGGAGCCGCCCTGCTCCCAGCGTTCGAACGATTCGATCGTCATCGGGAGCCAGATTTTTGTTTTGTCGTCGTTTATGTTGCTACCAATGTATGAAAAGCGGACTGGATATCCGCTGTGCATCCATTTGTTAATGTAGTAAACGTATCGATGTGCGTCAGGCTTTCCATCCGTTTGAAAGTGTTTGGGGTTGATAAAGGGGTAACTGTTACCGGGGAAGAAACTTTCAAAACTGATTTCTGCCAATTTCGGCTTTTCGATCGTCTGAATAGGCCCGGTTCCGATGATCCGGTATTCCTTTCCTGACCCTTCTCGTTTAATAGTTACTTTTCCCGGAAGAATGGGAAACGGCCATCCCTCTTCGTTATTGTTCCAACTGATATACATCGAAAACGGCTTTGTTTCCTCTTCCACGTTTTTCCCTCCTATCCAAAATGAAAGCGCCCCTTTCGGGGCGCCTGTTCATTTCGAGATAATTCCTTCTCTTTGAAGGTCACTTATATTGAAAAATACATTGCCATAATATTTCTTAATTCGAATGCCATCTATTTCAAAGTCACCATCACGTGTCTCATTGAATTCTTCTGGTAAAGTTATTTCCTTGTAAATAGTTAAGTTCATGAGGTTTTCGTTGCTGAAAACCATTTTACCGGGAATGGTTGAAATGCCTCCGTAATATACATCTTCAATCTCTGACAGCATACTAACCGATATCCACCCCTCGCTCAGCAATGGGGGCAGCTCGTCACGCCCTTCGGCGACGGCCATCTGATACGTGATATCCGCCGAGTCCGGATATCCTTTGTACCCGGGCACTTCCTCCTCAACAAATTCCGTGTCCGGGCCCAGGATCCCGCCCTGCGGTAATCCGGAGCCGGGCGAGCTGACGTCGCTCGTTTTCCCGGGGTCGGAAATATCCCGGAAATATACGTTCCCTTCCTTGATAAACCCACTGCTTGCTTCAATCGTTCCATCCGGCTTGAGCGTCAAATAAGCGCCGCCGTCGAACGTATACGTGAGCCCTTGAAAGTCCGAGCTGATCACCTGCACGAGGTTGACTTCTTTCGTCCAGGTTACCAACCGGCCCGTCGATTCCCCGACGAATCGGAGGGGAACGTACGTCGATCCGTTTTGCGCAAACGGGGCCGCGCTGAGGGTTGTCGATTTTCCGTTGACCGTGGCGGTCTTGCTCCCCACGGTTAAGGCGACGCTCACGCCATCCCCTTTGCCGGTGACCGTCCGGCTGGCCGGATCGTATCCAACGTCCAGCGCCATGCTTTCAAACAGGGCGCGAAACGGTAAGTAGATGGTGCCGCTCTTGGTGATCGCATCTCCGCTGATCGGGATGCCATCAATAAAAATATGAGTCTTGCCGGCAGCTGACGAGGTGAACGGCAGCGCGACCAACAAGACGAGAGCCGCAAGTATCGATGAAATTGCTTTTTTCAAAATGCACACCCTCCCACGATTTGGTTTGCTTTACCATATATCGGATTATACGCGAAAAATCGTGAGAGGGTTGCGTCAAAGCCCGTACACGGTCCGCGCGGTCGACTCGATTTCCTGTGACATCCTGCGCTCGAGCTGCGCGATCATATCGTCGACGTCGACATCTTGGGTGATCGGGCCGGTCGTGACCTCGAGCGTCGGCGTCAGCGTGACAAAATTTTGAATCGCCTGCATCTCCGCCAAATCCCGCATGACCTTGAGGTCCTCGCTGGAAATGTCGACGGTGTCCTTGATCTTGCCGACCTCGCCCACTTTGCCGACCGAATCAATCGATCCCACGTTTTTGGCGAATTTGTCGAAATCGTATTTCGAATCCTCTTCCGCGGCTTCTCTTGCGGCCTTCTCCGCCTCTTCCCTTGCACGTTTAGCTGCGCGGTTGTCCAGCATGTCCTGTACCTTCAATTCCCGTTCGGCGGCTTTTTGGGCCGCGCTCGCGCGCATTTCGGCAACCTTCTCTTCGCCGGCCTGCTTAATGGCTTCAGCCTCAGCTGCTGCCTTCGCCGCGAATCCTAACGATTCGACGGCCTTTAATTCGACGCCCGGAATCGTGTTAAGCTTCTCAATCAGCCAGTTAATGCCGTCGATGACCCCGTTGACGAGATCCTCCATAATCTGCAACGACTCTGCTTTTGCCCATAGAAAAGCATTAATGATTCCGTTGCCGACGATTTGAAAAAAGATCGGAACCTGGTCAAAGAAATTGAGAATCGTATTCCAGACCCTCATGAGCCCGGCCGCGAATTGATCGTTGGTCTGCCACAACTTGATGAGCCAAACGATGAGCCCCGCGATGACCGTGATCAAAAACACCATCACGTTGGCACGCTGAGCTGCGTTAAGCCCCAGCCACGCAGTACGCAGGCCAAACACGGCGGCCGTCTGTGCAAAGGTAGCCGCGGTCGTGATGCCGGATTGCACGGCCAGCACGCCCTGCATGATCGCTTGACGCTGCGTCATAATCAACCAGGCCAACATCGCCGCGGTGATCCCCCACAAAATAGGCTCAATCGTCGGCCAGTTGGTCGACATAAAACCGTAAACGTTGGACGCCGCAGTCAGGAGCCAGTTCGCCGCGTCCGCTGCCGTGCCGAACGCCGATTTAATCCCGGCCACAAACTGCTGGCCAGTTGGGCTATTGAGCATGCTATTAATCCGCTCGATGACCGGGCCGAATTCCTGCAAGGCGGAATTACCGATTTCATTGGCGACATCCCCGAAGGTCTTCGGCATCGTTTCCAGCTTTGCGTTGATGTCGTCAGCCGCCGAAAACATGGCCCCTTTGATGATGTCAGCCGTGATCGTCCCTTCCGCCGACATCTCCTTGAGATCCCCCATCGACTTGCCCGTAAAATCAGCAATCGCCTGGGCGAGCATGGGGGCGTTTTCCATGATCGATCGAAACTCGTCGCCCTGCAACCGGCCCGCGGCCATCGCTTGCGAGAGCTGGTACATGCCGGCCTGCTGCTCCATCGTGGACGCCCCGCTGACCCGGAATGATTTTTGCATGAGCTCCGCAAACGCGACGAGCTCCTCGTTGCTTCGAAAAGCATCCCGGGCGAGTGTCCCCATCCGTCCGATTACGCCCGCCATGTCGCTGTAGCTTCCGCGGGCACGGTCGGCAGCCTCGAAGATGTCTTGCTGCAGCTCCTTGGTGGTCTGCAACCCGTCGTTGATGAGCTCGATCCGGGCGAGCGAGTTGATAAAATCGTCGCTGACCTGCGTCGCGGCTTGGAATCCGCGTACCGCCATGCCGATCAGTTCGAAGGCAAAATAGATCGATCCGAGCGTTTCGACCCAGCCGCTCAGCGCACTTCTTCCGGAGCGTACATTCTGGTTGATGCGGCTCTGCTGGTTGGCCGCCTGGCTAAGGTGATGATTGGTCTGGTTGAGGGTCTGATTGATCTGCACGTAATTGTTGTTGATGACCTGCGTGACGCGGACAACCTGCTGATTGAGCTGCAACATCCTCTGCTGGTTATGGACAGTGTTCGCAGGTACGGTTAACGCCGTGCTGCTTCCCCCTGTACCGGTCGCTCCGTGTGCCGTTGTGCTCGGTGTACGATTCCGCATCGTTTGATTGAGACGAGCGATGGATGATGTAAATTTATCCACGCGATTCGTTGTCAAATCAATCATCCTCGCCAAATCGCCCCACGAGGTCAGCACTCGGTTCTGCGGATTGACCTGATCGACGCTGCTTGTTGCTCCAATATCAATCACCTGATTGCTCGGGTCAGGTACCGGAGCCGCGGGAACGGATGGTCCTCTTGCGCCCGTGCCCCCCATCACGCGGTTAACGCGCTCCGCGGAGGCGATCAGCCTATCCATGCGTTCGTTGATGCGGTCTATCGTTCCCGACATGGAATCCATCATCCGCAACGTGGTGGATATGGTCGGCATCTATGCTCCTCCCTCCGCGGCTATTTTTTGCTTAACTTTTTCTCCGCTTCGACCCGTTCGTCGATGGCCGCCATGACAAACGCCCGTTCTTCGCGCGGGAGAGAAAAAAATTCGTTTGGCCATTTGTGAAACTTATGGAGGGCGTAGTAGGCGTAATTCGCCTCCGCGTCGCCCTCCCGGATCAGTTTTTTGCTTCTTCGACCAGGTCAGCCATGTCGATGTCGAAGCCGCTGAGCTTTTGAATTTCGTTGACAAGCGTCGTAACCTCGCCGGCGAGAAGAACGCGCTCGACGTATTCCTCCGGCGTATCGCACCCCAACTTTTGCAGGCTCGCCGCGTCTTTGAACGACGGCTCCAACGTGTGGCCAATCACGACGGAAAGGTTAAAGGCACCCGCGTCGAACTCCGATTTGCGCCCTTTGACTCGCGTATGGCGCTTGCGAAGATCGTCGAACACCTTATTCGTCATGGCCTTGATCCGGAATTTCAAAGGGTTACCGTCCTGGTCCTTGAAGCGCGGGGAGACGACGACTTCCTCCGTCAGGTTGTCGACCGGGTTGGCGTTAAGGAAATCCTGAAGAGAGCTGGACATGATCTTATTCCTCCTGAAAAAGGGCGCCTATTAAGCGCCCGTAATGGTATTGAACTGATCTTTAATGTCGTAATCGCTGAATGTAAACGGCATTTCTTCCTCTAGCATGTCGTCCGACGTTGCATCGAACCGCGCCGCGATGACGCTGTCGAGGTTGCAGTTTTTGAGGAAAACGGTCTGCTTGCCCGTCGAGCTGCCGGGCTGCTCGTTGGTGACCATCAGATCAAACCAAAAATCCTGCCCAGTCTGAATGTACTGGCGCATGAGCTGCCGGAATTTCGATGTGACGTAATAGACCGTCAGCGTGCCGCTGCCCGACCATCCGGCCGAGCGCTGCGGCGTGTTGGTTTTGCCGAGGATCGGTACGTCGACTTTGTTTTTCTCGATCGTTGCTTCGAGCGATCGAGCGTAAAACAGCTCCTCGACTTGGCCGTCGATCGTGGCATAGGCTTTGGCGTGCTTGCCGCTGATTGCGTCGCTTTCCCGGAAAAAAGCCATGAGAGAATCCCTCCTTTGTTTATACGGCGGTTAGCCCGGCGGTTAACTCTTTGAAGGAACGACAACCCCTTTTATATCGACTGTACAGAGTCTTATCCAGTATTCCCGTACGTCTCGACAACTCGGCTAAAGTGATCAACTCCCCATTCACTTCAACTCGAATGTTATTCCTTCTATTGCTTTGTTGATCAGCAATAGAAATCCACTTGCAATTATCCGGGGCGTAGTTTCCATTCACATTTTTTCTTTCCAGAGTCAGTTGCCCATCATATCCGGTCTGCAATGCCCATTCTTTAAAAGATTCGTAATCATCCCATTCTGCACAAACTCGAATACCTCTACCGCCGTAGTCCTTATATGCGGCTGTTTTAGGATTCTGGCAGCGGGATTTCATTGCCGCCCACACTCGGTACAATTTTGCGGACGCATCTCCGTGCTTGAACATGGCCCCTTTTCCAATTAAAGAGGCTGCCTCACGTTGGAGACAGCCGCATGATTGAGCATATATTTTCCCCATTCCCCTGATGACTTTTTTATTCCCGCATTCGCATCGGCAATCCCACATTGGCTGATTGTGCTTATTCTTACCATGGTATTGGAGTACCGTCAGTTTACCAAATTTCATACCGGTGAGGTCAGCAAAGTCACTCCGCATTATCATCCCTCCGAGCTGGTGATTACACGATCTCGACGGTCATGTAAATTTTCTCGATGCTGTCGACCGGCTGGATCGACAGCTCGATAACGACGGCATCGGCGTCGATCCCCTGGGCGACGGAGATGTCGCTCTGGCTGTCGAAGTTTTGGATCGCGCCGGCCCCCTGCAGAGCCAGCAAGTAGTTGACGATCTCCGCCTCGAGCAGCGCGCGTCCGTCATCGTCGTTGCCGACCTTGCCGACGTAAAACGTCTCGAAGATGCGCTTGACGTCGTTGGCAATGCTGTCAAGCACGCGAACGACGCGGTTTTTGCTGAACGGTCGGCCTCGGTCCGGTGTGAAGCTGGTCAGCGTATTGATGTCCTGCTCGATCACCGCAGTACCGTTGACGGCCGTAATCACCAGCTCGCCGTTTTGGAGCGCGGCGATCGTCTCGCTGTTGGTGAGGCGCGGGAACGCATCGACCGCGTTGGGAATGGCCGTATACGTCAGCGATTGGTTGACGTCTGCGGCCGCCTCCATCGCCGCGATCTCCCAGAGGATAAACTCGGGAGGAACGTTAAGTCCGTCCGTCGTGACGATCCCGTTACGCAGGCTGATGACGCCCTCATAATCGGCCGTCGGGTAATCGACCAGGACCGCTTGAACCTTCTTCCCTTCTTCTTCACGCTGCCGGCGCACGTACGCCGCGGCGAGCTGCTTGCTCGTGGCATCCGTAAGCGGGACGCCCAGCACGTTAAACTGGTACGCCTCAAACGCGCTGAGAGCGGCGGAAAAGTCGGCGCCGCTGGCCGTTCCCTCGGTTCCGCCCGTGAGCGGTACGCCGGCCGTGACCGCAGGGGCGCCGCTGCCGGACCAATCGATAAACGCCGAAGGCTGAAGCTCTTCAATCTCGGCGACCGTCTGCCGATCGACCTCCTCGCCTTCTAGGTATGTCACGACATCATACTTGCTGGAATCGTCAATATTGACCTGCACCGCAACCTGCAGATCGTTCCCACGCGTCCCGCCCCATTTGGCCGTCGCGGTCAGCGTATCCACCGACGCGGTCGCTTTGGCGGCCCCGGTCCCGCCAAGCCGGAACAACAGCACCGTGCGGGCATGGCTCACGGCCGCCGAAACGTGCCGGATCCTCGCATCGGTCGCCCGGAAGCCGATCAGCTCGAGCGACTTGTCCATGTATTCGGACGCCTCGATCACGATCACCTTGGCGGGGTCGCCCCACGGCAGCGGGGCCGGGAATGCGACGATGCCGCGCTCGCCCAGCGATCCGAGCGGCTGCGGTCGGCTCTTGAAATTGATGTAAACGCCCGTGCGCACTTTATTTTGCGCCGTCCATGTTCCTCCACTCACTTACAACACTCTCCTTTTCAGGTACGCCTGCAGAGCCTTGTCGGCCTCGGCGTCCGTGTAGGTCTTGCCATCCTCCAGCACCGCGACGAAGATATCCCGCTGCGCCGGCGTGTACTTGCGCGCCGCCAGAAACTGCGCCTTGGTATATGCCGGTTCCGGCGGCGTAACCGGTAAGGATTCCGCGGCCGCCGCGGGCATGGCCGGCTTTTCAGTCTTCCTCGAGCTCAAAGACGTACACCTCCTGTATCAATTCCTGCATCTTCGGAGCTTCCGGTTCCCTTATCCAAACGATGAATGAAAGAGAAAAGAAGAAATGAAGCACCTCATCCACGATTTCAAAGTGCATGCCCCGCGCCGGCCACGGGCGCCCGCCGATTGTGATCCACTCGAGGGCTGACGTGAGCCGCTCGGCCTTGTCGTACATGTCCTCGTTGGCGCGCTCCGGCGAGAAGTACCGGACCACGAACGGCATGTCGCGGCGGTACCGGCGCCCCAGCTCCTGTGTATGGGCAGGCTCCAACAAGCGCACAAAAAAACGAGGCGGATCAAGGTTTTGCTTGATCTCCTCGTTTGCAATCGGGATGTCCGGGAACGCGGTGTCAAGGGCGGCGTTGACGGCGTAAATCACATCGTTGATCGTCACCTGCATGGCGTCACCCCAGAAATTTCTTCAAAAACTTTTCGAGCCTTTTTTCCATCAGGGCCGGCAGTTCCCGCTCAAGCTCCTGATTGGAGATCGTCAGCATAAAACTGCCTTCGACCCATCCCATATGATTGGCCGTCCGGTGCCCGTATTCCCGGTAAAGCGAATACTCGACCGGATTGATGACCTCGACCTCATAGCCGTCGGGAGTCTTCCGGATTTGCCCGATCGTCCATCTCCGCCGCAGCTCCCCGGTATCGACCGGAGTCCGCGGCACGACTTTGGCGAGCAGACGGCCCGCGATCTCCCGCACGCACTCTTCGATAAAGCCCGGCAGCGCACGCTCCAACTCTTTCAGATTGGACCCGAGTTTTCGCAGCTCGTCGAATTCAAATCGCCCCCATCTGGGCATCACAGCCACCTCATCCGGAGTCGATCGAGCCAGCGCTCGTACCAACGGGACGGCCGGCCCTCCGGCTCGACGTATCCCTCAATGTCCACGGCGATGATGTGCCGATGATGCATCATGTGGATCTCGGCATCATGGACAACGTGCCATGCCCAAACCTGATCTTTCCCGGGGCGCCGGAACCAGTCCATGAAGTTTTGTATCACCTCTGCATCGTCCACCGACAGGTACTGGGTAAACGATTCGCCGCCGACAAAATGGACTCGCAGGGTGATCTCCTGATTAACCGGTTTGATTGTATCGAGCATCAGGCCCACTCCTTGCGCTGCAGGCTGACCTCCTGATGAGTCGAGTACGGAAAGGGTTCACCGGCTTCGTACCGGCGCGTCACGGCTTCCCGCGTCACTTCCAAGAGGTCACCCTGCCGGATCTCCACCTCCGGCGCCACGAATAACTTGGTTTCGTACTGGATGTCGTTCTGCGCCTCGGTCTGGCCGTTTTTGCCGAGACCGGTCTGCGAGATCCGGCAAGGCTGATCTGCTAAGATGATTTGGGGGATCTGCATCGTCGATTTGGTCACCGGGTCCTTGACGGGCTCGTACCGATAAAGCGTCATCCGATCCGTGTAAAACCGTTCGATTTCCCGGCGGTGCCGCCTGATGTTGATCATCGGCTCCACCTCATTCGGCGGTACCGATGCAGGTCGAACCGATAGTTGAACACGACATCATCGATCGCCTTTTTCGCCGTGTTGGACAGGCCGCCACCGGATCCGCCCCCGCCGGAGACGGAAGTGTCGCCGATCTTGACGTTCACGCCGCCCCCGCCGACCGAGCCGGCGATCTCCTCGTCATTCGGCTGATCCACTCGAACCGCATCGACCGTCATCGAGGCCCAGACATAAAGGAGTCCATCGGGGATGGTGGAGATGTTGCACCAGTGCTTGATCCGCTCCCCGATCTCCATGATGTACGTGCCGACAAGGTTTTTCTTCTCATCGGAGATTGCCCCAAGCCGGATCTTAACGATCGGCCATACGTCCGCAGCGTCGATCATTCGCCCTCGCCGCCTTCCGCTTGCGCTTCCTCCGCTGGTTCGACGTATTCGACGGGGAGCGGATTGCTTTGGGAAACGTAAACGAACTGTTTTTTGTCCTCGTCCCAATATTGCACGGCCATCCCTCCTTATGCCTTGAGCGCCGCGACCACAGCGTTGAGTAACGTGGCCACAGTGGAGAGCTCAGCAGCATTAGGGTCCGCGATCGGCGTCAATGCTGTGATCTCGGCCTTGTTTTTAGTGCGCTCGTTGATTGCCCCGGCCAGCACAGCGGCCGTGATGGCCCGGGCTGTCGTCGCCGTCCCGGCAGTCGCCTCGGTTGCGGTCAAGGCGGTCAGGTTCTGGCTACTCGTGCCGGCACCGATTGCGGTGCGAGCAGCGGCTGCGTCGGCTGCGGTCAATACGGATCGGCCGACCACGCTCGCATCGGAAATGTCAGCGGCCGCCGGCGTCCAGTTGCCCGCCTTGGCCGTCAACGACGTTGAACCGATTGTTGGCGGAAAAGTGCTGGGCTTCCCGGTAATTCCTGCCCACGGCGCGGCGTCCGCTGTTGCCGCAGACGGCGCCTTGGTACCAGAAGCGAGCTTCGCCGTCGTGACGGAGCCATCCGCGAGCTTCGCCGTTGTAATGCTGCCGTCCGGGATCGTTACGGCTCCGCCGTTGCCCGTCATCGGCAGCGGTTTGCTTTTACGCACGTACCTCCAACGCTTTTCATCATCGTCCCAAAAACGCGACATCAGCCCACCTCCGCCGCCCTGACGACTTTTGCACGCTTCAGCTCATCGAATACGGCCGGGGCCAGCTCCACGATCTGTCCGGCCTGGTATCGGGTACGGTTATGCTTGCAGTACACGACGAAAACCGCCTTTACGGTCTCCGGCTGCTTCGCCTCAGGCGGTTGCGCCGGCGGCTGCTGAGTCGTTTGTTCGCCTGCCTCGGGGGCTTGCCCCAGCTGTTCGGAGGTGGCAGTTGCCGCTTCCTTATTGCCTCTTGGTGCCATATTGATCGCTCCTTTCGGAAAAATAGAGGGGCGACACCCCTCTTATGCCACTTTGGCGATAAATACCGTGTCCATCGTTTCGAACGACGGAAGCACGATTTCGGAAACGATCGTTTCCACATTGACCGGATGAGGCTCCTTGATCGTCGTGATCGCAACGCCCGTATTGACGATCTGCACCTCGGCCGCCGTCGCGCCGGCCATCAGGTCAGCTTCTTCCGGCGTCGTGCCGTACCACGTATTGCCCAGGTTGCCGGCCGGAATGAGGGTGAAGAAGTCATCCGGGAAGAATTGATGCGTGCTACCGTCCTGCAGGGCGTACATTTTGTTGTACACCGCAACCGAAATTTGAAGCTTGTTCCGCAGGTACTCGTGCAGCAGCGCATCGGTCATGATGATGTTTTGGCCGCCGATCGGATTCATGTCGAGACGGATCGACGGATGCTGCATCAGATAGCCCCACGTCTTTTCCGTGCAGATCGCCCGGGCCAGCGTTGCCCCCGTGTCCCCGTTAATAATCCGTTTCCAGCGCTGGATATCCTCGATCGGCGTGCTGTCCGGATCCGTCCATACAGCGGTACCCGTCAGCGTCTCCATGTGCGACTGCGCGAAGTGGTAGTCATAGTCATAATCCTGCCGGTTGTCCGTGATTTCGATTTTCCCGGTCGAGAGCAGCTGCATGATCATCCGCTCCGGGATGACCTGCGCGCCGTTGACGAGGTTTGCCGCATCATCGAAGATTTGCGTGATCAGCGGCATGACATACTGGTCGTTGCTGCTCTCCATAAGACGCAGCAGGTCTTGTCGATCCTTTTCCCCAATACGCATCGCTTCGCGGAAGAACGGCATCTCCGTCTCAATCTTCGAGATCCCGATGCGGTCCCGCAGCGTCGCTTTGGCGTCGAATGCCGACGGCCGGAGCGCTACCGGCAGCCCGCGGGAGCCTTTGATCCAAGCCAGGTCAAGGCCCAGCTTCTTGCGCGCCGGGAACAGCGTCGCGCCCAGGTACGGGATTTGGTTGCTCGGGTTGGTGGTCACATACGAGGCGATTGCCCGGGCGTTGATCAGGTCAAAAATATTAGGCATGTTGTCAGTCTCCTTCCCGCCGATTAGGCGATAAACTTGATTTGATTGAGCGCGGCAACAGCATCAGCCGTCGGCGCTTCCGGCAGCTTGGCCCGATCGATAAACCCGTGAATCAGCAGCGCGCCCGGCGCCGGTCCGAACGTCACGTCAACGTCGTTGAAAAGCACGCCCTCCGCGTTCGCGTCGTTGGACTTGACGGCCAACACCGTCGGGTCATTGATAACACCGCCGCCCATGATCGTGCCCGCCGGGACGATCTTTTTGCCGTCCGGGCCCGCCGTCACGCCGGCGTCGCTAACCGTGATGGCCAGGTTGACGTAATGGTCCGGGAACTTGAGGATCTGTTTCCGGTTGCCGTAGTCCGTTTGCACAAACTTGCTCATGTGAGATCAGCCTCCAAAATAAGATTTTTGCGCATCAGCGGTGGCCGCGTTTTGTTTGGCAAAATCGGCGATCCGCTTGCCAAACTCAGCAGCATCGTCTTTCCCGCCACCGCCGCCGCTGGGGTTGCCGCCTTCCGGAGGCTTCGCCCCGCGGAATTGGAACGAGCTGCCTTTGTCGTTGCCTTCCGGGACAAACAAAAAAGCCTTGTCCTTCTGCAAGCCCTTCAGTTGATCGTCAAGCCCCGCCTTCACATTGCCGGCGTCGTCCAGCTCGATTTTCGTTTTGTCGATCAAGCCGGCAACGATATCCGGATCGTGCGCTTTGCCGGCGAGCGCCAGCTTGAGCGCGGTGTTCAGGCGCAGGTCCTTGACTTCGGCCTCGTATTTCTCCTTCGCCGTCTTGTTCTCACCCTGCAGCTTTTCGATCTGCTGCTTCAGCGACTCGGCGTCGCCGCTGGACTTCTTCAGATCCTCGAGCTGTTTGTCCCGGTCGGACACTTCTTTCTCAGCTTTCTTGCGGGCATCGACGACATCGTTGTACTGCGTCTTGGGCACAAAGTGCTTCGGCAGCTCCTTGGCCACTTCGGTGTCGATCTTGTCCACCTCAGATTCCGCGACGCCCAGCTTTTTCAAAAGCTCCTTCAGCCAATCCATCTATCATCAGCCTCCATAGATTTTTATAGCTGCTCTCCAGCTACGGGAGTCGGCCGCTATACTCCGGCCGGCGAGTACGCCTAGTTTAGAGCCATGCGACAGGGCAAAAGAAAAAGGCCCGGGAATCACTCCGCGCCCTCACCGCTTTCCACCAAAGGTTGATATTCCGCCGAGAATTCGGCTTCGATCATCTTGGTCAGCTTGCCTGTATCGTCTTTGACCAGATAATCTCCGACACCTGCAACGACGACATCGTACGTCCCGCGGATCACACGCAACGTAACCGCACCGCTCGACGAGTAATCGATCGATATCGATAAGCCCGTGAATGCAATGATCTCGGCGATATGGGCTGCGTCCGCTCCTTGAAATTGGATCGCATCAACATAAAGGAGCTTCTGATAGCGTTGAGCTGACAAATTCATCATCACCTCACTTTTTGGCCAACAAAAAAGCACCCTCGCTTGTGCGGGAGTGCTTACGGCTTCGGCAATTGTAACTTCTCACGGGTCTGTTTCTCAATTAGTTCGCGGAACTTTTCGTATGCCGGAAGGAACTCCTCCGGTGCGTCGGGCTTGATATGGACCGTTCCTTTTCCGAAGTAGACCCACGGCATCAGCTCCATTGGTACGACGGGCAACGTCACAGCCTCACCTCCTGAAATTTACGCTTCAGAATACGTAAGATTTCCCGAGCCAGCGCCCGGGGATTGTCGGTCCCGACTGCTTCTGCGACTGCCTCGGCCAACGTTTCCGCTGCCATTACCGTCGCGTAGCCGCTGAGATACTGCCGGATGATCTCTTCTGTGTTTGGAAGACCAAGGGCCTGCAGGGCCTCCGCGACAATTTCGAGCGAAAGAACGTTACGGTTAATCCGGGTAAATGCGATCCGTATCTCGTCTGCATCCATATCGGTGCCTGGCCACACCCCTAACAGCTGCAAGGCGTGCGCATATTCGGCTAAATGGCCGAACTCATGGATGATCACTGAAAGAGGATTAGATCCGGGCGGCCAATGCTGTGAATCAACGGATGCCTTGATTATATCACCGATATCAGCCGGATTGTAGTAATACACGGACACTTCCAACCTGGACTCCACGGTGTTTCCAACGGCATACAAACCTGCCTGCGCCACAAATTCTTCTGTATTTGACACAGATAATTTTTTCGTGAAACCTTTGAGTCCAGGAAACTCAGTAAGCGCGATACCGATGGCTCTGTTAATGTCATTCGCGCTATCCAAGTGCATCCCCGTATAGTTGACTTCTTCGAAACCCAACTCCCGTTTGGCGTACTCCTCAGCCTCATCGAGCGTTTTGGCTGGGGAGAACGGTTCGGCCTGGCGTACCTGCGGCGGAGTGACCGGCTTCGGCGTTTCCGGATCCGGCGCATCGCTTGCGTTCCGCGGCGCGTGCTTCCGCTCCCACTCCGCGTACGTCATATTGCCGGGCACCATGTATGTCTTGCCGCCGCCGTCCCGCGCCGCGCGCTCGCCGGGTGCCGCGTCCTCGTAATACGGGATTGTCGTCGAGCGGCAGTACACATGCAGCGGCGGGTAATTGACCCCCGCCTGCGCTTCGCTGACCGGAATGACCTCGCCGTCCATCCGGCGGCATTGATCCGAGGTGCGTTTGTCGAGCGTCGCGACGAATTTGTATCGTTCGACGCCCAACTCCTTGTACGCGTCGAGCCGAGATTGCCCGGAAAAATAAGCGGACTCCGTACGGATGAGACGCTCGGCATCGCGCCGGTGCACGCCCATGCGATCGGCAAAATCGGAAATCACCCGGTCCGACGGCTCGCCGCGGATCAGGTCCTGCGTCAGGATCTTCTGCAGCTCGGCGACCAGTTTCGTCCGGTCCGCCCAGATCCGGGCCGAGAAGTTGCTACCGTCCGGTGCCCACGGCTTGGCGAGCACCTTGTCGATCTGGCGGTCATCCAGCGCTGCAAACGAGGAGCCAACGCCAGCACCCTTCTGCAGCTCATATATGGACCGGTAATAGCTGTCCTTGTAGATGTCACCCAAGGTGGCCGTCGTGCCCTTCTGCCGCTTGGCCGCCAATTGCTCGATCTCGTTCCGGAGATGAGTCTGCAACTCCTCCAGCCGGGTGATGTGCACTTTGGCGCTGGCGTTCTCAAGCTCTTTCATCCACCGCTGGTCGACCGCGTTCTCGCGACCGGCCTTGATGTACTCCTCGACGGTCCATTTAAATTCACGGAGCTCGTTGGCCTTGAGGAGCTTGCGGGCCTCGGCCATGCTGACGTTGTTGTTCTTGGCGAGCCGTGCGTACCAGGTCTCGGTCTGCTTCTGGATCTTCGCGAGGGCCTTTTCGTACTCCTCGTTCTGCGTCCGGATGTACTCCTCGCCCTTGGCCAGCATCGCCTCGTTGAGATCGTCCATCCGCTTTGCCCAGTATGCTTCCGACCTCATCCGCTGTCAGCCCCGGGCGCCGGTGGGCCTCCCTCAGGCGGCGTATTGGGAGGGAGGCCGCCGTAATTCCTCTGCTCCTCCTCGCGCTGTTCCTTAATCCGATCCAGTTCGGCCAGCACATCCTTAACCCACGGATGCTGCGCGACGAGCGTCTCGTCCGAAAGGATGCCGACGCTATCTTTAATTGCCGTGATAATAGCGGATTCGTCGATCGGCATGTCACGGTTAAAGATAAACTCGACTTCTTCGCCGCTGTAATCGATGCCGGTCGTGTTGTACAAATGCGCGTCGATAAACCAGCGCACCTGCTCGAGTGACGCCTGAAACTCAGTCTCCATGAGCGATGCGTCCATGTCCAGGTCAGAATACAGAAAGCGGAGTGCCACCCCAGAAGGCGCGCTGCCAATATCCACGCCCTGCGTGTCCACTCCGCGGCCAAACTCGTAAATATCCTTCCGGTTTTGCTCCTGATGGTTTTTGTACGCCTCGGTGTCGATCTCAATGTTGATCGAGTCGACCCCGCCGTCATCAGAAACAAAAGCAACCCGGTACCGCGAAATATTTTTCCGGAATTCCGCCGCATCCGTGCCGTCGTAATTTTCAACGACGTAAATGCTGTTCGGCAGGTCCTCCAGGTTGTTCGAGTTGTCCGACTTATTCCGGTCGTAGTCGTCGACGAGGGTTTTAATCAATTCAACGAGTGGCTGCTCCTCCTCGTTGTACTTCCAGGCGATAAACGGGACGCGTTCCCAGTTCATACCTTGTTCCTTTCCGTCCTTGACGACGGTAAAGTGCGCTCCAACTGCGCCGGCCTCAACGTCAGGAATAAAGCCTGTCCCGTCCGCAACGTAACGGCGGACGCCGCTTGTGTCCCACCATTCGACTTTGCGGACCGTCTTGCGCTGCAACCCCTCGTAAACGGTAACCTCGTAATCGCGAATGACGGCGTCCAGGATTGTATGCGCCTCGTCCGCCCAAAGCGGGATGATTTCCAAGCTGTTCATCAGCTTAAACAACAGCCGCCCGGAATCGTCATAATAGGGATGCCACCACGCGATTCCGGAATTGATTGCCGCTTTCCCGGTAGACTGCAGACGCCGCATCATGGCGCTGTCGAATATTTCGTTCAGCTTTTCGAGATACCCCTCGTTGTCCGCCTGGATACTCATCGGCTTCCCGAGCAAATATCCAACCTTTTGGTCGACCAGCTTGCGCGTAAAACCGTTCGCCAGCCGGTTGTCCGCGAGATTCGTCGCGATCTCACGGGCGCCCGACTCGCCGATCGTCTTCCGGTGCCGGTCCAAAATGTCCGGCTTGTTGCGATAGTAGCGGACTCCGATCTCCATCCATTTTCGTTTGTCGGAATTTTGCCACTCGCCGATTTCGAGCTGCATGATCTGCTCGATCGTCGCAGCCGTTTTAGCGCCGCGGATGATGATTTCTTCAATCTCCTGCTGTTCCTGTCCGGGCCAAAACAACATGTTTCTCCCTCCTTCCTATTTGGCATCCGGGAAGTAGACGCCGCGCTTACGTTTGACAACGCTGCGAACGAAATAGCGATCGCCGTCCATCTGGTGGTCGTTATCCTTGACCGGCTTGTCCTCGCCGCGCTGTGCGGCCTTCTCGTCCCAAACGTAGGACGAATATTCGCGAAACGTCTCCTGGCAGCAGTCGTTGTATTTGATCAGACCCTCGACGAGCGAGGAAGCGACGTCCCGGATCCCGTTGATCACGTCGTTGTCGGCCTTGATTACCCGCAGCCCGCCGCGCTTTTTGACCGCCGTAATGAAAGAAGCCGCCGAGGGGTCAATGATCACACCCCGAACCGACAGCTTCCCAACAAACTCGATCAAATCGTCGCAGTATTCCTCGTCCGTCTTTTGGCGGCTTTTGGCTCGGCCGTCGTAATGATACTCCTTGACCTTGTACCAGACGCCCTTGTGCAGGCCCCAGAGTCCGAACGTCATCGGGTTTTGTGTACCGTAGTCGCAGCTCACATAGTATTGCTGGTAGGGCCGATCCTCTGTCCGTACGACATGCTTGCCGCCAACTTCTGGGTCGAACATGTCGTAAATTAGGCCCTCTGCCATCACCCACAACCCGAGGATGTATCGCTTGAAGAAGATCCCGCTGTACATCCGCCGGTAGCGTTCTTTCACGCGCTCCGATAGCGACGGATTGTCGTCCATCGTGAAATGGAGATGCAAGGCGTGCTTCTGGCGGAGCTGGTCGAGCCATTCGAGCTTGAACCAGTGGTAGGGCCCTGCAGGGTTACAGTTGAACCAAAGCTTCGCCCCGTCCACCGAACACCGCGCCGTCGCCTGATTGACGAAGCTTTTTGGCATCAGCGCGACCTCGTCGAAAAACATGCCAGCCAGCGTGATCCCTTGGATGAGATCCTGAGAACGTTCGTCCTTTCCGCCAAAAAGATAAAAGTCGTTGATCTTACCGCCCCGGATGACCGTCAGGAAGTTCTCCGAGCGGTGATCTTCGACCTGGTATCCTCTGCCGATGAGCATTTGCTTCAGCGGCCCAATGACGTTACGGCGAAGCGCGCCGATCGTCTTGCCGGCCATCCCAAGCTGCTGCCCGTTAAACGTCTCCATCGCCCATACGATAAAACTGAACGACATTGACGCGGTTTTCCCGGCGCGCACCGAGCCGTCGCAGATCAGTGCATCCTTGTCATGATGCGGGCTTTCCGGCATCCACCAAGTAAGCACTTGGAACTGTTTGGCGCTGAACGGCTGCCATCGGAAGGTCGGTTTAATTCTCCGGATCGTCCGATTCGCCATACCCAACGCCCTCCTTGCACGGACATTTGTACATAATCCGGTATTTTGTGAACATGTCTTGCAATCAAAACTTGAAAATCGGCCGAAAATGGCCGATATCGATCATTTCACTTCCGTGGAACATTACGAAAAACGGAGACAAACACAAAAAAGCCGAACTCGCAAATGCTCGTTCTAGCTCTCGTTTTCGCTATCATCCGTTTCCGTGTTTTCAGTGTTCCAAACCTCGGCCGCTTTGCCTCTCAACGCCTCGATAAAGCCGTCATCCTGCGTCTTATCGTCGTCATTTGTGAGCGCCTTGACCTCGGCCTGCAGCTTCTGGAGACGCAAACGCTGTTCTTCGGTGGCCAAATCGCTTCGGCATAGCTCATCGTATTGCCGAATCAGCCCTTGCAAGGTAGCCATCGCCCGGCTCTGCGCTTGCAGGAAAGTCGCCTGCTTATCCCAAGCCTGCTGCACTTCCCACTTCTCGCCGATAACATTGCCGTCCTTATATTCGACGCGTTCAATCGTCTTGTCGTCCCGGTCTTTAACATACATGATCTGCTGCGCCCGGACGATAGCCGTGTACTGGATTACAATGTTCTCCCAGAGGATGTCTATCGGGCTACGCATTGTCAAGCCCTCGGCGATTGCCAGGGCGTCCGCAGGCAAGTGCTTGCGGAAAAAGCCATGCGTCACGGCATTGCTGTTTCCCTTTGGCGCGGCCCCGCCTCGATTCCCTGCTGCGTTTCGGTTTCCGTCGGGTGCACCC
Source organism: Cohnella algarum (assembly GCF_016937515.1). Taxonomy (NCBI): domain Bacteria; kingdom Bacillati; phylum Bacillota; class Bacilli; order Caryophanales; family Paenibacillaceae; genus Cohnella; species Cohnella algarum. The sequence continues at coordinate 415,954 of NZ_JAFHKM010000002.1, forward strand.
GTACGTTTTGTGTGCACACTTTTATTCGAGTGTGCACCCCCAGTGCGGTTCCATCCTTGCCGCTGTTTCCACGACTTGACCGTGTTAATCGTAACGCCGTATTTCTTCGCGATGTCCTTATATTTCATCCCGGACAAATAGTCCTGTTCGGCCGACTTATGCACCGCCTCCATGTCGCATGATCACCACCTCCAGCGTTATGTTTGTTTTGCTGTCCGATTGGGCCGGCGAAGGATCAAGTGCCGATTCTCGACATGCTGATCAGCATGACAATCGTTACACAACGTCATCCCGTTTTCATCAACGATCCTTAACTCGGGGAACTCAGCCCAGGATGCCAAATGATGCGCCTCCAAGTTCTCTGTAGATCCGCATAAAACACATCGATGGCCATCCCGCCGAAGCACCCGTTTCCGCCAAGCTCGAACCTCGGAACTGTTCCGATCAACCACTTGACCCAGAATACGGTATCCGACAATCTCGCGCCATTCCGGTAAGAAGTAATCTAACAGCGATGCGCACGCCATCTTCTGGATGAAATGGGCGTTTTCGTCCCGAATGATTTCAACGCACCGAAGGCATAATGCCTTTGCTTCGTCTGTCAGTTGCGCTGGCCTTCGAAGGTTTCCATACATGCCGACATATCGACCAAGCTTTCTAAGCGCATTGAGCTTATGAATCAAAGCATGCTCAAATGAACGGCGCTGTCTCGTTGTCATTGGCACCCGCATCGCCTCCTTCCGGGCAAAATAAAAAGCACCCGAAGGTGCTTAGTACGATTCGTTCACGACCCATTCAGCCTTGGCGTCATCGGTTTTATAGAACGACAGTAGTTGACTCATTGCACTACGCAATGCTTCTTCGATGGTCGATCCGTCGTTTCGCGAAGAAATATAGGGACCGGCTTGTGTTGACCCATGGTAGAAATGACTTGTTGAGGATACATATCCGCCGCGCTTATCTTTTTTGACTTTTATCTTCACGCGTTGGTAACCGATCCAAACTTCCCACTCCCCGACGATTTCGTAAACGTCTATTACTTGCTTATACTCTTCAAGTAGTTCCATGTATTGGGTCATTATCATCCCTCCCGACTCTATCATACAGCATCTTCCATCTTTCGCCAATGTATGATAGAATAGGGGCAAATCCGAAAGCATCGGTCGAAAAGCCCCGTAGCGAAGCACGCTCGGGGTTTTTTGTTGTTTAACAAAGCCGCCACCCCGCGGCGCACGGGATAGCGGCAAGTCACGCGCGCGATCTAATGGGTTCCGAACTCCCACCTCCTCGCATGACAGCCAAAATACAAAGAGGCCGCCCGCATTGGCGACCTCTACACTTTGGCACAGTACCATTTTAGCATGGGTTGACACGGCTGAAAAGCACTCGTCCGTGCCAACTTTGTGCCATCATCGTGCCAGTAGTTTATACTCCCTTTCGGCCTCGCTCATCCGCCTCCAAAATGTGCGGACGGAGACATTCATTTCGTTCCGGAGTTCACCGGCACTCTTACCGTCAACATAGACTGACCGCAAAAGGGTAGCGTACTCCGGCTTGTATGCTTCGAGGGCTTCTAAAACAGAATCTATGTGCGCGATTTCCGCTTTGAGGTCCTGAAACTCGGCCACCCGTTCAAGCACATCGTCGATATCATCCCGCAGATCCCAACCGCGGGCCGCGATCACCTTGCGGATCGCCTCGCGAATCTGCCGCAGCTCCTCGTCGTCATCCGGATCAGCTCCGCGGTTCGGCACGGCCGCCAGCTGCGCCCGGGTCCCCGCCGGGTACTTGGTCAGATATGCGTGTGCCGTCGTCTCCAACCGCTGCTCGCGGCTCGACAGGTACAGATAGCTTGGCAAGCGCCGCAGCTTCCGATGCAGCTCCTGCAGGTGATCGTCCTCATTAAGCCGGCTGACGGTAATGCCGGCGCCGACGCTGTATTTCGACAGCACCCGAAGACGGGCTTGCTTTTGCCGATATTGGGTCAAACGATCAATCGCCTGCTGTTCGTTCATCGTTGTCCACCTCGCTGATTGATCTTGTAGCCTTGCACGTTCGCGCGTTATACGCCGCCTTCCGCGGGCTTATCCGCTCGGAAAAAATTGCCGAACCGGTCCTGTTCCGGCACCCCGTCAGAACCAACAATACCGGCGGCTGGCCGCACCTGTAGAACATTTCCGCACTCGTGGCACTCCGTCGTTGTGTCCGTCAGCTTGATATACTGGTTGCCTTGATGCTTGCACCCGGGATTCTGGCACCAGTATCGGGTTCGGTAATATGCAACACCGTTCTTGTACTTGATTCCGGTCTCGTACCATTCCGGACGTTCAGGCTCCATCCGCTGTCCTGCCTGCAGCGGTCCTGGCCCGTTCATCTCCCGGCAATAGCCAAAAAATGCGGCGACCGTGTACTTCTGGACATCCTCCGTCGGGTCAAAAAGCCGAAGACGGTCCTTGCCGTCCGAATGCGCAATTTCAATTCGAATTTCCACGAGAACTCCTCCTCTGGTTGTATACTTCCTCGAGCCATTCGGTCATCATGATCATTTGCTTGATCGCCAGCCGATGGTCCTGATATTTCCGGCATATGTGCCCGGCGGAATCCGCCACCCACGCCCAAAACTCCGCGCTTTCCATCCCGTGCCGTGTGGCCGCCACATTGGCCTCACCGATCCACGCCAGCACGTCCGCAAAGAACGCCTTGTAGTCCATCGCCTACAGCTCCTCGATCCTGACGTAGATGCCCGGCAGCTTGGCCCAGAACTTCTCGATGATCTCGCTGGCGACGATGGCGTCATCCTTCCAGAATCCCAAATCGGTCATGATATCGAACGGCAGCTTGTTCAGATTGTGCGTGTCGGGCTTCGTTGTCTTCCACTCGCCGTCGTAATGATTGCTACCCTCCGGGATGGGGAACAGCCATTTGACGATCACCCGCAGCGCTCCCGTGTATTTTTTCGCCGGCACATGCTTCCCGAGGTGAGTTGTCAGCTTCGCCCGGGCCGCCTTCAGGTCGTCGGGCTCGTAGAAGATCGGTTTGCCGTTCTGGCATGAAACCTGCTTTTCTTGATGCGTCGCGGTCGGCGGCTTCATGGGCATGAAGAATTCAGTCGTCATCGCGTTCACCTTCGAGCATCTCTTCCCAGTCATAGACCAACTGTCGGAGATAGCTGGGGGCTTCATCGCTGCTGAATAATTCCTTGCGATCGAGGACGAACTTGACTTGAAACACTTCGTTACCCGTGTTCTTGCTCTTGTACCACACACCGAATTGCAATTTTCCGGCCTTATCAAAGCATCGCATGAAGTACGTTCCAAACTTGATAGTTTCGGCTGGTTCATTTTCCCAATATTTGTTATCGTATTTCTTCGCCATTTTTTTCTTCCTCTCTCTTTCTCGCGCGGGAGACTGTTGTGCTGAGAAGGGGTTGCCGCTCTCCTGCGGCGGCAACCTTCTCTCAGTCTTACAGACTTACATAGTCATAAACATAATTACTACGGGCGCGCGTTATATTTTTATATAATATAAGGCGATGAACCACCGATGTTTTTGCGGCAATGACCATGATTTTATGGTGCTCGCCGTTCGGCAATAACCATAAAAAGTATGATTGTTGCCGCTCGGCATCATGTACGTTGATCATGTTCGTTGCCGTTCGGCAATACATCGGCAATCGGCATCAATCATGATCGTTGCCGTTGTCATCGTCCGACTTGACAATGACATTTCCGTTGTTTCGGTCGATTTTGAAACCGTATTTTGAGACCCAGCTTCGAATTGTCCGTTCAGGAACTTCCTTGCCTGTCGACGAGAACCAGTCTTGCAGGTCCTTTACGGTCGGCGGCTCGCCCATATTGCAGTTCGCCACCGCGTCTTCGAACTCCTCGGCCTTACTTCGGCGCTGCTCCTTCGCCTTCTCCTTCCGCTTGCCGGCTGCCCGTTGCCACGCCGGCGCCTCTCCCTCCGGCTCGATGTCTTTCAGGCTGCCGACGTCGTCCACGCGGTGGACTGGATAGGCGAACCACATATTGACTGGCCTGAATTTGGCATACTCCCGCAGTGTGCCCTCTACACGCCATGCAGAACGATTGCGCACCGCCTCCAGGACGCGCTGAATCTCCTCCTGGGCGGCCGCCTGCTCCGTGTTGTAGATCGCCCGCCGTGCATGCTCCTCCATCGCCTTTGCGCTGAGCTCGTCGTCCTGCGACACCGATTGTTCCAAATATTGCGGGTTGTGCTGCTGGAAGTAGCGCTTGTACACGGCGCAAATCGCCTTGTTTTCTTCCTGCTTGAGCAGCGCCTCTGTCACCTCGAGCTCGACGAGGTCGATCAGCGCGTCCGGATCCCGGGCGAAGACGCCGCTGCCGCTGGCCCGGTCCATCGACTTCTTACCGCCCTGGGCGCCCTTGCTGTGATGGTGGCAGTAAATGACCGACGCGCCCAACTCGGTCGCGATCTTGTCAAACTGGTTCGTAAAGTGGGCCATCTGGTCGGCACTGTTCTCGTCGCCAGTCAGCACCTTGTAAATCGGGTCGATGATGACGGCAATGTACCCCTTCTTGGCCGCACGCCGGATCAGCTTCGGCGCCAGTTTGTCCATCGGGACAGACTTGCCGCGTAGGTTCCAGATATCGATATTGGCGATGTTCCGCGGCGGCAGCCCAAGCGCCCGGTATACGTCCTTGAAGCGATGCAGCGCGCTGGCCCGGTCCAGCTCGAGATTGACGTAGAGGACCTTGCCCTGTGTGCATTGCCACGCCAGCCATTTGACACCCTCTGCGATGGCGATGGAAAGCTCAATCAGCGCGAACGACTTGCCAGCCTTCGATGGCCCGGCCATGAGCATTTTATGACCCTGCCGCAGCACGCCCTCGATGAGCGGCGGCGCCAGCTCCGGCATGTTGTCCCAGGTGTCGGTCAGGCTTTCCGGATCCGGGAGATCGTCGTTGACTCCCTCGATCCACTCGTGCCATTCCGCCCAGCTCGCCTTTCCGATATTACGGTCAACGATGAACTGCTTCTTGCCGTTCCGCACGACACCAGGCATGCGCGACAGTCGCGATGGATTGCGGTTCTGCTTGTCAATGGTGATCCCGTTGCGGTTACAGACGTTGTACAGATAGTCGACACGCTTGCGGTATTCGTCATAGTTGGGCGCCTCGATACGCACGATGGCGTGGAGACTCTTCCCGCCGCTATAGACAAGGACGGCGATCGGCAGCTCCAGCTCCCGCATGATGGCGTGCTGCTTCTCGATGTCCATCGTGTCGGACTCGACGAGCGCATAACGGAATTCGGTCACGTTTTCGTTCTTGACGCCCTTGCCGTCGAGCGGATTGAAGCGGATCCAGGCGCCCGCCTCCGGGTTGTAGTCGCCCAGGACCGCCCCAATGTCGCCGTTGCATTCGTTCAGGCGTTGAATCAGCTCGCCGGCTGTCCGGTCCCATGCGCCTTTCGTCGGCTTGTATTTCCCATCCTCGTCTTGCCACGAATCGACGACATAACCGACGTTCTCGGCCGCCTCGAACAGCGTCTCGAGGTACGTGGCCAACTGCTGCACTGGGTTCCAGACGGCTGGCTCGTGGATCTCCTTGCCTTCGATCCAATTGCGGTCAACGACGACATAATCGCCGGCGATCTCGTCGTCCCAGCCGAGTTCGTGGTGATCCCGTTCATCGCGGCCGCCCCGCGGCGTCCAGCCGGCGTCTTTGGCCATCTGCGTGATCGTCGCGCCGGTTACCGGGTTTGTCGATCCCTCGAACGTGGTCCACTTTTTGAAGCACTCGCCAGGGTGATAACGTCCCGGGTCACGCTTGCTCCAGTTGTCCCAGTCTGCTGCGGTATAGCCCTCGTATTTGAGGGCCATGCCGACGTTGATCCATTCTTGGTAGCTCAGATGGGTTGGGTCGATGTAATCTAGCAAAGTGATGAGGTCAAGTTTGTGCTCCATGTTCAAACCCCGCACATCCCCTCACATTCATTCAAAAAACCGTCATCGAACCAGTCCATTTGATCTTCCTGTAAATCCACTTGGTCAAGTGGCACACATGAACGATGCAGAAATACTTGACCTCGAAACCGTTTCAGTTTGCGGATCTCGTAGTCGATAAACACAGCTTCTTCCCATGCTTCCAGATCGTTTCGCTTGATCTCCAACCAGAGACGGTCGTCGTGATAAGGACATCCGATGCAGCTTGACTTCGGAGGTATCGGATATCCATGACGTGTCAGCCAAGACACACAACCGACCCTACTCATCCCGATTTCAATCAATGGCCATCTGTGCGTAATCCACGGTGTTCTGGACGGTTTGATGCGCTGAATCTCATCCGTCGATATCCCGATCCATTCGGTGATCTGTTCTTTCACTCGTTGGCGCGGTTTATAACCGAGTTGAGCGCGTATCTCTTTGACGATCTGCTCAATCTTGTATTCTTTCGTGCACTGCCGCTTCATCATCGACACCGTCCCATCCGCGTTCTTCACGAAAAACGGGATGTTTGCGAATCGAACGGTGTCTTTGAACTTGATGTCGCCTTCAACAGCAGCGAGCAGATCATCGCGGATGTTTCCTTTGCTCGTCTCGATGATCGGAATACCGAATTCATCAGCCTTTCCTTTCAGCCATTTCAGATGCTGGTATACCTTCCTTGGCTCCCAACCGGTGTCTGCAAAAACCGCGAAGTCCGGTTTCGGTCCGATCTCCCCATGTCCGGCCATGAGAAACAAGGTTGTACTCTGCACGCCTGCCCCGAGGCTGATAACATGCGTTGTCATGTTCTCACTCCCCACGATACGTCTTCGGATCGATGCCATCCGGCACGCGCCAGCCGTTAGCTGCAATTCGGTCAATCAAACGCTTAGCAGCCTCAAATGACCAAGTTCCCACATGCTGAAAGCCACGCCCCTCAAGGAAGCGGATTTGCTTTGGCGTTGTCAAACCTTCTTGCCGTCTCTTGTCCAAGCGTTCCAGCAGTTTCGCCGCCTTACCGGCATTGTCGATCTCGTCCGGGAAAATTCCTAGCTTCTCGAGCGTGCGAATTTGCTTTTCGCTCGGCGGAGCCATTTCCCATCCAAATGCCGGCACATAGCTGGACAGGTCTTCCGCCTGGATGCTCATTTCAAATTGCAGCGGATCGACGAGTTTCCGCTTCCGGCGCTTCATCTCTTCGAGCTGCTTCGCCAACGCTTCCTCGCGAGCGGCAACAACATCTTCTTGCGCCTGCTTCTCGACAGCCTCCAGGTCCAGCGGAATGCCGGCTTGTTCGATCTGCTTGGTCATGGCCTGGGCGATCTCTTCGTTCTCCGCGATGAGATGCGCCGGGTGACAAAGCTCGTGTCGCTCCGTATGCCACAGGAAGTCAAGCAGCAGCAACTCCGTCTTGCCGGGATACAGCCGGGTACCGCGCCCGACCATTTGGCTGTATAAGCTGCGGACCTTCGTCGGCCGCAAGACGACAACACAATCGACGCTCGGGCAGTCCCACCCTTCCGTCAGCAGCATCGAATTGCAGAGGACATTGTATCGGCCAGCGTCGAAATCGGCCAGGATTTCCGCCCGGTCCGGTGATTCGCCATTGACCTCAGCCGCCCGGAACCCAACTGAATTCAGAATTTTTGTAAATTTCTGACTTGTCTTGACGAGCGGGAGAAACACAACGATCTTGCGATCCCGAGCGGCTTTCCACATTTCGGCCGCGATGGACTCCAGATACGGATCCAAGGCTGTGCCCAGGTCACTGGCTGCGAAGTCACCGGATTGCTGCCTGACTGCTGACAAGTCCAATTGCAAAGGGATGGTTAGCGCCTTGATCGGGCTGAGATACCCCTCTTTGATCGCCCTCGGAAGCGTGTATTCGTAGGCCAAGCTTTCGAAGTAGCTGCCCAGGTTCCGCATGTCGCCGCGATCCGGCGTGGCCGTGACACCGAGCACCTTTGCGCCGGAAAAATACTGCAGCACGCGCTGATAGCTGTCAGAAATGCAATGGTGTGCCTCGTCGATAATGATCGCGTCGAAGTGGTCCGGAGCGAACTGTTCGAGACGTTTCGGGCGCATCAACGTTTGGATGCTGCCCACGACGACCCGGAACCAGCTGCCGATCGATGTCTGCTCCGCCTTCTCTGTCGCGCACTTGAGGCCCGTTGACTTCTCAAGCTTGTCAGCCGCCTGTTCCAGCAGCTCGCCGCGGTGAGCGAGGACAAGCAACCGCTCGCCCAATCGGACCCGATCCTCGATGACTTTGGAAAAGACGATCGTCTTGCCGCAACCGGTCGGGAGGACAAGCAGCGTCCGACGGACGCCGCTCTCCCATTGCGCTTGGATGGATTCCCGCGCTTGCTGCTGGTAGGGTCTGAGATTCATAGGCCCTCCTTAAAACTGTCCGGCGTTCCACCCGCCACCTTGCTGTGCCGGCGGAAACGGCGGTTGCTGCTGATTCGCTGGGCGTACTTCGTCGGCCGGGTAAAACGTCTTCACTTGGTTGTTCGTGCGCTCCTCTCCGTCGCGGCCCTTAAACTTGTTAATCTCCAGTTTCAGGCGTCCGCGCGCGCCGACTACCACGTTCCAATTCATGCGCAACGGCTCACCCTTGCGTTTTTGCCCGATGCCGGCGAAGAAGTTGGACAGCAGTCCTTCCGTTTTCGTATGCAGGAACAGGTTATGGAAGACGACAACGTCGCCATGCTCGGGAGAATGGACGGTTAGCTCCAGCTTGGCTTGGTTGCACGGCGGCATCTTCTCGCTTCCCGGGAAGCGGCCGCGCTCGAATTTCGTAACCGTAAAATCATAGTCCCCCGCGGGAAGGACGACGAACTCGCCGCCATCCTTTTCAATTGTGTCGTCCCAGCTCAGTTCGCGTTCTTGTTGGTTATTCACGTATGATTCCTCCTGATGTTAAAATGGCAAATCTTTTCTTGCTTCTTGAATCATTCCAAACACTTGCGGCCAAGCGCCGACAAGAACACCTTCGATAAAACCGGGATCATAGTTGGCGATCGGCGTATCCGCAGTATAGTAACCCCTTTTTCCGACTACCGTTTGAATCTCCAACTCGCTGACCTGGTTTGCCTCCATCAGATCGCGCAAGGAACGCGGAATATTCGGGCTCAACTGCGGTCCGGTGGTGTCGATCCGCGGTTGTGCTTCTTGCGGCGGCGTCGACGCTTCGGCGGCCGCCGGAGGCGTCGCTGTGGACGGAACGGCGCCGGACGACGACGGGGTCGCGGATGGCGTCGCTGGCGTGGATCCGCTAAAGATATGCGCAATATGCGCATAGTCCAGCGGAAACTCGTCGGGCAGCCCCTGCCGGTTCTTTGCATCCCACGCTGGATGGTGCGTGGCGAACACCGTCCGCTGTCCACCCTGTGCCTTATGCTTGTTCCCATTCTTATCCGCGGCCACCGAGAACGTCTTATAGTTGATGAACAGCACCATGTCCGCCCACTCCTTGACGAGCGCCGCCGTCCGGCTACCGGTCTTAGCGCCCAACTTGAGCTGATACCGGTCATAGGCTCCCATCTCGTCCGGCTGCTCGAATTTGACGATCTGAGAATGGGCGACGAGCACGACATGGAAGCCTGCCTCGATGACGTCGCTTAGGAGATTCAGAAAGCGTCCGAACTCTTCGGCCACGAAGATGTAGCCTTTGCCGTAGCCGAAGTCCTCGACTCCGGTCTTCTGGTGAGCTGCGCAGATACTTTCCACGCAGAGCATTTCAGCCCAGTCGATCGTGTCGATGACAAGAGTCCCGAAACGTTGTGTACCTTGCTGCTTGACCCATCCGATTTGCTGTTTGAGCATTTCCCAGCTCGTCGGCTTGGGCAGTCTCCCGACATCCATTTCGGTGGTCGACCCCTCTGTATCAATAAAGATCGGCCGCGGGAATTTTGCGGCGAGCGACGACTTTCCGATGCCTTCGGGGCCGTACAGGACAACCTTTTTCGCCTTTTGAACTTTGCCACTGATGACCTCGAACATGATTAGAATTCACCTGCTTTCCATGTTGGCCCCGGGTCAATCTCGCCCGGTGGTTGTTGTAATGTGACGCCTTCCTGGCCGGCGACATAACCGTCCTCAATGATGATCGAGCACTCCTCGCCGGTGCTGACGCGCGTCGCGATCGCCTGCAGCCCCTCCTGCTCGAGCCACTGGCCGAATTCGCGCAGCGTCTCCAGATCCATCTGCTCGAGTTTGTCCAGTAGAATAAACCCGCAATTCGGCTTCAACCGGCGAACGATAGCCGTCGCAACTCGGAGCTGTTCGGATCCGCTCATGTTGTCCCAGCGCTGGCCGTTGTAAATCAGCTCGCCATCCTCTACGGACAGGCCCGGGAGAGGCAGATTCGCGTTCGTCAGAAGGTCCGTCTTTTGCTGGCGAACGGCATTTATCTCGGCCGTCAGCACGTCGTATTGCTGGCGGTATTCGTTTGCGTCCGTCTCGGCCTTGTCCTTGTCCAGGTTCGCGCGGACCTTCCGATTGATCTCGTCGATCTGCCGGATATTGGCCTCGAGCTCCACGGTCGATTCGTCGTGCAGATCAAGTGCGTCCTTTTGGGCGATCGCCAAATCATTTTGAAGTTGGCTGTACTTTTCCTGAGCGGCGTTGAGCATCGCCGTCAGTCGGACTACCTCACGGCCCTGCTGTTCGAATTCAGCCTGAATCTGAGAAACGCGCTGCCGCTTACGCTGGTTCTCACCGTTTCGGGCCAGGATCTCCTGCTGCTGCCGGATAAGCTCCGATGCGGAGATCGGCTCCTTCGGCGCGTCCGGGAAGTATGGCTGCTCCTTCGCAAACTTTGCTTTTTGGTCAGCGATCTGGCCGATCGCGTGACGCCGGTTGTAGACCTCCTGCTCCTTGACCTCCAGCTCGTGCAGCCGATCACCGACACCGATGATGCGCAGCAGGATGCCAGCCTTCTCCTTGGCGGAAGCGTTCATGAACTTCGGGAGGTCGATTGCGAGCTCTTCGACGAAGCTATCGAGGAGCTGCTGGCCACCCTTCTGGCCGTTCGGATCGATGACCTTCAGGTCGCTGTTCTTGCCCTTCCGCTCGACGATCAGGCCGTTGCTCAACACGAGGTGCAGGTACGGCGGAACGACCGATCCTTCCCGTTGGGCCTGGGAAGGGCGGTATTTGTTCCCGCCGAGTGCCCAGGCGATGGCGTCCAGAACGCTGGTTTTACCCTGATTGTTCTTCCCGCCGACAACCGTCAGGCCCGCGCTGGACGGCTCGATTTTCACCGCCTTGACGCGCTTGACGTTCTCGATTTCAAGCCTATTGATCTTAATCATGTTTCTCCCCATCCCTTTCCTTTCTTGTTGAAATGCCGTTTTACGATGGATTCAATGTGTTCTGTCATTACGTACACGACTCGGCCGTCGTCTGTCTGCAGCTTGTACCACGAGCGAGCGACGCCCCATGAATCCAAGACCTCCGCAGTTTCGCCGGATTTCAGTTTGACCGTATCGCCTTTAAGGCAAATCATGATGGTCCATCCTTCATCCGAACAAATCGCCCGTAACCCTTTTTCTGCAGGCCACCATCTCCGCCGCAGATCGGGCAAGTCGCGACAGAAAGGTCGACTTCTTCGTAATCCTCAATTGCAAACGAGACGAAGCAGTCGTCGCACTCATAAAAATGCATCATGAGTGGCGGATCTGTCGAAATGGATGGGTTAATACGATGCGGCCACTTATACGGATCTCGCTGCCGTTCCTGGTAGATCATCGTCCGGATGCTCCCGAGTGTGCTGCCGAATTCCTTCGCAATTTCCGCCAGTGGGGTCCCGGACATAAAAAGCTCATGCAGACGCTTTTTGTCGACGACAATCGGTTTCGTGCTCAATCCAATCCCCCCCTCATATTGAGAGTTGCAACTGGCCGACCGTCTCACGGTACCGTTCGAACGTCAACGCACGGCCCGCACCCGTGCAGAGTTCCGGCAGGTTCGCGCGAACGAGCGCTTCCGCGAATGGCGGCGGCACGGAGTTTCCGCACCGGGCGACTTGCGCCGACTTCGGGTATCTCTTGCCGTTGGCGTCCCGGTCGATGATGTAGCATCGCGGGAAGCCCTGCGCGGCGAACAGTTCGTGCGGCTCCAGCATCCGCATGCCAATGTCGACGATCTGGTATTCGGTCCCCTCGATCGTGACGAGGCCGAAGCGGTCCTTTGTCGTAACCGTATGCAGCGGCTCGTCCAGCTGCTGACCATTGTCTGCGCTGCCGTAATATTTCAGGAGGAACGACCGGACCTCGCCGACATGCAGACCACCGGCCGTGATGGTCGGCATCGGCTCTGTTACAGGCTGGCCGTCCGCACACGTCCCGCGTAGTTTGACCAAGTGGCTCGTCACGAGGCCGTATCGGTTCGATGTGTCAAGCGTTAGGATCGGGCGATCCAGAGTCTGTCCTCTAACGTCATGTCCGGCCGTCTCGCTGTGATATTGGGCAAGGAAGGCTGTTACCATGCCTAACGTATGAGCGGCTCCCGCTGGCCGTTTCGCACCATCCCCAGAAGTGATGGTGTGGAGGGGTTCGGTCATCGGATGACCTGTCGCTCCGGTCCGGAACTTCGTTACATGCGGAACGACAACGCCCCATCCGTTCTTGGCTGTTATGGTCTGCAGGGGCTCTCTGACCTCTTGGCCGCGGAACACATCGTCTTTGCTGTGATTAACCTTAATTACGAACGGCCGTGGGTTGTCGATCACGAACCGCTGAATCCCCGGGCGATCCGGCGCATGGTGTTCTCCGCGAGCGGCCGGGCTCGCTGGAAGATACTCGGACACGGGATTGACCAGTCGATGATCTCCGCCGCCGTCCTCCAAGGCTGCAGCCGGCCGGATTTAACCAACTCGCTCTCCGGGTCACCGTGCGTCGGATCCGGCCAGACAATCGGACGGCCGTCGCGGCGGGCGACCAAGAAAAACCGCTTCCGAATCGTCGGCGCGCCATAATCGCATGCACGCAGTTCGCGCCACTCGACCTCGTACCCGTGGCGGCGAAGGGCATTGACGAAACTGTTAAATGTCCGCCCTTTCCGTTTCGGGTCTGGCCAATGTTTACCGTCCGGCCCGACGACGAGCGGTCCCCACGTCTTGAACTCCTCCACATTTTCCAGCATGATAACCCGTGGCCGGACCGTCGCCGCCCAGCGAAGCGCCACCCACGCGAGCCCGCGGATCTTCTTCTCTACGGGCTTGCCGCCTTTCGCCTTCGAAAAATGCTTGCAGTCCGGGGAGAGCCAGCACAGACCGACCGGACGGCCCGCTGCGACCTTGCGGGGATCAACATCCCAAACCGATTCGCAATAGTGTTCCGTCTCCGGATGGTTAGCTTCGTGCATGGCGATCGCCGCGGGGTCGTGGTTGATCGCAATATCAACACTCCGGCCAGTCGCCATTTCGATCCCGGTCGAGGCTCCACCACCGCCGGCAAAGTTATCGACGATGATTTCGTTCATAGTACCTTTCCACCATGCCGACGCGGCCGCGTTGCGTTGTACGCCATCTTCTCGCGGATCGCCGTCTCTAGGTCGATCCCGGCCCGGCCGCAATAATCGAACACGCGAATCACGACGTCGGCCAGCTCGGACGGGATACCGCAGGGCTTATAATCCGGTGTAAGCTGCATAACCGAGTAGCCTTCATCCTTATGCTGATACCAAATGCCGTCAGGCTTATGACCGGCGCGGTAATCCTCCACAGCCTCTGCGATCTCCGTTACGATCAGCATCGCGATCTCCGGGAAGCTTCGCTCCTCGTCCCACCAGCCTTTGTCGATGGCGTTTTGATGGGCTGCCGAGACCAAGGACGTAATGCTTTTCTCCTGCTCACCTTCAAGCGCTAGGGCAAGTTCGTAGATATCCAGCTCTTCGTCCATCAGATAACCGCGCCGGGCTTGGCGCTCCGCCAGCCGCATTTTGATCAATTCCAGATTCATCGTTTAACCTCCGCATTCAAACAATCTGGCTGTTCCGCCAAAATCCATTGTCGTTCTGATGTTTTTCGCGGTTATGTTCCATCAAGGCCTGATAGCCTTTCGTTCCATATATTTGAAGCTTTTTGTATCGGTCGGCTTGAATTTGATCGATCAGCGCATCGACCTCGCTTATCGGAAAGAAATGCCGCTTCCAACCTTCCGGCGTAATCGTGGAATGTGCCTTCTGGCAGCCTCGGATCAGGTTGTATCGATAATTCAGGTGCCTTTTTCCTTCGTGATCGCTGATCCGGACGCTGTTACAAACGCCGAAATCGAGTTTGAGGTAAACGCTGGACGTGGAAAAGGCGTCATATCGCTGAACCGCGAATCCCTCCGATTTCAGCCTCCTAACCAGCTTGTCGGCCACTTCTTTTAAGTGCATCGATTAACCCTTCCTTAGTCCCAGGGACCAGTATGATATTTTTCAAGCTCCGCACGGAGCCGATCGACTTCGGCCTCGGCGGCCAGCGCGCGCCGGATGGCGTACGGCCAGCCTTGGCGGGCGGTGGCGATGAACCGACAGTTATTAATGTGGTTCTCCATCGTTTCCTCGTCCTTGTACCACAACTGGCAAATCCAGTTCGGAAAGGCAACACCGGCATGGGCCACTTGAGATGCCATGGCATGTTCTTGCGATTCCCACGGCCCCGGCGTCGCCGCCTCGCAGATCGCGAGGTCGGCTTCGAGGTCGCGAGTCTCTTCGATCTCGTTATGTTCAGCCTTGGCCGCCGGGGGACGGCGCCTCGCAGCTTTGATCGCCATTCTGGCAGCGGCGCCATTGTCCCGGGAATCAATCCAGCCATTCGCATACATTTCTAGCGCTTCGAGCAAAACGAGCTTTTGCCGCGCGCTTTCGGCCAACTCCGCTTCAAGATTGCGCGGCTCCGACTCGGCCACCCTCTCGATACTGGACATCGAAATCCTCCTCTCTCGTCAGGTCGTCGATACAGACCGGGCATACCCGGCGACCACTCCAACGACGGAGGAACTTCGCCTCCATACGCTGCCCGCAAATTTGACAATCTGGTTTGAGCGTGATGATCTCTGCCTTTAAAACTTTCACCGATTGCCCTCCTCACAGATAAAATTTCAACGTTTCTTTCAGCAATCGATTTTCCTGCTCCAAGCGGATGACCTTCTGTTCGAGATCAAACTCGGAGCTTTTTTTGGCCCAGAGTTCTAGATATTTGGCTTTCCAATCCTCCTGATCTTCAGGTTGAACTGCAGCGGGCATAGTCTTTGCTGGTGTCGGTTTCGTCTTTTTCTTTTCCGGCCGGAATCGTTGCGCCGATACGCCCCATTTCTTTTTCATGCGTCCAAGCGTTGAACTCCCAAGGTCGTACTCCTTGCAAATGACCTCGTCAGACATTCCGCGTTTCTTCAACTCAATGTATTTTTCCTGAGTGAGCTCGAGGCTCATAGAATGTACCTCGCTTTCGTTCAACCCAAGATAAGTTGCCAGTTTATCCTGAATCAACTTTAAAAGGATCGGCCGTTCTTTTCGTTCCCCTGCTATTCGAGCCTGTACAAAAGTCCGTTCGACCGCCGGAAGTTGTGAAAGAAATTCTTTTACGGTCAAGTCGGACATGTCTTGAGTCTGCCCGATCAACTCGCCGATCGTAACATCTTCAATGCCAACCGGCTGCTCAAAGGAAACGGCACAATTTTCGCGCCAACACTTTAATGCACGGGCCGCTTCAACCTCGCTACAGGACAACCGGCTGGCAATTAACGACGGCTTGCATTCTTCCAAATGATTGCGCAGTATTTTGCCAATTAATCGGTAAACGGAACGCGGCACGCGAACGGATGTCCGTCGGCGTTGGATGAAGTCTAGGATCTGTCCACGTATCCACGGGGCCGCGTAAGCTTCGAACTTGGCGCGGCCGTCATACCGATCGAAAGCCATTAGTAATCCAATGCTTCCCTCGCTGATCAGGTCATCCATGTCGATGTGAGCCGCTTGTGCCCAGCGGAATTTTTGAGCGATCGCGTGAACGAGCCTCATATGTTGCTTAACGACGTCATCCTTATGGCCGAGATGGGGATTGAAGTCCCTTTCGCTCATGGCTAGGTTTTTGGGCTTATCGGCTCTCCGCGATCTCGCCTACGCAGGCCTGACAGATCAGCTTGTCGCGGAACGTGCGGAGATTGGTCACACTGCCGCAATGGATGCAGCCGGGTTGGTATTTGCGGATTACGATTTTTTCGCCGTCGACGAAAATTTCCAGCGAATCCTTTTCTTCGATGCCCAGCGTGCGACGCAGCTCCATCGGAATGACAATCCGGCCAAGCTCGTCGATTTTACGAACAATACCAGTAGCTTTCAAAATGAAGCCCTCCCATTTTTCCGCCGATCGTGTTATACTGGCGGTGTCGAATACGATTTTTTTTGAAGCGCGGCCCCGTCTCGGCTCCTACCCCGAGTAAGGGTCGTTTTTCATGCCAAGTACGGATTCCAGGTTCCGGCATCGACCTTTTCAACGAACTCCCGGAACGTAATTTTGTAGCGGATAAAAACGTTAAAATGCGTGTAATACTTGCGGAGTTTGTCCAACCGGACGATTTCCGGGTCGGGCTCGATTACCGATTCCGCCCGCAGCTGGGGCACGATCAGGACGTGCTGCACCGTGTTTCACCTCCTCTCGCAGGTATTCCGTCAGTAATTTGCCGACGCGGGTCAGGATCCGGCTTACCTGTACTTGCGTCACACCAAGACGCCCGGCGATGATGGTTTGCGATTCGCCCCGCATCCGGTACTTAACAGCCCGGCGTTGCTGATACGTCAGCCTATTAAGAAATTCCTCGACCCACGCTCCGGAAAAATCCGCATCATCGGGGATTTGCTCATGAAAGTTGTCGGGACCGTCGTACGAAATGGGGCAATCCAGTGACAAAACCGTTACCTCTCCGGCTTGCAGCGCCTTTTCGATTCGATCCCGGCTGTACCCAAGCTTCCGTACAACTTCTTCGATCGGAGCTTCTTCGAGGATGGAACGCTTAATCTTGAACCAAATATCTCGAGTTGGCCTCGGAATCTGAATACGCTGACCGGTATCTCGAAGATGGCGAAGGATCTGGCCATTAATCGTGGGGACGGCGTATGTTGTGAATGCCAGCCCACGACCCGGATCGAATTTATGAATGGCCAGCATGAGTCCGATATAGCCAGCCGAAACGATATCGTCGTAATCCTCGCCTCTCGCTTTGGCTGCGCCCGCATAACGCTTTGCGACATGATGGACCAAAGAAAGATAATCTTCAGGTTGAATTTGTGCGTTCATTGTTCCTGTTCACCTCCTCTCAAAATCGTCTTTGCACCTCACGCACGCTCATAAACACATTGCTTCCAGCGCGTCGATTTGCCGGCAAATGTCCTGCAACCAGCCGTCGTCTTTGGCCAGATGCGCCTGAAAGGCCAGATTTTGCAGCTCATCCATGCGCCGGACGAGCTCGAGGTTTTGCCGGAGCAGCGGGATCAGCAGCTTGAGCTCAGCCGGGCCGATGATCGTGTTACCCGTGCGATCCGTCGACATGTAAACGATCTCAGCCAGGCGACGGTGGACGGCGTGGATAGCGATCATGAGGTTTGAGCCCCCCTGGGAAGGTAGTTGGCTTCTTCCTGATCCCGAATCCATTGATCCAGTCGCCGACTGCTGAACAGATACCGCGGATTCTTCGAACCTTCCGATCCGTAAACCCGGTGAGGAATCCTTTTTTCGCGGCATAACCGTCGAAGCGTGTAGTCCGACATGTTCAGGTGATCGCAGGCCTCGGCAAACGATAAGGTTCGATCTGGAACGGTGTGAAGCTCTGCGCGAAGCTCATTCATTAGCTCGGCCTTTAATTGTTCGCGCAATTGTTCGACGAAGGCCGCAAAGGTTTGTTCAACCGTCATTTCTTGCGCTCCCTTCAATTCGGTATTTTAAGTACCGTTAAGAGCAAAAAAAATAAATCACAAACGATGGGTATTGACAGTACCATTATTGGAGGCTATACTAATTTTTGGGTAGCATGAATACACCTAAGTACCTACAATGTCCTCAAATAACTGTTCGGGAGTTGAATTTAATTCCTTACACAGTTTGAACATTAACGGGGTACTCGGATTAACCCTACCGTATTCCAGGCTTTTGATGTGCTCAAAGCTTACCCCAACTAAGGTTGCTAACTCTGGTCTGGACAACCCTTTAGCGACCCTGGCAGCGATCAACTCAGTTCTTTTATGAGCACTCATTATAATGGGAATCACCTCTATTCGTTGTGTGCTGTTTCCCATTATAAATGGTACTCAAAGTACCGTCAAGTATTTTAAGTACCCTTTTTTTTCGAAGTGGGAGGTATTTTTGTGGAATCGCTCGGTTCGAGGATCAAAAAACTGCGTAAAGAACGGGGGTTAACGCAAGACGACATAGGCAGGCATTTGGGGATGGGACGTTCGAATGTCGGCCATATCGAGAACGGCAGAACAATCCCTACATCCGAAACTTTGGACAAGATTGCCAATATACTTGGTACCACAACAGACTATCTCCTGGGGCGTTCGAACGATCCTCATGGTAAACCGTATTACTCGCTTACAGACAAAGACGATAAAGATATCGCCAGAAAACTCGAAGCCATGATGAACGAGCTTGAATCCGATTCTGCTTTAGCGTTCATGGGCGAGCCTATGGACGAAGAGGATCGGGAACTGCTCCGCATCTCTCTGGAGAACACATTACGTATGTCGAGGGAGATGGCCAAAAAGAAGTTTACTCCGAAGAAATATAGAAATTAACTCCGGGGGCGTCTACAACATGGTGAGAATAAAAGCACGAGAGCTGATGGAGACCCACGGAACCAACTCACCTATTGAAATTGCAGCGCAGAGAAATATAGTGGTTCTGGTCGAAGATCTTGGCAAACATACATGGGGCTACTACACGCTAACGAATCGCATTCCGTGCATTCATATCAACAGTCGTTTGGATCCTGATGACGCCCTTTTCGCAGCTGCGCATGAGCTGGGTCATCATGTTTTGCATCCCGGCATCAATACACCGTTTTTGCGCAGCAACACACTTTTATCGGTGGACAAGATCGAACGCCAGGCAAATCGATTTGCCGTCCATCTGTTGGCCGGCGAAAATGAACCGGAACCTGGAGAAACAAAGTCGCAATTTTTGATTCGTTGCGGCATTCACGAGATGTTCCATATTTTTTACTAACCTTCGCGTTTTCCAGCCGTAAGGCTGTTTAAATATATCTTTATATCGAACATATGTTCCATAGAGGAGGTTTTTGCACCAATGAAAGGAAGCATCGAGAAACGCGGAGAAGCAAGTTGGCGGCTGACCGTCGATGTCGGCACGTTACCGGATGGCTCTCGCGATCGTCGACGCAAAACCATTACCGTTGAGGACAAGGCTCTTCTCAAAACGACGAAGAAGCTCAAAGATTACCTGGACGAGCAACTCGCTGATTTTAAGCGGGAAATTGAGTCGGGAGAGTATCTCAAACCGCAGAAGATGACATTTTCAGAATTCGTTGAGAACGAATGGAAACCGAAATACGCCCAGGACGAGGATAATTTGTCACCGAGCTCGTACGAAATATATTGCGGTCATCTGAAAAATCATATCCTGCCTCGAATCGGACACTTTGAAATTCAAACCATCAACACAATGAAGCTCGTTAACATGATGAGCGATATCAAAAAAGCCGGAAGCCGTAAAGACGGCAAGGAAAAACCACTATCTCCCGGGACAGTCCGTTACATCCATAGGGTAGCCAAGAACGTATTTAGCCGCGCGGCTGAATGGGGGCTCATAAAAGAAAACCCGATGAACGGCGTACAGAAACCGAGTGAAAATCAAGGGGCTGAGAGATTTTACGACGAGGATGAGACCCAAAATGTGATCAACAAAATTTATAGTCACCTGCCGCTAAAGTGGCGTTTATATTTTGTGGGCGCCATTGTCGGAGGATTTAGGCGCGGAGAGCTGACCGCTTTACAATGGCCCGATGTGCTCTTAGATCAGAATGCTATTCGGGTTGCAGTAAGCATTTCAATCATGCGTAAAGGCATCGCTCACGTTAGCGGCCCGAAGACGGAAGGCTCGAAAGCCATTGTCGATATGCCTGAGTGGTACATGAACGAACTTAGAGCGTATCGAGCGATTTGGGAAAAAGAGCGTGAAGAAGTCGGCGACAAGTGGAAAGGCGAAGACAATGAATTTGTTTTCCACGCTGGATTCGGGAAACCATTTTATTTTACGCACCCCACGAAGAAATGGCGGGATTTTTGTGAGAAGCACGGGCTGAAATACGTAAATCTGCACGGCTTACGCCACACGACGGCAACAGTCTTGCTGGAAAATGAAACGGACATGAAGGTCATTCAACAACGTCTTCGCCATACTCAGCATTCCACGACTACGGGATTGTATGCGCACGTAACCAAAAAAGTGAGCCGCGTCGCCGCCAGTAAGTTCGACAAATTCAATCCGCTGGCCACCCAAGAGGATACGAACTTTGTCCCCAATTCGTCCCCAACGGCCTCTGAGGAGCACTCTTCCCTTCCGCTCCAGTAAAATGACAAAAATAAAAATCCCTTATGTATCAAGGGATTTCATCGATTTAAGTATGGTGCGGTCGGCGGGATTCGAACCCGCACGCTTTGTGGGCGCTACCCCTCAAGATAGTGTGTCTGCCAGTTCCACCACGACCGCACGTTATAAAGTTGTTGTCGTCCGAAGCGCATGCCTTCCGCGATTCGAATCATATCGAACTGGTGAGCCATGAAGGACTCGAACCTTCGACACCCTGATTAAAAGTCAGGTGCTCTACCAACTGAGCTAATGGCTCGCATGGTGACCCGTAGGGGATTCGAACCCCTGTTACCTCCGTGAAAGGGAGGTGTCTTAACCCCTTGACCAACGGGCCGGATATCACTCGAAGCGTCCGCTTACCAGCAGCCCTTTCAGACGACAAAAATGATTATATCCGAATCCCGCGTGGATAGCAAGCCTTTTAGCCAAACTTTTTTTTGGTTATTAATATGCTACCTGATGTCAAAAGGAGGGGTCGAAATGGCGAAGATGATCTTATACGATACCCGGTCCCAATCCGCCCGGGAGACGCAGATACGCATGCCGGAAGAAGGCGAGGTGGCATGGATCCCGCTGATCGGAAAAGCGCACGGGGAAACGGAACGGATATTGACCGACGTTTTCCGCTGCCACCCGCTGCTCGTCGAGGATTGCGTCGCCAAAAACCAGCGTCCGAAGCTCGATCGGTACGAAAATCACCTGCTGCTTACCTTTTTTCATATCCGTCGCGATTTGTCCCTTGTCGAGATGGAACACGTCATCGGTCCTAACTACGTCATTACCGTCTGCGCCGACGAGGTGGACTCGATCGCGGAAGCCGCGGCCGATTTTAAACGGAACGAACTGAGGCACATGGAATTCAGCGGCGCCATCCTGTACCGGCTGCTCGACAAGTGCGTGGACGATTACATCATCGTATCGGACAAGATCGACGATAAGATCGAAAAATACGAGCAGGCCATCATCGTCAATCCCCATGTCAAAATCTCGGGCGAGGTATTCCGGTTAAAGCGCCGGCTGCACACGTTAAGACGCATCCTTTTCGACGAAAGAAACGCGATCGGCGAGCTCAGCCATCAGCGTTTCCCCTACAGCCGCAAGGAGGCGGACGTTTATTTTACCGACATCCACGATCATATTTCGCAGGTGCTCGACTCCATCGATTCGTTCCGGGATTCGCTGACCGGGCTGCTCGATTTGCAGGTGAATATGAAATCCGACCGGATGAACGAAATCATCAAAACGCTCACGATCGTCAGCTCGATTTTTTTGCCGCTTACGTTCGTCGTCGGGCTGTACGGGATGAACTTCCGGTATATGCCGGAGTTGGACTGGCCTTACGCGTATCCGCTGCTGCTCGTCATCATGATCATTATTGCAGGTTCGCTGTGGTTTTATTACAAAAAGAAAAAGTGGCTTTAAGCCGCCGGCAAGTAAAACGGTTTAGACGGGGGTTGAACTGCGAGGCGAGCGCAGGCTGCGGTAAGGTGCAGGCGGCGAGGGCTTGGGACATCTGGCGAGGGCATTCGAGGCTCGGCGGGGCTTCGTTGGATTTTGTCCAATCAAAAAACGGCTTTAACGCAAAGTTCGCTGGCTCCGTTGGATTTTGTCCAATCGAGCGAGACCGCTTTCGCCCTTTTCAGCCGAAATGGCCGTTTCTCGTTGGATAAAATCCACTCTAGCTCCGCTTCCCCCCGTTTTTAGCTCCGTCCGTTGGATAAAATCCAACACAGGCTTCATGGCGCTCTCCTTCGCAAAACGAAAAAAAAGCCCGACCGGACATCCGGCCAGACCTTTATGTACGTGTCGCCAATCAAAATTACGATGGCGGAGAGAGAGGGATTCGAACCCTCGCGGCTGTTACACCCTAACGCTTTAGCAAAGCGCCCCCTTCGGCCTCTTGGGTACCTCTCCGTATGGCTCCCCGAACAGGACTCGAACCTGTGACAACTCGATTAACAGTCGAGTGCTCTACCGACTGAGCTATCAGGGAATATGATTTGATTTAGAGCGAAGCTCTCGAAGCGACATGAATTAATTTATCATGGTTCGAGGAGGAAGTCAAGCGGTTTTTCGAATGAATTTTTTTGCTCGGCTTCCACCAGCTTCAGCATCCCCCGGCACCGCCCGCACGCGTATTTGCGCGGGTCGGTTTTGCGCTTGCGCGGATAGGTCATGCCGCACGAACGGCAAACAAGCAAATATTTGATCGGCAGGGTTCTTCGCGCCCCCGGCAGCGTTTTGCAATATAGCGTCGCGCCGACTTTGGCGAGCAGCGCTTTAAATTCCGGATCCCGATGCCGGTATCCCCGCCCCGCCAAATGCAAATGGTAATGGCAAAGCTCATGCTTGATGATGCGTTCGGTTTCCTCGCTTCCGTGCACCGCGAGCTGGCGGGGGCTGATCTCGATGTTATGGCTTTTCAAAAAGTAACGTCCGCCGGTTGTCCGCAGCCTCCCGTTAAATGTCGCTTTATGCTTGAAGGGAAGCCCGAACGCGCTTAGCGACACGCTCTCCACCCAAGCCTGCAGTTCCGCGTCGGTCATGCGTTCTCCTCGTTTCCGTAACGTCTCGGGCCCGCGCGATCGAGGCGCGTCGCGACCCGCCCGTGCTGCCCAAACTACTTGAATTGTAGCCTCTTCTTGGGCTACACTGTCAAGTAGAAATTGCCCGAGGGGAGAACCGCAAACGCCATGTCCAAGATGTCCTACGTCCTGCTGCAGCGGAAAGACGGGAGCCTGCTTTTTGTCGAGATGCCGGCTTCTCACGCCTATCAATTGAGCGCATTGAATTTGCGGTTGCACAAGGAGCTGTCCAAGCTGACCGCCGACAACGTTCCCGAGCTGCCCGCAGCCGTGGCCGAATGCTCCGGTCTCGAGCTGCTGGACGAACAAACGGCCCCCGTAAGCGGCTTGCGCTATATCGACGAATTGGAGCGAACGTTCGCCGCGATTCGCGAATCGGCGTACCCGCTCGTTTCGCTGCTGACCGAAATTCGCGCCCTTCAGGCTCAACTCGAGCAATGGTACGAGGAGGAAGAGCTGCTTTGATGAAAGCGGCTTAAGCGCCCCCGAAGCCGGCAGCCCGTTGCCGGCAGCCCCGAGCCTCTGCCTTGCGACCCGTTTCGCCCGGCTCGCCGCATCGGACCTGCACGACATTTGCCCCGCTCCCATATGCTATTAACACAGCATGACGGGAGGAGGTCGGCAGCGATGCCGCAATGGCTGTGCAATCAGCTCATGCGAGCGTACCTGAAAAAGGACCGCAGGCAAATTAAAATGCTGAACGACTGCTGGTTTTTCTACCAGCGGCAAACGCCGTCGCAACAGACGACGGCCACGCGTTCCCAGCACTGAGCGTAGCGTCTTCTGCGAACGGAACCCGCTCGGAAGCCTAGCAGCTGCAAGGTCCGCCGCCCGGCGCGGGCCCCGACGATAAAGGCCGCCCGCATCCCTTGAGCGATAACTCGCGGGATGCGGGCGGCCTTTTGACCGTTGTCGGGAGAACCCGAGTGAGCGAAGTTCCCGCTCTCCTAACCGTCCAGCGGTCCTTTCATCGTCAAGCTGACCCTCCCCTTTTTCAGGTCGACGCCGAGCACCCAGACGGTGACCGTATCGCCTACGGCGACAACCTCGGTCGGGTGCTTGACGAAGCGGTTGCTGATCTGGGAAATATGGACGAGCCCGTCGTTTTTGATGCCGATATCGACGAACGCCCCGAAATCGACGACGTTCCGCACCGTTCCCTGCAGCTGCATGCCCGGCCGCAAATCCTCGATGTCGAGAACGTCGGTGTGGAAGATCGGCGGCGGCAGCTCGTCCCGCGGGTCCCGCCCCGGCCGCAGCAGGCTGTCCACGATGTCTTTCAGCGTCGGCGCCCCGACTTCGAGGCGCCGCGCCATATCCGCCAGATCGAGCCGCTGCAGCTTGGCGCGCAGTTCCTCCGAGCCGATCGCGGACGGCGGGGATTCCATCATCGCAAGCAGCCGGTCCACGACGGGATACGACTCGGGGTGGATCGGCGTCCGGTCGAGCGGGTTGGCGCCGTCCATGATTCGCAGAAAGCCGACGCACTGCTCATACGTTTTGGCGCCCAGGCGCGGCACTTTCTGAAGCTCGGCGCGGTTTGCGAACTTGCCCTTCTCTTCCCGAACCTTGACGATGTTTTTGGCGAGAGTCGCGTTGATGCCGGACACGTAGGCGAGCAGCGACGGCGAAGCCGTGTTGACGTCCACGCCCACGTGGTTGACCGCGGATTCGACGACGCTGCCGAGACTTTGCTCCAGCCGCTTCTGCGTCACGTCGTGCTGGTACTGGCCGACGCCGATCGCCTTCGGCTCGATCTTGACCAGCTCGGCGAGCGGATCCTGCAGCCTGCGGGCGATCGAGACGGCGCTTCTCTCCGCCACGTCGAGATCCGGGAATTCGTCCTGCGCGAGCTTGGACGCCGAGTACACGCTCGCCCCCGCCTCGCTGACGATCAAGTATTGCAGCCCCTGCTCCGGCATCCCCTTCATGACCGAAACGACGAATTGCTCCGTCTCCCGCGAGGCGGTCCCGTTTCCGATGACGATCAAGTTCACCCCGTATTGCTTGATCAGCCTGCGGAACAGCGCCTCGGCCTCCGCCTTCTTGTTGTGGGGAGGCGTCGGGTACGCCACCGCGACTTCCAGCAGCTTGCCCGTATCGTCGACGACCGCGAGCTTGCAGCCCGTCCGGTATGCGGGGTCGACGCCCAGGACGACCCGCCCTTTGACCGGCGCCTGGAGCAGCAGATTGCGCAGATTTTCGGAAAAGATGCCGATCGCGTGCTCTTCCGCCTTTTCCGTCAGCTCGCCGCGCAGCTCCCGCTCGATGGAAGGCGCGACGAGCCGCTTGTAGGCGTCTTCCGCGGCCGCGGCCAGATAGTCCCGGGAGACGGACGGCCCCCGCACGACGCGGCGCTCCAGCTCCGCCACGACGCGCTCGGCGGGCACCTCGACGGAAATGGCCAGCACCGACTCGCGCTCTCCGCGATTCATCGCGAGCACGCGGTGCGGCGGCAGCCGCTTGACCGGCTCCGAATATCGATAGTACATCTCGTATACCGATTCCGCCTCCGCGTCCTTGGCCTTGCTGTGCAGCACCCCGTGGTCCCAGGTGAACCGGCGCACCCATTTGCGGATGTCCGCGTCGTCGGCGATGCCTTCGGCGATAATGTCCATCGCGCCCTGAAGCGCTTCCTCCGGGGTCGCGACGCCCTTCTCTTCATCGACGTAGCGGGCCGCTTCCGCCTTCGCGTCGCCCTGCCGGTGCTGCGCAAGCAGCCATTGGGCCAGCGGCTCCAGCCCGCGCTCCTTGGCGACGCTGGCCCGCGTCTTGCGCTTTTGCCGGTACGGCCGGTACAAATCCTCGATCTCCTGCAGCTTGACCGCTTTTGCGATCGCGGCTTGCAGCTCCGGCGTAAGCTTTCCCTGCTCGTCGATCAGCCGAAGCACCTCGCCCTTGCGTTCCTCGAGCTGCTTCAAATACGCCCTGCGCTCCTCGACCGCCCGCAGCTGGTTTTCATCCAGCTCGCCGGTCATTTCCTTGCGGTAACGGGCGATAAACGGAATCGTGTTGCCTTCGTCCAGCAATCCCGCCACCGTCCGCACCTGAGCCGGCTTCAACCCGAGCTCTCCGGCGATCAGGGCGATCATTCGCTCCTCCGCGCCTTTTTCCGGACTTTTCGTCAGTTCGCTCATCTCCAAACAGGCCTCCTTGAAAAATACGAAAAACAAGCGCTTCCGGCCGGAAGCGCCTGCGTCATCGTCATCGTTGCGTATCCCCGTCTCCGTTAAAATGAAGTCCGCCCAACACGTAGTCGGTCAAATGATCGACAAGCTCCTGGGCCGACTGCGGGGCTTCGGTCATCAGCGGCTGGAAATAGTCGCTCTTTTTGTGAAACAGAATCGTGCCGAGAACGGACAGAAACGCATGGTCAAGCGAACGGAACCGAAAAACCCCGCACCGCCGCCCTTCCTCCAGCAAATCACGCAGCTTGCCCCAAATCGGGAACATATGCTTCCGAACGAGTTCCCTTCGCGGCGTGCCGAGCGAAATCTCCTGCTGGACGATGAGCATAAGCTCCGGTTCTCGGTAGCGGAAATGGGTCACCTGCTCGATGATGAAGCATATTCCTTCCACCGGATGAAACGACCGGTTCAGGCTCTCCAAAATCAATTCCTTCGGCAAAAAAAACTCGAAGATCGCTTCGAAAATTTTCTCTTTGCCGCCAAAGTAATACGAAATCAAGGCAACGTTCGCTCCGGCCTCCTCGGCGACTTGCCGGGTTGTCGTCCGGTCGAAGCCCTGCTGCGCGAACAGCTTCTTGGCAGCAAGCAGCAAACGCAGCTTTACGTCCTGTTCCGCCGAATCCATGAGTCCCTCCCGCTTCGATCAGGATTAAACTCTATTATGAACCAGAGCATGTGCGGGAATCAAGCGCTCCCGAAATTACGAGCGCGGCGCGACCGGAGCTTGGGCGGGGATCCGCCCCTTCTTGAGCGCGACGGCCCCGGCGCCGACGCCGGCCCCGATCGCGGCGATCAGCAGCAGAATGCCGATCGCCCGACCGGCTCCCGCGCCTCCGAACAGCACGTCCATGCCGCTTTCCACCGCATAGGTCGCCGGCAAAAATTTGCCCAGCTCCACATAGAAGTCGCCCAGCAGCTCTCTCGGCACCATCGCTCCGGACGAGACGAGCTGAATCGACAGAAGCAGGATGTTGAACAGCATGCCCGCCGGTCCGAACAAAAGCAGGAACATTTGGGTAACGAACAAAAACGACAGCAAAATGACGAACAGCAGCCCCCATAACGCGAAGAATCCTTGCTCCGCCTGGCCGCCGAGCGACAGGATAAGCGCCGCCCCGACCAGCGACACGACGATCGCGGCCGCGAGGTTCAACAGGGAGCGGGCGCCGAAACGCCGCCAGCGTCCGGCGGAAGCGGCCAACGCCATCGACGACTGCTCCAGGTTCATGCTCATGATCATCGAGCCGACAAAGGACGCCAGCACCATCATCATCGGCACCATCTGGTTGTTCATGCCCGCAACCGGATTGACCGACCGGACGTTTCCGACGACCCGCTCGGCCAAAGCGCCGGATGCCGCCGAAGCTTGCTCGGCCGGCTGCCGCGCCTGCAAAAGCATTTGCTCCACGCCTTTCCCGACGGCCGCCTTGTTCGCTTGGGCCGTCACCTGCGCGGAAATCGAAGTCATCATGCTTTTGATCAGGGCGGGATTGGATTCGTTGACCACGTATTCGATTTCCGCCTGCCGGTCCGCTGCCGCCGCGTCGGCGGAAAACGTCGCCGGGATACGGACGATCATTTGCAGCTCGCGCTTGTCCAGGCGATCCATCGCCGCGTCCATGCTTTCGAGCAGTTCGGTCTGAACCGGCAACCCGGCCCGCAATTGCGAAACGGCGTCTCCCATTAACGCGTCTTCGTTGACGATGCCGACATGCAGCCGGTCCATCCGGTCGGTTACGCCTTCGTATCCCGTCATCCAGACGATCGAAAAAATCAACTGAAACATAAGGGCGGTCGCGATGCCAACCCACGTTGTCGGCCGTTTCATAAATAGCTTTATCGTTTTCATTTCTCCTCCACCTGTCTCTCTAGTTCTAATCACTTGTTTTAATCGCTTGTTTAACATACGGCACAAACAGCCCGCCTGTCAACCTTTGCCGTGAAAAAACAAGGCGATAACCGCTTTCTCCGGTTGCCGCCTGGTTTAAAAATCGATCAGTCCGACGCTGATTTGCAGGGCGTCGTCCACTTTGCGCATCATTTCTTCGTCCAAGTGCGTAATTTTATCGGTGAGCCGCTGCTTGTCGATCGTGCGGATCTGCTCAAGCAGAACGACGGAATCCCGTTCCATACCGTGCAATTTCGAATCGATCTCGACATGCGTCGGGAGCTTCGCCTTCTGGATTTGGGCCGTGATGGCCGCTACGATTACGGTCGGACTGAAACGGTTGCCGATATCGTTCTGAATGACGAGCACGGGGCGCACGCCGCCCTGCTCCGAACCGACAACCGGAGACAAATCCGCATAGAATACATCCCCGCGCTTGACGATCAATGGGCTACACCCCGCTTACGAGACGTTCGAGCGTGCTTTCGGCGTCTTCTTCCGCTTGGAAAGCTTCCGATGCTATGTTCAGGTTGATTTTGGCCATTTCCAGGTAACCGCGCTGCATGGAGTCGCGAATCAAACGTTTCTTCCGCTCCACCAGATATTGCTTCATCGCCTGCCGAATCACTTCGCTGCGGTTGGAATTTTCCTTTGCCACCACAAAGTCCACTTCTCTTAGAAGATGATCCGGCAAACTGATCATGATTCTCTTCGTATTATGCGCATTGGCCACCGAACAAGCACCTCCAAAGATTTTCCAGCCCTCAATAATTTCCAGTATGTCGGTCCCAGGTAAGAAATATACGGGTCGAAGCCAACATTGTATCATTCGCTTTCCGGCGCGCTTTTCCTGCCGGCGAGGAGCATAAAACGAATATTTTGCTCCCGGGCTACGCCAGCGGGTTGACGACTTCCGCGATCCTTCCGCCGCGCACGTAGACGCGGGGAACGCGGGCGGCGATCATGCAAGTGATTTCATAGTTGATCGTGCCGAGCAGAGAGGCGACTTCTTCGGCCGTGATCGTCTCGCCGCCCTGCCGCCCGATGAGCACGACCTCTTCTCCCGGCTCGAACCCGGCCGATCCGTCCCGCGCGGCGTCGTCCAGCCGGATCATGCACTGATCCATGCAGATCGTGCCGAGCACCGGCACCCTTCTTCCGCGAAGCAGCGCCTCGGCTTTGCCCGACAGCATCCGGCTGTAGCCGTCCGCATACCCGATCGGCAGCGTTCCGATCGTTTCCGTGCCGGTCGTCACGTAGCGGGCCCCGTAGCTGATGCCTTCGCCGGCGGAAACGGTCTTCACGTGCACGAGCTGCGTTTTGAGCGTCATGACCGGTTCCAGCCGAACCCGCTCCTGCCGGACCTCCGCGCTCGGATACAAGCCGTACATGCCGATTCCGAGCCGCAGCATGCCTCCGATATGATCCGGCAAATCGATGCCGGCGGCGGTGTTGCCCGCGTGAATGATGCTCAGCGGCAGCCCGCTGCGCCGGACGTAATCGACGACGGTCGCGAACCGTTCGGCTTGCATGAGCGAATGGGATTTGTCGCTCTCGTCCGCCTTCGCGAAGTGGGTGAACATGCCCTCGACTTCCAGCTGCGGAAGCGCGCACGCCCGCTCCAGGAAACGCTCGGCCGCCCGTCCCGGAAGCACGCCGAGACGCCCCATGCCGGAGTCGATCTTCACGTGCGCCTTCAGCTTGGGGCCTTGCGCCGGCAGCTTCTCGATCGCGGATAAGCTGTCGTCCCGATACAATGTAACCGTAATTCCTTGTTCCCTCGCAAGCGCGAGTCCTTCCGGCGGCGTATACCCGAGCACCAGCACCGGGGCCGTTATTCCCGCCCTTCGGAGCTGCAGCGCTTCGTCCAGAAAGGCGACGCCGAGATAATCCGCGCCCGCCGCCAGGGCTCCCCTGGCCGTCTCGACCGCTCCGTGTCCGTAGGCATTCGCCTTCACCGAGGCGAGCAGCCTTGTGCGGGACGGCAGCCGGCTTCGGAACGCCTTCACGTTATGCTCCAACGCATCCAAAGAAATTTCCGCCGCCGTCGGCCGAAAAAAAGTATCCACGAAAGCCCGTCACCTACTTTATTCTGTCAAAGCCAGCTTTAAACCTAATAAAGTAATGTTACCGGGAGACCGCAGTACTGTCAACGAATGAACGGCTTCCAACGTTTACCTGGTGCCGATCCCGGAGGGCCGGCGGATACGCGAAGAGCCGGACGCGTTATGCCGGCTCTTCGTTTTCCTTATTTTCCCGACGAATCGACCATCGATTGCGCGATTTGGACCATGTTTTCTTCCGGAAGATCCGCCGTCGTCAGCCGGTAATCCATTCCGTCGTATGTCCATGTCAGCGTCTTCGTGTCGCCCGTCGTCAGATGCCCCATCGTAAAGCCCATATCGAGCGCGATGCCTTCGCTCGTCGTCGCGGCCGTCTCTTTCGCTACCGTCTCCATGATGGTAAAATCGTAAGTTCCGGTATAGCGGAGCACGACGCCGATGCTTCCGTCCGCGAGATCGACCTCGAAGACGTCCTTCTGCTCCACGCCCTCGGGCAAATAGTCCGGATCCGGCTCGACCGTCACCGGAGCCTCCTCGGGAAGGCCCGCTCCCGGCTCCCCGGCCGTCTCTTCGCCGCCCTCGATCGCCCCGCCGGTCGGCTCGTCGGGCGCCGTGCCCGGCTCCGCCGACGGTTCGCCTTCCGCGCCTTGGCCGTCGTCAGCCCCGTTTACGGCGTCGCCGTCTTCTTGCGCTCCCGTTTCGCCGCCAGGCTGACCGGCGTTCGGCGCCGCCATATTTTGCTGCATATCGAATGCGGAGCTTTCGAATTTTTTGCCGAACGTGAAGCTGTCGAACTTCACTTCGACCATCAAATTGGCGTTCGTATCCGTCACTTCCACATGGCGCGGGGCGTAATCGGATTTGGACAGCCAAATTTTTTGCCGCGCGAACGAGCCGTTGTTATAGTTGCTCGCCATGACGTCGAACACGTAGGCGTCTTTGTCGGACGCGAACTGCCGCGAATTGTCGAGAACGATGCTCTGAACGAGCGTCTGGTACAAGTAGACCTGGCCTTGATTTTCCGGCCAGTCGCTCTGGAACCGGTAGCTTTTGTTCAGGCTCGGCGTCAGCACGAATACGCCATCGTCGTTGCGGAGCACGATTTGGGTAATGTCCTTTTTGGCGTTGGTCAGCGCGATGCGATAGTAGGACGGCTTCTGGTACCAAACTTCGACCTTGTACTCCTGCGGCTGCTGGCCGGTATGCAAAATCATGGTGCCGCTTCCTTCGTAGCTTTCCATTTTTCCGATGACCTTGTCCAAATCCTTTACGACCGTGTCCGCGTTTTTGCTCCCGCAAGCGGCCAGCAATCCGGCCAACAGAGCAACGACGACGATCAACGGGATCCGACGACGCATGCAATCCACCCCTCTGCACAGTTGGTTAATCCATGGTTCATTCTTATGAGGGGACTTGACCTAATATGCAGACGAGTTCCGGCTTGTTCGAAAGACGAGCTTGCAGCCGGGAACCGCGGATCCCGCCGAATCGTTACGAAGGCCGGACCGTCTCGCCCTGGACGGGACGGAGGCCGTCCTCCCAGCGAACCCGCAGCGCTTTGCCGGCAAACAGGTCCGGGCCGTCCGATAGTTGAAAATGCAAATGCGGCTCGGTCGAATTGCCGGAATTGCCGCCGAGGCCGATCGTTTCTCCTTTGGTCACGGCATCGCCGACCTTCACCGTCGCGGATCCTTTTTTCAAATGCGCCAAATAGCTGTATTCCCCGTTTCCGTGATCGATGACGACCATATTGCCGGCGGGCTGGTCTTCGTTCACGGTCCCGACCGGCTCGTTGTCCGCGATATCGTTCACGACTTGAACGACCGTGCCGTCCCGGGGCGCGACGATTTCCCGTCCGAACGCGTAATAGCTTTCGTTGCGCGCCGGATCGCCTTCGTACGAAAACCCGTCCTTGACCCGGATGAGATCGTACGCGTAGCGCTGGCTTTCGAACTCGTAGTGGTAATTCAGCAGGACGTTGTCGCCGCCCCAAAACACGAACCAGTCCTCTTTGACCGGCAACCCGTATTCGAGCTTCGTTTCCGCCTTGTCGGTTTCCGGGAAGGTTTTGGCGTCGAGGAGCCTTAAACCCGAAATGCGGCCTTCCCCGTCCATAATGACGGTAAGCCCCCTGTCGCCGTCCCTCTCTTTCCAGGCCGCGTATTGGCTGCCGTTAAGCTTCAGGACGGACTGCGGCTCCCATTCGCCAAGTCCCTCGCTGAACCCCTGCACCGTCTCGCTGAAGTCGGAAAGCGAAATCTCCTTTTGAAAGTCCTCGGTAAATTGCCCGTAAACGTTCGCGTAGTCCCCGTCCAGCAGCGCTTGTCCGATTTGTTCGGCTTCGTAGCGCGTCGCGGGGGGCGCCTCCGTCCCGGACGAGGGGGAGGCCTGTTCCGGGGAAGCGCTTGCCTCCTGCGTTCCTTCGGCCTTGGTTCCCGCCGGTTCCTCTCCTCCTCCGCCGCCGCACCCCGTCAAGACGACCATCGCCAGCACCAATGCCAAACCTTGCACTCTCATCTCTCTCCACGCCTTTCCTTCGTTTGGTCTCTTTCATCTTAACGAACGAATATTGCGGAAAAACAAACCGAGCCTTATATTTGGCTTAATTCGCTTCCCGAAAATTAAGGTTCCGTTAAGATTCGCTTCGCTTATCCGGAAAGGCGGCAATGGTACAATAGAGGGAACATCGGATGAAAAAGGAGCTTTCCAAACGTGAACGAGGCTTTAATTCTCCTTGTCGACGACGAACAGTCGATCGTGACGCTGCTGGAGACCGTGCTGCGCAAGGAAGGATTCGCGAACATCGATAAAGCCGCGTCGGCCGAGCAGGCGATCGAATGCTGCACGCGGAGGGAGTATCGCGCGATCGTGCTCGACGTCATGCTTCCGGGAATGAGCGGCGTCGAAGCCGCCCCCCTGATCCGCCGGATCACGAACGCTCCGATTTTGTTCTTGAGCGCGCGGACGACGGACCTGGACAAGCTGACCGGATTTGCCGTCGGCGGCGACGATTACGTCACCAAGCCGTTCAATCCGCTGGAAGTGGTCGCCCGCATCAAGTCGCTGCTTCGCCGCTCCGGAATGCCGGCCGCGCCAGCCGCGAATTCCGCGTCCCTCCCCTCGCCGAGCGGTCCCGTATACGATTTCGGCAGGTTCCAGGTCGACGAGGCCGCCGCCGAGCTTCGCGTGAAAGGCGGGATCGTGTCGTGCCCGACGCTCGTGTTCCAGCTGCTGCTGTTTTTGTGCAAGCACCCGAACCGGGTATTTACGAAAAGCGAGCTGTACGAGCGGGTATGGGGCGAAAACAGCGTCAACGACGACAACACGGTCATGGTGCATATTCACCGGATCCGGGAGCGGATCGAGCCCGACCCGTCCCGTCCGAAATATTTGATCAACGTCCGCGGCCTCGGCTACAAGCTGATCAAACAGGAGGCGGGAGATGAACGTTAAATGGCGGCTAGCGTTCCGCCTGATCGTCTGGCTGACGCTGGCCGGCATCGCGCTGCTCGCGCTCGCGGGAGGCGCCGTATACTGGAGCTACCAGCAGCTGATGCGGATCGAAACGGCGAGAGATTTCGAGAATGCCGGACTTTACCGGCTCGTGCAGACGCTGCGGAACGAGGGAGGCGATCTGACCTTCGATCCCGAGCTGCTGTCCATTATCCGCGACAGCGGCGGCTGGCTGCAGCGCATCGACGAAAACGGCCGGGTGACGGACGCCTATTTCACCCCGCCCGACGTGCCGGACGCCTACGGTCCGGGAGAGCTCGTCGCGTACTGGATGGGCAAGACGGAGTTTCCGTATCCATTGTATTTATGGATTCAGGAAAAGGACGGCGTCACCCACACGCTCGTTTACGGGCTCTCGAACGAGGACGATCGGCTGCTGGAGCAGTTCGCGGAACGGGGCGAAATCGGCGAAGGATCGATCGCGCTGCCGGAGGAACTGGCGAACCGGCTGCGGCGGTCGGGCGCCTGGCTGCAGGTGCTCGATTCGTCGGGCGCGGAGCTGGCCTCGAGCAACAAGCCGCCCGGCGCGCTCGGCCGCTACTCGTTGCAGGAGCTGGCGCTCCGCTCGGTATATGCCGACCGTTACGGGGCGAAGCTGACTTCGTTTTACGAGGAGGCGACCGGACGTACCTGGGTGCTGAGCGAGCCGCTGTCCGGCTTTGCGCCCGGCGAGGGGCCCCTTTTCCCGCCGGAGGCCGGCGTGATCGTCGCCGCGGTCGGCGGCGTGTTCGCCGCGGCGATGGCCATCTTCGCGCTCGTCGCCTATGGGTTCGGCCACCGGTTCGGCGCTCCGATCGTCCATATGCTGAACTGGATCCGCGCGCTGGACGAGGGCAAGTACGCCGAGCCCGCGGGCCGCTCCGGCCCGTCGCGCAGCCGCAACCGCAGAGGCCGGACGAAAGGCGGCTACCGCGTGTTCGGAGACGTCGTCCGTTCGCTGGACTCCCTGTCCGAGACGCTCCGCCGCAACGAGCGGCTGCGGGCGGAGAACGAACGGCTGAAGGACGAATGGATCGCCGGCGTTTCCCACGATTTGAAAACGCCGCTCTCTTCGATCAAAGGCTATGCGCATATGCTGAACGCCGACGCTTACGAGTGGACGGCCGAGGAGGTGCGGTCGTTCGCCAAGGTGATTCTGGACAAATCGTCCCACCTGGACGAGCTGATCAACGATCTGACGCTCACGTATCATTTGCGGCACGGCGGCCGGCCTCCGTCCCTGGAGACCGTCGATATGAACGACTACCTGGCCGAAGCCGTGCGGGATGCGTCCAGCCATCCGCAATATCCGGAGAACGGCGTTCGCTTCGCGCCGGACAGCCGGGCCGCATGGCTCGACATTTACAGGCCGTGGTTCCAGCGAATCGTGGACAATCTCGTCGCGAACGCCCTGCTGCATAACCGGGAAGGAACGATGCTGACCGTCTCGGTCCGGGCGGAGCCGGACGGCGGGCTGTCGATCCGGTTCGCGGACGACGGGGACGGCATGGACGAGCGGACGGCCGAGCGGCTGTTCGAGCGATATTACCGCGGGACCGATACCGAAAGCCGCGCGGAAGGCACCGGCCTCGGCATGGCGGTGACCAAGGCGCTGGTCGAAGGCCTCGGCGGGACGATCGAAGTCGACACGGCACCCGGCCGGGGGACGGCCATCGTCTTGCGCTGGGATCGTTCGCTCCCGGAGAACCGCGCCGGATAAAAACGGTCATCCGATTTAAAACCGAGACGAATCGAAAGCTGTCGTCCGGCGCTATCGGTCGCCCTCGCCGCCCGAGTATGGTAGATTGGTTTTAAAGGCTTTCGAATGGGATGGTTGCATGCTCCTTTATTTTTTCGCGCTGACGGGCGCGGCGATCGTGCTGCTGGCGGGCAACCCGCGCGGCGAAGTCAACCGGTGGGCGGCGGCGTTTCTCGCGCTCGCGGCGATCGGAGGGTTGACCGATGTTTTGCGGGACGCCGGCTGGACGCAGGCCGCGCGGGCGGTGCAATACGCCAACCTCGTTCTGACGCCGTACGCGGTCGCCGTCTTCGCTCTCGTCTATTCGCTGCCGGCGGCAAGCCCCGCCCGGATTCGGCTATGGAAATGGCTGCTGCTCATTCCGCCCGCGTCGATGCTGGGGACGACGCTCGCTTTCGGCCAGGGCATCGATTACGGCTGGCTGCTCGCTTGGGCCGCGCCCTGTTACGCCGGCGCCTGCTTCCTGCTCGTCGCCGCGCTTTTGAAAGAAAATAACCGCGTCAAGCGGCGCAACCGCCTCATGACGACGCTTATCATGGTGCCCAGCCTGCTGGCCGTTCTATTTTTGATTTACGCGGCCAAGCTGATCGCGCCGGATTTCGATTTTTTTCGGTACGTCTCGCTGTTTTTCGTCTACTCCTTCGCGGTGGCCGCATTAAGCCTGTTCGTGTACGGCGTGCTGGGCATCAAGCTGCGCGTGGAACGGGACCCGATGGAAAGCGCGATGCAGGCGGCCAGCTCCGGCACGCATCTGCTCGCCCATTCGATCAAAAACGAAATCGGCAAAATCGCCATCGGCGCGGAAAACGCAAAGCGCTCCCTGTCCGGCGCGGACGAAGCGGCAAGAGAGCATTTGGCGCTGATCGAGAGCGCATCGGCTCACCTGCTCGCGATGGCGGAGCGCGTTCACGGCCGGACGAAGCGGATCGAGCTGCGTCCGGAGCCGTGCCGGCTCGATCTTTTGGCGGAAGCGGCGGCGGCGCGCAACCGGGAGCGGGCGGACCGGAATCGAATCGATCTCGTTTGCGACTTCTCGGTTCGGCCGACGCTGCTGTGCGATCCCCTCCATGTCGCGGAAGCGCTGGAGAACGTGCTTTCCAACGCGATCGAGGCGCTCCCCGGCGGAGGAACGATCGTCATCGGGCTCGCGCAAAACCGCAACGGCGTATCGCTGTCCGTCGAGGACAACGGAATCGGCATTCCCAAAGACCTTCTTGGCAGGGTGTTCGAACCGTTTTACAGCTCCAAAAGCAGGGATGGCAATTTCGGTCTCGGGCTGTCTTACGCGTACAACGTGATGCGCGATAGCAAAGGGTCGGTCGAATTGTCCAGCCGGGTCAACGAAGGGACCCGCGTCACGATGCATTTTCCCGCTTCGGCCGTGCTGAATTCCTTAAACGGAGGAGATCTTTGACATGGAACATATCAAAGTGCTTCTGGTCGAGGACGATCCCGAATGGATCAAGGCGCTGACGAGCTATCTCAACCATGAAGAAGACATTCTCGTCGTCGGGGCGGCCATGCGGAAAGAAGAGGCCGTGCGGATGGCCCGGACGCTGGAGTTCGACGTCGTGCTTATGGACATTCAGCTCGGGGAAGGCGGGCTCGACGGCATTTACGCCGCCATGGAAATCCACGACATCCGGCCGGCCAAAATCATCATGCTCACCTCGCTGTCGGACGAGCGCGTCATCACGCAGGCTTTTACGGCGGGAGCGGTCGATTACGTGGAAAAAAGCCGGTTCAAGGATATCCCGCACGCCATCCGCACCGCCTGCCGCCATCCGGCCGCGATGGACGCGCTGCTGAAGGAATTCGCCCGGCTCAAGCGGGAGGAGCAGCTCAAGGCGTTGACGCCCGCCGAGCGGGAAGTGTTCGAGCTGATCGAAGAAGGCTACACGCAGCCCCAAATCGAGCAAAAACTGTACAAGGCCGAAAGCACGCTGAAAAACCAGGTCAACAAAATATTGAAAAAGCTCGGCGCGAAAACGAGCAAGCAGGCGGTCGAGAAAGTGCGGCGCAAAGGGCTTTGCGAAGAAGACAGGAAATAAGCGTCACCCTAGCCGGTTCAGATGAGTAATATTTACCCAACTGACTCGGCCCACGTGCGTCTAGCCGGTTCAGATGGGTAATATTTATCCAATTGACTCGGCCCACGTGCGTCTAGCCGGTTCAGATGGGTAATATTTACCCAACTGACTCGGCCCACGTGCGTCTAGCCGGTTCGGATGGGTAATATTTATCCAATTGACTCGGCCCACGTGCGTCTAGCCGGTTCAGATGGGTAATATTTACCCAACTGACTCGGCCCACGTGCGTCTAGCCGGTTCGGATGGGTAATATTTATCCAATTGACTCGGCCCACGTGCGTCTAGCCGGTTCAGATGGGTAATATTTACCCAACTGACTCGGCCCACGTGCGTCTTGCGGTTCCGGTTAAGAGAGAATCCGCTACTCAACCGGATCCGCGAGGGTCGACCCGGCCTTCCCGGTGGCTGAATTTGAACATTCCTTTGAACGGGGTAGGAACGGGTTTCGACATCCTTGGACGGCGGACACGTTTGGCTGTTGGATACGGCTATGAAGGCGTGCGGCTGGCGGGATAAAAGTGAATTTTCGGGCACATTCGGAGTTTGGCTCGCGGTCGGCGGCATGAAGGCGAAATTTTCGGGCACATTCGGAGTTTGGCTCGCGGTCGGCGGTATGAAGGCGAAATTTTCGGGCACATTCGGAGTTTGGCTGCGGTCGGCGGCATGAAGGCGAAATTTTCGGGTACATTCGGAGTTTGGCTCGCGGTCGGCGGTATGAAGGCGAAATTTTCGGGCACATTCGGAGTTTGGCTCGCGGTCGGCGGCATAAAGGCGAAATTTTCGGGCACATTCGGAGTTTGGCTCGCGGTCGGCGGCATGAAGGCGAAATTTTCGGGCACATTCGGAGTTTGGCTCGCGGTCGGCGGCATGAAGGCGAAATTTTCGGGTACACCATTTGCGGAAATGAAAGCGCGTCTTCCGAAGGACGGCACTGTCGGACGCATGCTTATCGTTTGAACGGCAAGCGGCATCCCCAACCTGCCAAACTCCATGCATGGTTAGAAATACCCCAGTTGAAAAAGCGCGGGGATCGCCTCCAGAAAGCGATCCCCGCTCCCCGCGTTAGCGCAACGCAGGCTGAAGCGTATGCGTCCGATCGTCGAACGTCCTTCCTTCCAACAGGCCGATCAGCGTATTCGTCACGATCACCTCGACCTTGTTGTCGCCCGTTCGAAGAAGCTCGACCGGTCCGAACCAGACGTACGGCGTCCATGGACGAACGCCGAGCGAGACGCCGTTCACCCGTATTTCGACGACGTCGTGGATGGCTTCGTCCCAGTCTTCGAACCGCAACTCGAAGCGATCGGCGGCGACCGGCAGGCTGTCGATCGCCGCCGTCCGCTCGAAAATCAGGCTGCCCGCGAAAAACGGAAACCCGTCCGTAACGCCGCCCCGCAGCTCTGCCGCTTCCGGAAGTACCGTCAACGCGACGCCCTGCTCTCCGCCGCGAACGCCAAAGTCGCCGAACAGGTAGATCGCGTCCGCGACCCCGTCCCAGTCCCGTTCGACCGTGACATCCACGGCGATCGTATTCCGCCCGAGCCGCAACGCGTTCCGAACATCGCGGACCCTGTTGGCATGATCGTACACGAACCGAGGCGCGAATTGATCCGGAGCGAACGGCGTATCGTTCACCCAAAGCGTATGCGCCCCGGAAATCGCGCCCGCGTCCCGGAGCGCGAAGCAGGCTTCCGGCAGCCGTTCGACGTCGAACGTTGCCTCGTATCTGCAGCGGACCGGATAGGCGATGCCCAGCCGCATCGGCGTGCCGAACAGTTGGCGGAACCGCAGCGGCAAAGCGAACGCCTCTTCGGAAGCGATGTCCTCGCATTGGTCGATAAACGTCTTTGCCTCGACGAGACCCGCGCGGACAAAGCCCTCCGCTCCCTCGACCGACAAGACGAACTTGTCGAACCGCACGGCGTTGGCTCGGTCCGCGGAGACGCGCCACGGTCCGGCGCTTTCGATCCGCCACGGCCACGGCGGCGAAGCCTCAGCCGAACTTGCGCCCGCGGCCGGAGCCGCATGCACGGGGTCCTCATGCACCGGGGCCACATGTACCGGAGCCGCATGCACCGGGGTCGCGTGCACCAGGGCCGATGCATACGGCGCCAATTCCAGCCGCACGTCCCACGACCCGTCGGGCCTTCGCTCCGCGGCGAGCGGGGACGACTCGCCTGTCTCGGGATCGAGCAGCTCGAACCGCATCCCCCGGGCGCCCGGCTCGCCTGCCACGCGCAAAACAGGCGCGATCCATCCGTCTTCCTGATGCGTCAGAAAGATGAGCGAAGCGCCGTCCTTCAACAAACGGCGATGCAGCAGAAGCGTCTTTCTCTCCGAATCCGCGCGAACGGCAGACGGCAGCCGCTTCTCCAGCAAAGGCACCAACGAAGACGGCGAAACCGGCGTCAGCGCCGCCCGCATCCCGGCAGGCACGGCGTCGCCGGGCCGCAACGATTCGGTCGGCAGCTCGCCGACCGCGATGACGAGTCCGCCCGCCTCGCGAAACGCGACCAGCTTCCGCCAAGCCGGCTCCTCCAAATTCGTCATCGGGGGCAGCACGACCGCTTCGTATCTCGCGTCCCCGAGACGCAGAGTCCCTTCTTCAATCGAGGCCTCCCCGAGCAGCTCCGGGTCCAGATGGTCGAAGTCCCGCTGGGCGATCGTCAGCGTTTTGCAGACGCCGGCCCATGCCTCTTTCAGCCGCTCGAGCTCGGCTCGTTCCGCTTCGTCGTTTCCGCCGTATTGAAACTCGTGAAACGGATTGCCGAGATGCGTCCAAAAGGTCGTGGTCGGATCGACGACGGCGATCGGGCGGTCCGGCCGCCCGCGGCTCATGACGTAAGAAATCCGTCTCACGTAGTCCCCCAGCTTCGCAAAATGCGACCAATACGGATTTTGATAAAACTGGGAAGGCGGCGCGTCGTGCTTCGCGAGTCCGTCGATCGAATAAAAAAAGGCATGAAAATTGAAAAAGTTCGTTCCGAGCGCGGCCAATCGGTCGATCATCCACCGCGCGTCCTGCAGCGTCATCGACCAGCCGACGCTGTGGAAGCATTCGATCAGCACCCGCTCGCGGGACAGCTGGTTCGCGAGCGAACTGATCATCTTCGGGTTGTAGCGCAGACTGTACGCGCAGCGCCCGTGGCCCAAAATCCAGTCGAGCGAGCGCCCCAGCTTCTCGTGGCCGCTGTCTCCGCCCGGCACATGGCTGAATCGTTGCGTCGTCATGCGCACCGAAGGCACCTCGGCGGCGTAACGCAAGCCGTGCTTCTCGCACCAATCGCAAACCTGCTTATGGTACGAGCTTCGCAGCAGCTCGTGCACGGTTTGATAATAATCGTAGCGTACCCGCGCAGCGCCCTCGGCCGCCGAATCGTAGAGCGCATGAATATGCTCCAGAAGGTCATACCCGTTTCGCGCAAGGAACGCATCCGGCAGCCTCGGAGACCACGGCATCGGTCCGAGCAGGCCGATCTCGTCGGTGAACATGCCCTGAATCGTCGAGCCGAAAAATTCGCCCAATTCTTCCGCGTACCGGTCGTGCGTCAACGCGATGAAGGCGGCCATCGCCTCTTCGTTGCAAGGATCGACGAACGTGCCGTAATACTTGAAATCCTTAACTTCCTCCTCGAGGAAGCAATGGACTTCCCAGGACTCCGCTCCCTTCGGGGCCGTCCATGCCAACCGCTTGACCGTGTCGTACGTAAAAAACCGTTTTCGATTGTACGCGGTCAGCCCGGCTTTCTGAAACACCGGCTCCGCCTGATGATTGCCGACATGGCGGGAAACGTCCACGGCCCGCGGCCAATCCCGCCGCCCCGTCGCCGCGTCGATCGGCACCGCCCGCGCGGAAAGCAGCCGCGCCCATGGCAGCATCGCGTCGCACGTGCCGCCGCCGGGAACCGGCACCGTGCGATGCTGAAGCGTATATTGCTTCGCCTCCGGATGCGCAAGCGTCACTTCTCCACCCGCGATCCCGCTTGGGTACGGGTACTCGTCATACAGCCATACCTCCAGCCCGTACCGGGCCGCCGTCGCGACCGCCAGCCGAACCTTGGCGAACCATAGATCCGATAAATACGGGATTTGCAAGCCTTGCCGCGGGCAAATGAAGAACCCTCCGAGCCGGCCGGACGCCATCTCTTCGATCTGACGAACGATCTCGCCGTCTTCCATCGCTCCGTTCCAAAACCAGAACGGATGAATGCCGTAAGCCGAAGCCGGCGACCGGAACGCCTCCATTTCAAACGCTCGCGTCGCCGCGGCTTTGCCATCCGATCTTGTTCTCATCATCCTACCGCCTTTCGGCGAAGGCGTCAGCCGCCGGTTCGGCTTATTTCCCGATAATGGGTCGGCGTGACGCCTTCCTTCTTTTTGAACAGCCGGTTGAAATAACTGTGCTGATAGCCGACGCTTTCGGCCACCTCGCTTATTTTTAGGTCCGTATCCCGCAGCAGCTCGCGCGCCTTTTCGAGCCGGATATCGGTCAAGTAATCGATGAAATTGACGCCGACGATTTCTTTAAACATCTTGCTCAAAATAAACGGGCTGATTTTCAATCGATCGGCGCACGAATCGAGCGAAATATCCGAACGGTACGATTCGCGCAGCAGCTCCGCCGCCTTCTCGATCGTTTGCCGCATTTGCGCATTCTGCTTTTGCGACAGCTCGCGAATGAACGGGCGAATCACCTTGCGGTCGAACCAATCGGGCAGCGCGTCGGATTCGCGAACGTGCAGCAGCTGCTCGTACAGATTCGCGCCTTCGTATACTTGCTGGGCGTTGAGGCCCGATTGCAGCACGACGCGCAGCAGGCTCCCGAGAAGATGCAGCATGCCCTGCTTCAACGCCCCCTCCTTGACCCCCGCCTCCGCGAACGCCTGCACAAACGCGCGCACGCCGGCAACCGCCTCGTCGGCGTTGCCGACTCGCACGGCGTGCAGCGTCTGCCGCTCAAGATCGAAGGGGTAATCCGGCGCATGGTCGCGCCCGGCGTCGTCCATCTTCTCGATGTCGATGATCAGATTCCCTTCCCCCGCGTGACGGAAGCCGGCCGCCAGCTTCGCCTCCTCGAACAGAACCGGCACCGACTTTATCGAGGCCGTCGTGCGGCCGATGCAGATGACGGCCTGCAGCTTCAAGTACCGCTCGATCGACGCGAGCAATTCCTCGCTCGCCCGGTAGACCGCTTCCTCGAACTGCTCCCTCGACATGCGGCTCGGAATCGCCACCAGCAGCCCCAGCGACAGGTCTTGAAAGTTGACGACGTCCGCCCGGATCGGGAACGTGGCGACGATCTCCTCCACCATATTGGCGGCGGCGAACGTCACGAGTCCCTCATCGCCGTCGGAGAATCGGCCCTCAAGCTTCGAGAAGCCGAGCAGCTGGATAAGCACGATGCAGAACCGACGGTCCCGAGCCTCGCCGCCGAACGATTCGATCCGGTTGATCAGTTCATCGTCCGTATACGCGTACATATAGCCGTGAAGCAGCTGCATAAGAAAACCTTCCCGCAGCTGCGGCAGCTGTTCGTCCAGTCGCCGCTGCAGGATTTGGCTTTCGCGGGACAGATGGTTCCAGTGGGTTTCAATGAGCTCGAACTCGTTCCTCGCTGCCCGCTCCGCCCCGGCCTCGGACTTGACGACGCCCGCCAGCTTCATCAGCCTGTCGATCGGCGAGTACAGCCGCCGCGAGACGAACCACGAGCCGACGGCCGCCAAAAGCAGCAAGCCGCCGCTCGTGTACAAAATCATTTTCGAAAGGAAAATGACCGGCGCGGTAATGCTCGTAAGCGGCGCGGCCGACGCGTAATGCCATTCGACGCCCATGCGCGCAAAGCTGCCGTGCGTGACGGAGTACCGATTCGATTCCCAGTCCAACAAAAATGTCTCGGCGCTTTTTTCGGTTCGTAAAATCTCTTCCATGATGACGGCATCAAGCTTCGACGGCGCGTTTCCCTCCGAAATCGTGTACAGCCACTGGCCCTTGGAGGCGTCATACAGAAAGGACGTTCCCTGGTTGTACGGCGTAAGCGTTTGGACGAGCTGCAGAACCTTTTCTTTTTCCAGATACAAAACGAGCGCGCCGAAGGGATCGGCCCCGCCTAGACTGTGGATCTTATGAACCAGCATGACCGTCCCGTTGCCGCCCGACCAATACAACGACTTCTCCGCGGACAGGAGCGCTTGATACGGCTCGCTTCGCTCCGGCGTCAGACGATCGTACCGATCCGGCGTAAATACGACCGATGCGGGCTCCCGCAAATACAACTCGACCCGGCCGATCAGCGGGTTCGATCCTTCCATTACGAGCAGCGTCCGGTAAATCTCGTGAATTTCCTGGTAGTTATTCGCAAAATCGAGGTTTTTCAGGTTTTC
This sequence comes from Cohnella algarum, assembly GCF_016937515.1. Classification (NCBI taxonomy): domain Bacteria; kingdom Bacillati; phylum Bacillota; class Bacilli; order Caryophanales; family Paenibacillaceae; genus Cohnella; species Cohnella algarum. The sequence continues at coordinate 459,969 of NZ_JAFHKM010000002.1, forward strand.
GGTAAACTGAGGGTCGAACGCCCAATGCGCCATGGACTGTTCCAAATACGAAAACTGTTCGTCCATCGTCTCCACGGTTTGGACGAACTGCTCGTCATGCACCTGCTGCAGCTCGGTTTCGATTTGGTTTTTGCTCACGATATACAGCACCCCGCCCACGATCAGGCCGGGCAGGCTGGCGAAAATAAGAAACGTGAGCAGGCTTTTGCGATAGTGTCCTCGGAGCATGGGCAGACCGTCCCCCCGGGCCAACGCCCTCCTCGTCGCGTTCGAAGGGAGGGCGTGCCGTTCGTTACTTGTTTTTATAGGCTTCGTTTATTTCTTCCGTCATCTTCTTGAAGGTTTCGTTCGATGCGAGCGAAGCGACGAAAGCATCCCAGTCTTCGATCGTCTTCTGGCCGAGAATGACCTTCGTCTTCAAATCCTGCACCGTTTTGCGGAATTCCGGCAAATACGACTGACCCGTTTCCGAAACCAAGGGGGCCCCGACGTTTTCGACGCTCGTCTTTTCCCGCTCGTCCTGGATTTTCTTGTAGAGCTCCTTCGCTTCGTCGGGGAACGTCACCTTCACCGAGCTCGCATAAGGGTCTGCGACGTATACGATTTGGCTGTATTCTCCGATCGCGTCGGCGGTGATCTTCTCGGCGTTCAGCACCGCTTCTCCGTTCTGCAACGTATGGTGGATGCCTTCGATGCCTTGCTGATGAAGCTTGAAGACGCCGTCCGCGCTCCAGCTGTCGAGCATGGCCAGAATTCTCTTCATCTTGTCCTCGGATACCGTTTTCGGAATCGCGTTCAAACCGGAGTAACCCGAGCCTTTCGGATTGTATTCGTTTACATTCGTAAGCGGATACAGATCGGTAAATGCCAAATCCGGCACGGTCGCTTTCAAGGCTTCGTAATATTCCTGCATCGCGCCCGCCTTCTCGACCAGAATGCCGGCTTTCCCCGCCTTGAACATATCCTTGACCTGCGAGAGCTTCAGCGACGCGAAGTCAAGCGGGATCAACCCTTCGCGATACGCATTCGTCAAATAGACAAGCGATTCGCGCGTTTCCGGGGTCACCGTCAAATTCACCAGCGTTCCGTCTTCTTGAAGCTTCCACTCGCCGTATGCCCGATTGAACATGCGCTCTACCTCGGCCAACAAGCCCATGCCGTCCGGATCCGCTTGCCCGGCGAGTCCGATCGTGTCGTTTTGGCCGTTGCCGTCGGGATCCTGCGTTGTGAACGCCTTCATAACCTCGTACAATTGTTCCGGCGTCGTCGGCTCCGGCAGCCCTACGTTCTCAAGCCAATCCTTGCGGATGATGTAGAACGCCTCTCCTTCGACAGGCCGCGGGCGCGGTACGCCGTAGTTGGCGCCCTTGATCGAAGTCATCTCCCACGCGATCGGAGCGATTTTGTCCTTCAAATTCGGGTACTGATCGATGTAGGGCGCCACATCCCAGAAAGCCCCTTGCTCCGCCGCTTTCCGGAAAACCGGATCGGACGGATTCGCAACGAGAATCAAATCCGGAATATCGCCCGAGGCAAGCGTGACGTTAAACTTGTCTTTATAGTTATTTGCGGATACCCACTCGATGTCCAATTTCGTGTTGGTGGCCTCTTCGATCTTGAGCTCGACCGGATTGTCGGCGGCAGGCGGCGCCGCGCCGAAAAACTGGCTCATGATTCGAATGCTCTCGGGCGTTGCCGCCTGCGACGACGGCCCGGATGACGCCCCTCCTTGCGTTTCGCCGGCTCCGCCTCCGTTGCCGCACGCCGACAGCGCGGCGGACATGGCCATCAGTCCGGCAAGCAGCCATGCCGCCGGCTTCTTCCTGTTTTTCCATAGACGAATCATCGAAGATCCTCCCTTGTCCATTTCATAATATATGATACGGTTTCATAGAGAAACCCTTATCATCCCTTGATCGAACCGACCATGGCGCCTTTCGCGAAATGCTTCTGCAAGAACGGATAGACCGCGACGATCGGGGCGATGGCGATGACGACGGCGGCCATCTTCAACGTTTCGCTTGGCGGAGGCTTCATGAGCGGATCCACTTCTCCGAGGCTGCTGCTTGACGCATCGATCAGCATGTTCTGCAGCAGCACCTGAATCGGCCATTTATCGGAGTCGTTCAGATACAACAGGGCGTTAAAATACTGGTTCCAGAAGGACACGGCGAAAAACAACCCGAAAGCCGCCAGCGCCGGCAGCGAGAGCGGCAAAATGATCCGGAAAAACGAAGCGATGTCGTTGCAGCCGTCGATCGCGGCGGCCTCGTCGAGCTCCTCCGGTATGCCGTCGTAGAAGCCCCGCATCAGAATGACGTACCATCCGCTCGTAAGCGAGACCAGGATGACCGACCAGATGCTGTTGATGAGCGACAGCTCTTTAATCAGCAAGTAGTTCGGGATGATGCCGGGGCCGAACAGAATCGTGAACAAGATGCACAGCTGGATTAAACGACGTCCTCTCATCCGCCGCCGGGACAGCGTGAAGGCGAGCGCAGACGTGACAATCAGGCTGCATGCCGTGCCGACCGTCGCCAGGAAGGCGCTGACGCCGAGCGCTTTCGGGAAGGCGGGCGTCGACAGCAGGTAGCTGTACGATGCGAGCGACCACCGCTCCGGAAACAGGACAAGAGGTTTCTGAAGATATTCGATCGGATCCGTGAAGGAAACGACGAACACGTAATACAGGGGGAACGCGGTCACGATCGACAGAAGCCCGAGCACGGCGGCATTTGCCATTTGAAACCCGCGATCCCCAAGCCTTTTCGACGGCATGGGAATGACCCTCCTTTTCTTCAATAGACGCCTTCTTCGCCGAAGCGCTTCGCGAGCGAGTTGGCGAGCAGGACGAGCGCAAGGCCGACGAGCGATTTGAAGAGGCCCACGGCGGTGCTGTAACTGAATTCTCCCTGCTGAACGCCGACGCGATAGACATACGTATCGAACACCTCGCCGACTTCGGACACCGCTCCGTTATACATAAGGAACACTTGCTCGAAGCCGACCTCCATGATGTCTCCCAGACGCAGGATCAGCAGGATGACGATCACGTTCCGGATCGCCGGCAGCGTAATGTGCCACATCTGGCGCAGGCGATTGGCGCCGTCCATGCGAGCCGCTTCGTACAGCTGCGGATTGACCCCCGCCATCGCGGCAAGAAAGACGATCGTGCCCCAGCCCGCTTCCTTCCAGATAGATTGGATCGTCAACAGGAGCCAGAATCCGTCGGGATTGGTCAGGAAGTCCACCCGTTCGAAGCCGAATGCCGCCAGCAGCTGATTGATGACGCCGTCCGCCCGAGAGAGCAGCATGAAGCTGAGACTGGCGATGATGACCCACGAGAGAAAGTGCGGCAAATAAATGATCGATTGCACCGTCCGTTTGTAAAGCTCGCTGCGCACCTCGTTGAGCAGGAGCGACAGCACGATCGGCAGCGGGAAGAAGAGAAACAGGTTCATCAGGCTGATGCCCATCGTATTGCGAAATAGCATGAAAAAATCGGGGTTCGAGAAAAATCGCTGAAAGTGCTCCAGGCCGACCCACTCGCTCTTTCCCATTCCAAGGAACGGAGAGTAGTCCTGGAACGCGATCAGGATGCCCCACATCGGCAAATATTTAAAAATCAGGAAATACAAAAGCCCCGGCAAGGCGAGCATATATAAATATTTGTCTTTGACGATGCTCCGCCATAAGCCGGGGGAAGCGGCTTTCGACGCCGCCGGCCGCACCCCTTGCATCGAAACCGGTTTTTCCAAGCGCATCACGACCTCTCCATCGACTGATCTGTTGATGCCCCTTATCGTAAGACTCGCGTGTTTTTCCTGCAATTGGACTTTATTGCCCGTCGCAAATTCCGGTTTGCACTTTGTTGCGGGATTTGACTTATTCTGAAAAAGCAGGCGCAGCAAGGGCCGCCCCGGTCGGGACGGCCCTTGCCGCAGCCCGGCGGAAGAGGGGAGTGGCGGAATTCGCGCGGCAACCGTACGATCGCATTCGGCCCGAGATTCGAATGGAAGACGAGGGCGGGAATCGGCTTGGATGCGAAGCCCGGTTTCGTCTCGCCGAAGAGAGCGAAAACGGGCCGACCGGCGCAAAGCGGATTATGCAAGGAGATAAAGGGGGAGTGAAGGCAAAGGGGGGACGGCTATGTCGGTTTCCGCCAATAATAAATGGCCAGCTGCGTGCGGTCGCGCAGCTGCAGCTTGTCGAGAACGACGGACAGCGTATTGCGAACGGTTCCTTCGCCGATCAAAAGCTGGGCGGCGATTTCGCGGTTGGAGCAGCCGTGCGCGACGAGCTCCGCGATCTCTTTCTCGCGCGGCGTCAGCTCCTCCGTCCGTTCCCGGTCCGGCTGCACGAGCCGTTTGAGCGCATCGCCGTCCAGCACCGACGTGCCGGACATGAGCAGCCGCAGCTGCTGGGCCATGCCGCTTGCCTTGCCCGACTTGATCAAATAGCCTTCGGCTCCGGCCAGCAGCGCGAGACGAATGCTTTGTTCGTCCTGGAACGTCGTCAGCATCATGATCCGGATTCGCGGCCATTGCGCTTTGATCTGGCGCGTCGCCTGGATGCCGTCGGCGCCGGGCATGCGGATATCCATCAGCGCGACGTCAGGCTGCGTCTTCGCGCAAAGCGCGATCGCGGCGGCGCCGTCGCTTGCCGTGCCGGCCACCTCGATGTCCCGCTCGCGCCCGAGCAGCAGCTCCAGGCTTTGGCAGACGAGCGGATCGTCGTCCACGATGACGATTTTCATCGCCGCATCTCCTTTCTCGCTCCTTGCTTGGCCGGATTTGGCCGAGCACCCTCCCGGATGAAACCTGCAATTACGCAGGCTTTTCCTGCAAACCGCGATGCTTGCGGAAGCAGAAATACAATAGTGCAGTTTTTCTGAACGAACGGGCTCAAAACAGAACCTTCGCTCCGGCAAAACCTGCACATTCGTATGAATTTCACCCTCTGTCGGCCGTTTCGGCTTAAAAGGATGCAGATTTGCAGGTTCCGATGATTCGCCGGTCAGATAACGAAAAGACGATTCCGCCGGCAAAAGCTCCCCGTCGCAAGCTTGAAGCCCCTCGCCGGCTGGCCGGAGACGTTCGCTCTTTATTAACCGTCTTGCCTAATCGCCAGAGCCGCCATTGCCGCACATGCTGCGGCGTCCTTGACGTCGAAGCGGCTTACAGGCCTTCGCGCTCCGTTTCCTCCGGCTCCAGCGGCAGCACGCACACCAGCTTGAAGCCCTCGCTCCTGTCGACGGAAAGGCTGCCGCCGACGGCGCGCGCCCGCCGACGCAAATTTCGCAGGCCGATGCCGCCGCCTTCGTTCGCGGCTTCGCCTTCGCTCCGCCCGATCGGGCCCGCGGCGCCGTCATCGTGCACGTCAAGCCGCACGATATGCGGACCGACGTCCAACGATACGTCGACCCTGTCGGCATCGGCATGGCGCGCAACGTTGGTCAGCGCCTCTTTCAGGCACGCCTCCAGTATCGTCCACTGGTAGGCGGGAATGCGCGCCGTATCTCCGAAGCGGTGAAACCGGATCGGACAGGCGGCAAAGTCGCGGCATACCTCTTCGAGAAGATCCGCGCCGACCGGCGTCGCCGGAATCATGGCGCGCACCGTCTCGCGCATATATGCCGTGCCGCTCGCCAGCCTTCGCTCGGCTTGACCGAACAGGTCGTCCGCCCGCGGATCGCCCTCCTTCCGCAGCTGGTCGAACGCCTGAAGCGCCAGCGCAGCCGCGGTCAGCTCGTGCCCCGCGTGGTCGTGCAGCTCGGCGGCAATCCGGCCGCGCTCGGTCAGCGCCGCAAGCCGCGCCGCATCGACGTTCGCCTGCAGCAGCTCGGTTTTCAGATGCTCCAGCTCGTAACGATCGCGTCGCGCGCGGTCGGCTTCCCGCCGGCTGGCGGTCAATTGCACCGACCACGCCCGCATCGCCCAGCCGCCCAACGCCCCCTGCGCGAGCACGGCAAGCGAGATCAGGGCGGGCCGATCGGACAGCAGCAGAACGCTTGCGGCCGGAAGCGCCAGCCACAGCCTGCCGGCGAGCGCCGCTTCGAACGCCGGCAGCGCCAGGGCGTACCACGCCTCGGGCCAGGCCGCGGTGCAAGCGAGACAAGCCGCCTGGTCGAGCAGCACCGTCCATCCGGGCAGCGCCAACCGCCAGCGGGCCGCCGCCATGATCGCAAGAAACAGCAGCAGGACGACTCCCGCGACGCCGCTTCGGCCGGACAGCCAAAGCGCGGCGAGCAGGAGCAATCCCGCGAAACGCCAGAGCGCGATGCCGGTTCCGGGCGTCCAGGCGTCCGATCCGGACGCCGCGCCAAACCCGCCGGGTCCGTTCGTCATGGTCGTGTCAGGCCATCCTCCTTTTGCTGCCGGTCAACACGAACAGCAGGGTAAACATCAGCAGCATGCCGACCGGGACGATCAGCTTCGTACAAGACGCTTCGAACGAAGCCAGCGTCATGCCTTCGGCCAGCCAGTACGTGGGCAAAATCATCGCCGCGCGCCGCATGAACGGCGGCATGATTTCCACGGGCCAAAATAATCCGCCTACCATACATAGTAGCATAATGACACCGCTCATGACGCTGAGCGACGCTTCCTTGTTGCGGAACAGAGAGCACCACGCGAGCGAAAAGCCGATCGCCGTCATCGCAAAGCAGGCAAATAGCAAAAACAGCGCGAACGGAGCGGGAAACGCCTCCCCGTGCGCGAGAATTCCGCCGGCGACGGCAACGGCGGCCTGCGCGATCAGCAGCAGCGCATAGGCCAGCAGATTTTGCAGCAAATACCGGAAATGGGTGACCGGCGCGGCTCCGATGCGCACGACGACCCGGCTCATCCGGTCTTCGAGGATGATATGCACCAGTTTGGCCGCGGCGAACAGCTGAACGATGCCGAAGTACCGGTAGCCGACGGGCAGCGGCGACCCCTCGTTCGGCGGCCAAAACATGACGAGCAGCGGGGCGACCAGCAGCAGGCCGAGGTTGTAAACATTCCGCAAGCTTCGCTTGAGCGCGAAAACGAAGATGGTCATATCAGCCTCTTTCTCCCCAGCAGCGCGGCAGCCCCGGCGCATATCGCCGTCGCGGCCAGCAGCAGTCCCAGAAAGACGTAAGCCGGGGCTTTATCCGTCTCGTGAGCCATCGCGAAAATCGCGTTCATCCCGAGCGAGATCGGGTTGCCGTACGTAGACAGAAAATCGAAAAACGGCGTATTCGGCAAAGGAAACATGATGCCCGCAAGCAGCATCGAACCGAGGCCGTAGACCTCGGACAGCCGTTCGGCCGTTTTGAAACGGCGGACCGTCAACACAAGAAGGAGGCATACCAGTTGCGACAGAAACGAAACCGTCAGAACGACGAGCATGACCCAGGGCAAAGGGCCCCAGTTCGCGCCGTAAACCCAGTCGGTAAACAGGATAAGAACGAGCCCCTGAAACGCGCTGAACAGCGTGCTGGCCAGAAGCAGCGAATAGCCGTACGCGTCGATGCGCAGCGGGAGCGAACGCATCCGCCATTTAAACGGACGGAACAAGTCTTCATGAAAATAATGCAGCGTATACGAGCCTCCGATCGTCTGGAAACCGATCACGAAGCTGGCCGCGATCCAGTCCATCCCCGTGCGGCCTTCCCCGCTTGCGCCGATTTGTCCGCTGACGAGTCCGATGACGGAAATGAGGCCAAGCGGGGTAAGAACGAGCAGCGCCATCGCCAAATAGGAGCGCGAAAGCCGCAGCAGCGAGTACCGGAAAAGATGCCAAAACATCGCTATTCCCTCCCGCCGTCGCGCAGCTGCTTGCCGGTCAGCGTCAGAAACACGTCCTCCAGGTTCGGCTTTTCCGCGTTAACCGAGCGAACCCCGCCGGCCTCCCTCGCGATCGCCAGTACCCGGTCGAGCGTATCCGTTCCCGCCCGGGAAACGATCAGCAGCCTGGAGCCGTCCCGCGCGACCGTCTTGACGCCGTGGATCGCCCGCAGCTTGGCGAGCAGCGGCTCGCCGGGCTCCGCCACTTCCAGCGTCATTTTTTCTTCGTGCTGGATATGGCGGACGAGGTCGTCGACCGTGCCCTGGGCGATGACGTGGCCTTGATCCAGAATGACGACGCGGGAGGCGAGCGCCTCGACCTCTTCCATGTAATGCGTCGTATACAATATCGTCGTCCCCCTGCGCCGAAGCTCCCGGACGGATTCGAGAATATGATTGCGGGACTGCGGATCGATGCCGACGGTCGGCTCGTCCATGATGAGCAGCTTCGGGCGGTGGACAAGCGCGCAGGCGATATTCAGGCGCCGCTTCATGCCGCCCGAAAACTTGGCCGGCGTCTTTTTGGCGTGCTCCGGCAGCCCGACGAACGCCAGCGTTTCCGCTATCCGCGTCTTCAGCGCGTTCCCCTTTAACCCGTAGATGCCGCCGAAAAAAGCAAGATTTTCCGCAGGAACCATATCTTCAAAAATGGCGATATCCTGCGCGACCAGGCCGATGTCCCGCTTGATGTCGAGAAGGTGGCGGCGCTGGTTTTTGCCGAAAACTTCGATGCTTCCGGAATCGATGCCGACCAGACCCGCCAGGGCGTGAATCAGCGTCGTTTTGCCTGCGCCGTTCGGGCCGAGCAGTCCGAGAATTTCGCCTTCGTGAATATCCAGATCGACATGATCGAGCGCCAGAGCGTTTCCGTACCGTTTGACGATATTGCGCAGCTTCGCGACTTGCATCCGATCCCTCCGTTCGACGATTGTCTTCTTTCATTATGACGGGAAGGACGGAAAAGTTTATAGTTACAAATGTAACGATTGCGGCGGAAAAACGCCGCCCCGGGGTACTACATTCCGTAGAACCCTCGTTTTCTTTCGATCTATGCAAGTTGGAACTGCACGCAAAGTCGGCAACGGTCTAAAATAAAACCATCAAACATGCATGGCGCCGCGCGGGTTCCATAAAAAAAGCCTGACGGCGTCCTTGGAAAAACAGAACTCCCGGGGATGGTGAAGGGTGGAGAATTCGGGCGGAAGGTCGAAGCGTGCGCGCGGCATGCGAAATGAGTCCTATTTACCCGACTGAGTGCTGCTGCATGCGTCTAATCGGTTCAGATGAGTAATCGTTACCCAACTGTGTGCGGCCACATGCGTCTAGCCCGTCCGGATGAGTCCTATTTACCCAACTGACTCCGGCCGCATGCGTCTAGCCGATTCAGATGAGTCCTATTTACCCAACCGGCTTCAGCCGCATGCGTCTGTCTGGTTCAGGTGAGTCCTATTTACCCAACCGGCTTCAGCCGCATGCGTCTAACCGGTTCTTTTATTCTGAAAAAGTTGCAAAGGGGGAACCCGGCATGGACATGCATCATGACGACGGCGGGCGCCCCGAGCGCCCCGCATCACGCCGGGAGCTCCGAACGCCCCGGAACGGCGAGCCCGCCATCCTGCTCGTGGACGGGCACTGCATCCTGTGCCAGGGCATAACCCGCTTCGTCGCCAGGCACGATCCGCGCGCCCGCTTCCGGTTCGCCTCGCTCCAGTCCCGGCTCGGAAAGCGATGGCTGGCCGAACGCGGCATGGCCGCCGACCGCCTCGATACGTTCGTCCTGATCGAACGCGGACGGCATTATACGAAGGCGGACGCCGCGCTTCGGGTATTCCGCGGGCTGCCCTGGCCGTGGCCGCTGCTGTACGGTTTGCGAATCGTCCCCTCCGGCTTGCGCAACGCGGTTTACGATTGGGTGGCGCGAAACCGGTACCGCTGGTTCGGAAGAAGCGAGGCGTGCTTGGTGCCTGACGAACGGCTGAAGAGCCGGTTTCTCGAAGACGAAGAGTAAAGGAGAAGCGTGATGAAAAAAGAACCCATTTACGTGGAGCTGCCCATCCGCGCCGACATGGACGCGCTGTGGCGGCATACCCAGACCCCGGAGCTGCACGAGCGTTGGGATTTGCGCTTTTCCTCGATAACGTATTTGCCCCGGCCGAACGACGGTTCCCCGCAGCGGTTTCGATATCGGACGCGGATCGGATTCGGCCTCGACATCGAGGGAACGGGAGAAACGAAAGCGCGGACGGATTTGCCGGACGGCGGACGGCTGTCGACGCTGCGGTTCGGCTCGGAGCAAACCATTTCGCTCATCCGGAGCGGCGGCGGCTACTGGCGCTACAAGCCTGCGATCGAGGGCGTCGTCTTTTCCACCCGGTTCGATTACGAGACGCGGTTCGGCGCGGCCGGACGCCTGTTCGACAAGCTGCTGTTCCGCCCGCTGTTCGGCTTCGCGACGGCGTGGAGCTTCGACCTGCTTCGCCTTTGGCTGGAGCGCGGGATTTCGCCCGCGTCCCTCATTCGCCAGGCTCTCGTTCATTACGGATGCGTCGCCGCGCTTTCGCTGCTCTGGCTGTATCAAGGCCTCGTGCCCAAGCTGCTGTTCGCCGAAACCGGAGAGGCGGAGCTGCTGCGGACGGCCGGCTTGTTCGCCGGCTTCGAAACGGAAGCCGCCTACGTTCTCGGCGCCGCCGAGATGTGCGCCGCGCTGCTGATCGCGGTCCTGCACCGCCGCCGCTGGCTGTACGCGCTTCATGGCGCGGCGCTCGCCATTCTTTGCGCCGTCGCCCTCGCGACGGCGCCCGAAACGGCGGCGGCTCCGTTCGGCCCCGTCCCCCTCACCCTATCCATGCTCGGGCTCGGCTCGCTCGCCGCCCTTACGCTTCGGGACTTGCCGGACGCCGGACGCTGCAAGCGAAAGCCCGAGGCCCCAGCCTTGTCCAACACCCCCTCGAACGGAGGAACGCGCGATGACATCCATTTATCGGCAAGCATTGGGAACTGATTTCGATCGGCTTCACCCCCGCATCCGGGAGCGCTTCGGCTTCGGCAGCGAGGATGGCGTCGCTTCGGTCGGCTTCGGGGTCATGGACCGGATCTGGTATTCCAAAATGGCCGCGCTGCCGCTTCATATCGGAACGTACCGCCGCATCCTGTTTCCGCAGGGCGGGGTGCGCGTACCTTTTTCCATCGACAACTACGCTTATAAAGACGGCTTCGGCCGGGAATCGGTCACCTGGTGCCGCTCCTTCCGGTTCCCTGATGCCGTGCGCCGGTTCGACGCCACGATGATTTACAGCCGCAAGCGCGGCAAAATCGTCGATTATCTGGGGACGAAGCAGCATTTGGCGGTCGACCTCGATGTATCCGTGGCCGAAAACGGCGGCATCCGCATCCGCTCGGGCGACCAGCGGTTTTACGAAGGGCGGCTCGCCTTTCGTTTTCCCGCGCCGTTTACCGGCGTTGCCGACGTTTGCGAATGGTACGACGACCGCCAGGAAACGTTTAAAATATCGGTTCAGGTCGTCAATCCGCTGATCGGGACCGTGTTTCGCTACTACGGCCGTTTTCAGGCGCAGCTTCGCGAGGTGGGGCCGGGCGGCATTCCGGCGGACGTGCTGCCGATGCGGGAGGAGATCCGGGAGTGACCCGGAGGGTTGCAGCGCGCGCTGCTTTGCGAACGGAGCATTTTCTATGCCGCGCAAGGAATGGTAAAATCAAGGGAACCCCATCCATTTCCGAAAGGATCGTGTTCCCATGAGTTACGCGGATTATTTCGCCGGTCAGCGCGAGCGGCATTTGGACGAATTGAAGCAATGGCTGGCCATTCCGAGCATCTCCGCCTTGTCGGAGCATAAGAAGGACATCCAGGCGGCCGCAAGCTGGCTCGCCGACGCCTTGACGAGGGCGGGTATGGAGCAGGTGGAAATCCATCAAACGGACGGGCATCCGATCGTGTATGCCGAGCATATGCACGCGCCCGGAAAGCCCACGCTGCTCATTTATGGCCATTACGACGTACAGCCGGTCGATCCGCTGCATCTGTGGACAAGCCCCCCCTTCGAACCGGAAATCCGCGACGGCAAGCTGTATGCGCGGGGAGCCACGGACGACAAGGGGCAGCTGTTCTTGCATATCAAAGCCGTAGAGGCGATTTTGCGGCAGGAAGGAAAGCTCCCGGTCAATATCAAGTTCTGCATCGAAGGCGAAGAGGAAATTTCGGGCAAAAGCCTGCCCCAATTTTTGACGGCCTATAAGGACAAGCTTTCGGCCGATGCGGTCGTCGTTTCGGATTCCTCGCTGCTCGAGCGCGGCAAGCCATCCATTTGCACCGGACTCAGGGGCCTCTGCTCGATGGAAGTGACCGTATCGACCGCCAATACCGACCTCCATTCCGGATCCTACGGCGGCGGAGTGCCGAATGCGCTGCACGCGATGGCGTCGCTGCTCGCCTCGCTTCACGACGAAAAGGGCCGCGTCGCCGTGGAAGGCTTCTACGAAGGCGTTCCCGAGCTGAGCGAAATGGAGAAGGCCGATATGGCCAGCTACAATCCGGACGAGCGGAAGCTCGCGGAAAAGCTGGGCCTGGACGCGCTGTACGGAGAGGAGGGCTTTTCGTTCGCCGAGCGGATCGGGGCAAGGCCCACCCTGGAAGTGAACGGCATGTACGGAGGGTTCCAGGGAGAAGGCAACAAGACGGTCATCCCGAAGGAAGCCCACGCCAAAATCACGTGCCGGCTCGTGGGCGGCATGGATCCGCAGCGGACGCTCGACCGGATCGAACGGCATATGAAAGCGTACATCCAGCCCGGCGCGAAGCTTCATTTCAAACCGGGCGAGAAAGCGCTCGCCTTCAGCTGCGATCCGACCCACCCTTTGCTGCAGCTGGCAGCCGACGCCTATGAGGAAGTGTACGGCGCGCGCGCCGTATTCACGAAGGACGGCGGCTCGATCCCGGTCGTGGCGACGTTCGCCAGCGTCCTGGGCGCCCCGGTCGTCATGATGGGCTTCGGCCTTCCGGACGAGAACCTGCACGCGCCGGACGAGCATCTCAACCTGGACAATTTCGATAAAGGGCTGCTGACGCTCGTCAACTACTTCCGCAAGGCGGCGCAAGAAGCCGTTTTTTGACCGTATGCCCACATGCATGCGCAAGCCCCCTCTCCCGCCGGGGCGGGTCAAGCGCCTTTGGAAAAAGGATGGACGAATTGCCGTTCATCCTTTTTTTGCCGATTTGACGCGCCGCCCGCCGTTCCCCCCTTCCGTTATTTTCATATCGTAATATGACTTTCTTTTATCCGACACGGAGGGGCTGATCGCATGGAGGCCCGCCAAGGCTCCGCGAACGCCCGCAAGGGCGTTTCCATCATTACGTGCACGAAGCGCCGGAACTATTTGGGGAACCTGCTGCAAAATTACGCCAGGCAGCGCTGGGCCAAAAAGGAGCTGATCGTCGTCGTCAACGCCGATACGATCCCTCTTGCGCCCTATCTCGAGCTGGCCAAAAAAGCGAAGCGCGTCCGCATCTACCGCCTGCCGGAGCACGTTTCGCTCGGCGCCTGCCTGAATTTTGCCGTCCGGCAAGCGAAATACGATTATATCGCCAAGTTCGACGACGACGACTATTACGCCCCCCTGTACGTAAGCGACGCAGTGCGGGCGATGGAAAAAACGGGCGCCGACATCGTCGGCAAACGATCTCACTATATGTACTTGAACGGAACGCGAACGCTCATTCACCGGTTCCCGGGCGACGAAAACCGGTTCGTTTCCAGGCTTCCGGGAGCGACTCTCTTTTTCAAGCGCGCCGTTTTCCGCAACGTTCGGTTTCCTCATCTCAACGTCGGGGAGGACGACCGGTTCTGCCTTCGAAGCAAAAAGAAGGGATACAAGATTTATTCCGCGGGCAAGCGCCACTTCGTCGCCATCCGCAGGAAAAATTCGTCGGGACACACTTGGATCGTCAGCGACAAAGAGCTGATTTCCCATCATCGGACGATTCCGAACGTGAAGGACTACAGACGGTTCGCGCAAGGCCGGAAGGGGTAACGGACATGCGTAAGGTAACGGTTATCACATGCACGAAGAGGCCGGGCCAGCTGCGGAATCTTTTTCGTAATTTTGCGAGGCAGAGCTACAAGAACAAGGAGTTGATCGTCATCCTCAATCATCGCGATCTGAGGAGGAGCGAATACGAAGCGGCGGCGGCCTTGTACGGCAACGCGAGAATTTACCGGCTTCCCGAGAAGGCCACGCTCGGAAGCTGCCTGAATTACGGCGTGCGGATGTCCGATTCGCCGTATATCGCCAAATTTGACGACGACGATTACTATTCGCCGCATTATTTGGCGGAATCGATGCGGATCATGGAACGGACGAAAGCGGACATCGTCGGAAAACGGGCCCACTTCATGTATTTGAACGGCAAAAAAACGCTGCTGCTGCGCTACTCCCGCATGGAGAATCGCTTTGTCCGTCTCGTGCAGGGCGCGACGCTGCTCGCGAGACGGCGCGTATTCGCCAAAGTGACGTTCCCGGACCGCACCCGCGGCGAGTGCGTCCGGTTTTGCGCGGACAGCGCGGCCAAAGGCTTTAAAATCTATGCCGGCAGCCGATATAACTTCGCCGCCGTCCGCCAGCCCGGTTCGAAGGGCCACACCTGGATCGTCAGCGACAAAAAGCTGCTGGCCCGGCGGGCCAAGGCGATCAAGGCGGCCGATTTCAAAACGGCGGTCACCCGGGAAGTCCGGTAAAGGCCGAATTTCCCTTCTTGGCCTGCGCGATCCGTCTAAATACTTCCAACAGACCCTGTTTTATCGAACATTTCTAATACGAACCTTAAAAAAAGACCGGCCGTGGGCGGCATGTACCGGTCCTCGACCCATGCGACGCCCATCTGCCTTCGGCAAGGGGATGGTCAACCGGCAACAACCTCAGCCGGTTTTCGTCCAATCCTTGCACCCCAGGGATCAGCGATACCCCGAGCCCCGAAGCGGTCAAACCGGCTACCGTATGCACCTCGTCCCCTTCGAATACAATCGACGGGGTTATCCCTGCTTCTTTAAGCAGATTGTCGGCAATCGTTCTCAGGCCGTATCCTTTTTTGAACGTAATCAACGGTTCGTCCCGAATTTCTTCAAGCCGGATGCTATTCCTGTCCGCCAGCCCATGGCCGGCGGGGACGGCGACGAACAGTTCCTCGGTCCACAGATGAGCCCAACGGAATTGTTCGGCCGCTCCGGGGGACGCGATCATGCAGATATCGATGCCCCCTTCCGCCAGTTGTTCCAGCAACGACGTCGTCGTGTTTTGGGACAATTTAACGCGAATTTGCGGATGGCGCTCGCGGAAGCCCCTTAACAAATCGGGGATGACGGACATGCCCATCGTATGCAAAAAACCGAGGGATACCTCCCCGGCCTCCGGATCCAGCATCCTTTGGAGCTCCTCCCTCCCTTCCTCGTACTCCCTCATCATGTTGTCTACGCGCTTCAGAAACCGACGTCCATACCGATTCAGCACGATCGAGCGGCCTTGACGTTCGAAAAGCGGGACGCCGAGCTCCTTTTCCAATCTCGAAATGGCCCGGCTCATGGCCGGCTGGGTGACGGATAACCGCTGCGCAGCTGCGGTCATATGCTCCATATGCCCTACCACATAAAAATATTCCAGCTGCTGCCACTCCACCGTGTTTTTACCCCCGTCGTCCTCATGCCCGCGAGTTATCGTAGACATAAGCAGAATGCATTGGACCCGCCCGAATATCGGCCCCTATACTGAATTCGTAACCGAAACCGAATTGGAGCGAAAAACATGCCGCATCTAGTAAAAAAAAGCCGAAACGGTCGGCGCATTTCGCAAAGCGTCGGGCTGGGCAGCATCGTGACGTTTGCCGTTCTGTACAGTCCACAGCCCGTCGCTCACCTTCTCTCTGCGGAATGGAACGTCTCTCCCGCCGCCGCTGGAGCCTCGATATCGGTCGCCACATTCCCGCTCGCGTTCGCGGCGCTTCTTGTCCCCGCGCTCTCCTCGATATGGGGAAGAGTGGCGATCATGCGTTGGTCGCTCGTATTCGCCTCCGTTTTCGCCATCCTGTCGGCATTCGCTGCGAACGTTCAGCAATTCCTCGTTTTCAGGCTGCTGATTGGTCTATCCGCCGCCGGGTTTCCCGCCGCGGCGATGGCCCATTTGACCGCCGAATTTTATTCGAAGGACGCTATGCGGCAAATCGGTCTTTACGTCGCCGGAACGGCTGTCGGAGGCTTTGCCGGAAGAATGCTGGTCGGCGCGGGGGCCGACCTGTTCGGCTGGCGGGCCGGCGTGCTCGCGCTGGGCGCCGCTAGCCTTGGCTGCAGCATCGCGTTCTGGCTCAGGCTGCCGGAATCTTCGAACGGCCGCCCGCGAAGCCGCCCCTTCTTCGGAAGCTGGCTGATCGGCCTACGGACAAGCTTTTCCTCACGCCGGCTGCTGGCCTTGTATGCGATGGGCTTTTCGCTGATGGGCGTTTACGTCGCCATATTTAATTATATCGGTTATGCCCTGAACGTCACCCCTTACTCCATCGGGCAAACGGCGCTAGGCCTGCTGTTCGTCGTCAATCTAGTCGGGACGTGGAGCTCCGTGCTGTTTGGCAGGCTGGCAGCCCGCCGTTCGCGCCGCTTTGCGCTTGTACTGGCGACGCTGATCGCGCTCGGCGGCATCGCGCTTGCCGGGCTGGATTCTCTGGCGGCAAAAGTGGTCGGCTGCGGCGCGGTCGCGTTCGGTTTCTTCGCCGGGCATGCAGTGGCAAGCGGCTGGGTCGGCCTGCTTGCCCCCGGCCAAGCCAAGGAATCCGCCCCGGCGGTTTACCTGCTTTTTTACTACGCGGGTTCGAGCATCGTCGGCTGGACGGGCGGCATCGTTCTGCGCCAGTATGGCTGGGACGGCCTTGTCGGCGCCGGTTTCGTCCTGCTCGCGTCGACCTTGGCGACGACGTATCCCTTGCTTCGGACGGCCTTTTCGACATCGCCGGCCGCGGTGGGGGAACCGGCTCACACGAACTCCCCGACCCACTCCCGGCGTACTTGAACGTGATCGAAATGCACGTACTCAAGATACAGCCGGCTGCCGTCGAACCTGCACGTCAGCCGGTTGCGAACCGGCGTCTCCACCCGGCATACGTCGATGACCAGCTCGCGATCCGAAAGCCACGTTCCGAGAGCATAAGAGAGTTCGCCGGCAAGCACGTTCTCCCCTCGCCACCCGTCGAAGCCGAACGAAAGACGCCGCTCCCTGCCTTCGGTCCGCCAGACAAGCGACCCCGATGCTTCGCCGAGCTGCAGTGCTACCTCCGTAACCTCGTCTTCCTTGTTCCGCGCCAGGCAGCGGAAGCTTCCGGCATAGGCTGCTGACCGCTCCGGGCGCGGCTCGGCGATCGACAGCCCCTCAAGCTCCCGTTCGAGTTCCGCGGACGCCGCGCCGGAGTCGGCGGGAACGCCGTCCAGGCTTGGCAGAAGGTGCTCCCACACGAGGTCGAGCACTCCCTGCATGTCCGCAGTCCCTCCGTGGATGGCGACGACAGCGTCGCGGTCGGGCAGGACGACGCAGAACTGTCCCATCGTACCGTCCCCGCGGAAAGCGTTATGCCGGCACTGCCAGAACTGGTAACCGTACCCCTCCATCCAGTCCGGAAACCGGTCCGGGGGAAGATCGTTCGTCGCGGAATCCGTCTGCGGCGCCGTCGCCGCCCGAATCCATTCCGCCGAAACGATGCGCTTGCCGTCCCACATGCCCTCGCCAAGAAGAAGCTGGCCGAGCTTGGCGACATCTTCAAGCCGAAGCCGCAGGCCCCAGCCTCCGATCGTGCCGCCGAGGGGGCACCGCTCCCAGGACGGGCTGCCGATGCCTAGCGGCCGAAACAGCCGCTCAACGGCATAATCCTCCAGAAGGCGGCCCGTCGCCTTCTCGATGACAGCAGCAAGCATATGGCTCGCCCCGCTGTTGTAGAAAAAACACCTGCCCGGCCTGGCCGCGGCCGGTGTTTCGCAAAAAGCGCGGACGAAGTCCCCGTCCTCGCGGTTGCCAATGCTCCGGATCAGCTCGTCTTCCAAAAAAGCGCGTTTTAGCTTTGACGTCGTTAAATTGCGGTCGTGCCCGGTCGTCATCGTCAGCAGATGCTCGACTGTCAGGCCTTCCATGCCGGATTCCTGGAACGCAATGGCGTATTCCGGAAAAAACCTGGCGACGGGATCGCTCACGGACAGCATGCCTTCGTCCGCGGCGATTCCGGCCGCGATCGATACAAAGCTTTTCGTCAATGAATTTGCGATGTGGGGCCGGTCCGGCCCGTAAGGCCGCCACCACCCTTCCGCGGCCACGCGGCCGTGCCTGAGCAGCATAAAACCGTGAAGGCCGATCTTCCGCTCGTTTGCCGCGCGGACGAATGACAGCACGCCGGAAGGCGCCACGTCTGCCTCTTCCGGTTTCGCCCGCGGCAGGGACGTATCATGATGCAGCATGTCTCGGTCGCCTCCTTTGCCTTTCCGGTTTACGATTTCATTTCCGACTCGTGCCACGATCGAAGCAAACGATTGCTCGCGGCGTTGATCGCGAGGAAAAATCCGATGCCGAGTAGCGAAGAAGACAAGCCGCACGCGAACAGATACGACGTCTCCAGACGCGAGGCCGCGACCGTAATCGAATAGCCAAGCCCGCCTTTGCCGCCGCCGATTCCCGCGATATACTCCCCGACGATCGCGCCCATGATCGACATCGAACAGGAGATTTTCAGTCCGCCCAAAATATACGGAAGCGCGGCCGGAAGCCTCAGCTGAAACAGTGTTTGAAGCTTCGAGGCATTGTAAAGGAAAAATAGATTTTTCAGGTTTTTGTCCGTCGAATTCAGCCCGATCAGCGTATTGGAGAATATCGGGAAAAAGCTAAGCAGGAACGAAATCGCAACGATCGCATTCATCCCCGCCCCGAACCAGATCACGATAATCGGCGCGACGGCCACGATTGGCACCGTCTGTAGCACGATCGCGTAGGGATAGACGCTGCGTTCTACCCACTTGGAGCAGGCGAGCAGCATTGCGAGGCTGATGCCGAGCGCGAGGCTGATCGCGAAGCCGAAAAGCGACTCGACAATCGTCGTGCTGACCGATTCCAGCAGCGCTCCCCGCTTCGCCAGAGCGGCCTGCCAAATATCCGACGGCCTGGGCAGCAAGTATTTGGGCGTTCCCGTCAAGGAAACGAGCAGTTCCCACAAGCCGACGACCGTTAC
Organism: Cohnella algarum; assembly: GCF_016937515.1. Classification (NCBI taxonomy): domain Bacteria; kingdom Bacillati; phylum Bacillota; class Bacilli; order Caryophanales; family Paenibacillaceae; genus Cohnella; species Cohnella algarum. Next base: position 479,037 of record NZ_JAFHKM010000002.1, read on the forward strand.
CAGCACGAGGAGGGGCGGAACGATCTTTTCCAGTAAAGCTGCGCCCAATCCGCGCAAACGGCGGTTCTTTTCCCTTCGTACGGCGATTGCGGCATTTTCCATGAGTCAGCTCCTCCTTTTCAATGTTGCAGCGCTTCGGACACCCTGCGCACGTATTCGCCGAATTCAGGCGTCGTGCGAAACGCCTCTTCCCGCGGAAACGGCGCGTCGATGTCGATGACCTGCGAGATTTTGCCCGGACGGGGCGTCATGACGATTACCCTCGTCGAGAGGTAGACCGCCTCGAACACGTTATGCGTAATAAACAGCACCGACATGCGATCGCTCTGCCGCCAAATGCGGAGCAACTCGTTCTGGAGCGTCTGGCGTGTAATTTCGTCGAGCGCTCCGAACGGCTCGTCCATCAATAACAGGCGCGGCCGGGCGACGAGGGCTCTGGCAATGGAAACCCTCATCTTCATGCCGCCCGACAGGTGACCCGGGAGGGCTCTGACATAATCCTTCAACCCTACCAGCTCAAGCACACGCACGGAGTACTCCGTCCGCTCCCTGCGGGAGACGCCCCGAAGCTTGAGCGGCATCGCCACATTGTCGACCAGCGTCGCCCAAGGCAGCAGGGAATGCTCCTGGAACACAAAGGCCACCTCGTTTTTTTTCCGAGCTTCCCGCGGGTCCGTGCCCAGGACGGACAATTGTCCCGAAGTTTGGCCAGTCAAGCCTGCGATCATATTGAAAATCGTTGATTTGCCGCAGCCGGAAGGACCGACAAAGCTCAGGAATTCTCCCTCCTTGGCATGCAGGGATGCGTTCTGGATCGCGACGTTTCCGCCCGGATACACTTTTCCTACATCGTCAAGCTCTACCAGCAGACCGCTGTTTGTCATCTTAAGCTCCTCCTTGTCGGACGCGATCGGTTAAACGGCTTCAAACCCGCGGTAATCGCCGGACAGCATCGCTTTCAACATCCGGAAAAACAGGTCGAAATCCGCTTCGAGACACACCTCGACGTTCGGTTCCCCGCCCTTCCAGAACGGATTCGGCTCCGGATGGGGACGCGTGTCGATCGCATAGTAGCCGCGATTTTGTCCGCTCTGGCACTCCACCTCCGCGTAATAGCGAGCCGACTTCGTCATCACTTCGTTGACTAGGCAAATGGCGGTTGTGATCGAGTCCGGGTGGGTAATGCCGTCGATTCCGCCCAGTTCCCGGTTGAACCGGAGGGCGGAGCGGTTGATCTGCTGGTAAAAACGGGCGAGCGGCGTATCGATCGCTTGCAGCTCCCGCAGATGCTCTCCGCCGGCAACGCTGTGTATGCATGTGATGTCCCAGCCGACCGTCGTCGCCGCAAAGCCCGCCTGCAGAACCATTTGCGCAGCTTCGGGGTCGGCGTAAAAGTTAAACTCCGCGGAGGGCGTAATATTCCCCTGAAAATGCCGGGCGCCTCCCATAATCCACAAGTGCTTCACTTTGCCGGCGATCGAAGGGTCGAGCATATAGGCAACCGCAAGGTTGGTTAACGGCCCATGGGCGATGATTTCCAATTCCCCCGGATAGCGGTTGACTATTTCGACGATCGCTTGAGCCGCATGCCCGGACTGCGGCTTGATGCCCGGCGGGGGGAAATGGCTTTCGCCCATTCCATCCGACCCGTGGACGAACGATGCCGCAATACGGGGACGCAGCAAAGGACGGGCGCAGCCCTCATAAACGGGCACTTGCCGTTCTCCCGCCCACATTTCGACTGTCGTCAGAGCATTGCGAGTACACATGTCCACCGGTATGTTGCCGTGCACGGTAGTAATGCTTTCGAGCTTGGCGCCCGGCCAGCGCAAGGCGAACAACAAGGAAGTGACATCGTCTCCCGCCGTGTCCGTGTCGATCAGCAATCGTTTCATCTTGGAAGTCAGCTCCTGTCAATATAAATGGCGGCGCAAAATGCCGAAATCGATGAGGCCCGGGCAGTAAAGTTCGCTCGAAGCGAACAGGGGAACGTCGGATTGGGCATAGCCGATGTTCTCGAACGAAAGCAGGGGCGTGCCTTCCGGCAATCCGAGCAGACTGGACAGCTCGCCGTCCGCGCTCTTGGCGACAAGGCTGGCGACTCCGTAGGCAACCGGGCCGAGGCCGTACTCCGTCAAAAAGCGGAACGTATCGACTGATTTCAGCTTGGAAATGTCGCCTTCCCCCGGAAGGATGGACAGCGGCACAATGTCGCGGCATAAGATGGCCGGCTTGCCGTCCGCCGTAAACAGCTTGCGAACCGTTACCGACGCTTCTCCCGGCTTCGCGTTCAACGTTCGGGCAAGGTCGGGCGGCAGCGGGCCCTTTTCCAGCTCCAGCACCTCGATGTCCGCCGCGAACCCGGAATTCTCGATCAACGATTTGAATTCCACCCAGGCATCAAGCCGGGCGTGAATACGGGCCGCGACAGGATTGACGAACGTTCCGAGCCCATGACGGCGATGGATCAGCCCTCCCGCTTCGAGATCGCCCAAGGCTGCCCTCACCGTCGCGCGGCTGACGCCGAGCATGCCGGCGATCCGGCCCTCGGAGGGCAATCTTCCACCGTCTTCGAACCGCTCCTCCCGGATGATGGCAATGATCGATCTTCGCGTCTCGGCTACTCTGGAAGGGGCCGTATGGTTTTTCATCTTTGTCTCCTTCGGCGTTTTCGCGAATGTCGGACGTCTGACATCCGACATCCTTCGAAAAACGGAATTACAAGCGCGAACTCGGAAAAACAAACTCTTTCGGCACGAAAGCTTCCCTTCTGGCAAGCAGTTCTTCGACCGCTTGTTGGGCGTCCGCCATAATCGCCTCCACATTGCCGGTGAGCAGGCGCTTTCCCTCGACGAGCAGCTTGCCGTCCACCATGACCGTGTCCACGTCCTGGCCGCTTGCGGAGTAAACCAGATTGCTGACGATATTGTCGTACTTGCCGGTCAGAAACGGGGCCAAATGCGGCTTTTTGAAGTCGACGACGATGATGTCCGCCTTTTTGCCGATTTCCAGCGACCCGATCTCCCTGTCCAGCCCCAATGCCTTCGCTCCGCCCATCGTGGCCATCCGCAGCACCTCCCCGGCCTTCATCACTCGGGCGTCCAGGCGGCTGACCTTTTGCAGCAAGGGAACAAACTTCATTTCCTCCAGCATGTCCAGGTTGTTGTTTTCCTTGACGCCGTCGGTGCCGATGCCTACGTTGATGCCGCGCTCGAGCATGGCCGCGACAGGCGAAATGCCGGAAGCGAGCTTCAGATTGCTTACGGGGCAATGCGCCACGGACGTGCCCGTTTTTTGCAAAAGATCGAGCTCGGCTTCCTCCATCCAGACGCAGTGCGCAAGCACGGTGCGCGGTCCGAGAATGCCTCTGCGATGAAACAGTTCGACCGGCCAAACGCCGAACTTGTCGTGCAGATCCCGCGCCATCCGCTTTGATTCTTCTCCGTGGGTATGGATGCCGACGCCGTACTTTTCGGCCAGCTTTGCCGCTTGCTTATATGCGTCTTCGGTGCAATAGGCCAGGTGCTCCAGTCCGATCCAGACATGCACGCGCCCGTCCGCCGTTTCGTGCCGCTCTTCGATCAGTCGGACGTTTTTGTCCATCGATTCAAAGTAGAGGTAGGGGGATTGTCGGCCACGTAGGGAGACAGTACCGCCCGCATGCCGAGCGTCTCCGCGGCGTCCGCGCTCCGGTGCATGTACCGGTACATATCCAGCACCGTCGTCGTTCCGGCAAGGAGCGATTCCGCGTAACACAACATGGAGGCGGCGTGCGCTTCCGGCTCCGTCAGCGCCCGATGCTTCGGGTCGACGTGCTTGGCCAGCCATTCGAATACCGGCATGTCCTCCGCCGTTCCCCGGATCAGCCCGGAGTGCAGGTGCAGATTAACGAGACCCGGAAGAACAGCCTTGCCTGCGGCGTCGATAACGTCCGCTCCCGCGTATTTGACTGAAAGCTCTGCCGAAGGACCGATATCCGCAATGCGTCCGCCGCTTACCAGAACCGCGCCGTCATGCCAGATATCGTTCGTGGAGTTTACGGTAAGCACGGTTCCTCCCGTAATCAAATAGTCTTTTTTCATGCTTGCACCTCTTTAGTTTTGGGGTAAAAATTCCGTCGTATAGGCCTTGCTCACGTCCAGAGACGTATCGATCAGCCCGGCTTCCGCCATTTGGTCTTTCAGCGTGCTCCAGCGTTCGTCGCTCATGTACAAGACGCCATGCTCCGCCGCGTCGCCCCCGTAAATATAATCCCGTGAAGCTTCGGCGCTGTAGTCGAACATCTCGATCGGCGACTCCTCGTTGAAGGTCCGGATGTACTCGTTCATTTCCTTGTAATTGTCCTTGTAGTAATCCCAGCCTTTTTTCGACGCCTCCACGAAGGCTTTGACGATCTCCGGATTTTCCGAGATATATTGCTCCGACGTCACAAGCAGCATCGAGTACGGATTAAAGCCGGATAAATCGGATATCGGAACGGCTTCGAATTCGAACCCCGACGATAGCAGGCTGTAGCCCTCGCTTGTAACAAAGCCCTGGTTCGCCGAACCTTTATCGGTCATAAATGTCGCCATCGAGCCGGTATAAGCGATTTCCTTCACGTCCCGGGGGGCGAATTTTTTCTTGATATACTCCCAGTACCCGATGCCCGGCGTCAGGTAGATTGTCCGGCCGTTCAAATCCTCGGGATCGGCGATCGAATCGCCTTTATGGCTGAAGAACACCATCGGGCTTTTTTGGAAAATTGATGCCACCGCCACGATGGGCAGCCCCTCCTGTCTGGCGAGAAGAACCTGGTCCGCGCTTGCCATCGCAAATTGGTACTTGCCCGAGGCCACCAACTGGACGCCGGAAATTTGCGGGCCTCCGGGATCCAGCGTCATATCCAGTCCCGCTTCCTTGTAATAGTTCATTTTCATGGCGGCGTACTGTCCCCCGTGCTCCGCTTCCGCATACCAGTTCGTCACCTGCGCGACCTTCGTCAATTCCGACGGAATTTCGCTTGGGGCGGCCGGCGATTCCGCTTCTCCCGAAGCGCTCGACGAAGCCTGCGAGACTCCTCCGCTTCGGTTCCCTCCGCAGGCAGTCAAAGCGCCGACAAGCACAAGCGAAATCATGCAAATAAAAAGCCTGTTTCCCACTCTGCTCACTCCTCTTTTCCATTATCTCGAAATCGATCCTGAACTTCGGATTATTCGGGAACGATTATGTAAGTATTCATAACATATAAACCACGCAAATGTAACGGAAAATAAAATAATTAGAATTAAGCACAAAAAAGCGAAACTAAAATCAGAAACGCTAACAATAATTCAACCTATTTTCAGCATTTAATGTTATTTTTACCTATATATTTCTAGTATTTGGTTGTTAATTTTACATAACATGTTCATTATGAAACCAATTCCCCCAATGTTATGTAAACAAAATGTGAGTTTATTTCCGCCGCAAATATCGTTAGGCCAATTCGCCCGACCTAATGAAAATTCCTCCTTTCGCCCGCATTCTTCCTTCTGATTCCCTCCTCAAATTAAGTATAAAAGTGCAAAAAAAACTACGACAGCATAATCAACTAACAGGATTTTCCTGGAGGATGTCGAATACATAAGGGACACAAAATAAGTTGGAGTGTGCCCTTATGCTTTCGAAAAATCGCCTCGGCGCCGCGCCGAAAATCAATTTCCGACCCGAGTTGACTAACTGCCCGCATTGCGGGGTCAAGCTTAAGCGATCCCATACCGCCTGGAACAAAAAAATCACTACACTAACTGGTGTTATTCATGCCTGGAGCATGGCCTACATGTGTCCTAATGCAAGCTGCGTTCACACAGGCGTAGCCTATAAATCAGCGGAAGCCGAAATGCTGAGCATGAAGTATTCTTCTTATGGCTACGATGTGCTCGGCCTCGTTGGGGAGTTGCGTTTTAAGCAGCACCGCACGTGTAAAGAGATTGCAGAGTTGCTAAACGAGCGCGGGATTGTAGCTAGTGAGCGATATGCGCAAACACTCTATGAACGCTATCAAACCCTGCTGGCGGCCAGTCTTGACGAGCATGTAAGACAAAGCTTGGCGGAAACCACGGCACAAAATGGCGGCATCATTCTCTCCATGGACGGCGTCCAGCCGGAAAAAGGAAATGAGATGCTCTATGTCATTCGAGAGGTGTTCAGTGGCACAGTTTTGGCGGCTCAGAACATGAAAAGCGGAGCCGCTGGCGAATTACGCAGCCTCATCGAGCCAATTATTGAGTTGGGCTTCCCCGTCGTCGGAATCGTCAGTGACGGACAAGTTTCCATTCGTCAGGCATTCGAAACGCTTCTGCCGGATGTGCCGTATCAGTACTGCCAGTACCACTACCTTAAAGATATTGCCAAACCTGTTGTAGATGCGGATCGCAAACTCAAGATGGAGCTAAAGAAGAGCATGCGCGGCTTGCGGGAAGTCGAAAGGAAGATCGAGCAAGTTGAGAAGAATGCCGTGGAAGCTGCTCAAGCAAACGAAGGCGTAGCCACAGACACTTCATGTGTTAGGGCGGAAACCATTGCAAGCGAAGCGCAGGTTGCAAAAGGTTATGTCGCTGCGGTTCGCGCTCTGCTTCTGGAGGACGGGGAACCGCCGCTCAAATTGCCCGGGATGCTTATTTATGAACGAGCTCAAGCCATACAGGCGTCGCTTGCGCGGTGCTTGACTAAAAAAAGAGCCTCATCTCCTCCAAGGTCTGGTCAGAATTTTCAGCAAACTTGATGAGCAGGCCACCAGATATGCGTCTGTCGTTCGCTGGGCTACACCGCTAGCCCATATCGCGGCTACCTTGGCGCCAGACGAAGACAAGACGAGCGAAACGGTTGAGTGGGAAATGACCCAATTGCTCGGGTGGCTGAAACAGACTTACATCGATGAACAGGATGCCCCTATGGTGACCACTGTACTGAACTACTCTCGCGGCTTCTGGAAGGGACTGTTCACTAGTTACGATCACTACCACATCCCTCGTACGAACAACGATCTGGAACAGTTTTTCCGCCGAATGAAGGCTGTTCATCGCCGAATTACTGGGCTACGCAATTGGAACAGCTACATTGTGCGTAATGGAGAAATGATTGTACTTGTAGACGATGCACTTCGACAAAAACACATCATCGCCCGTTTAAGAACGGTGGGCTATGAAAAATATGCAACGCGCAAAGCACGATGGGACCGGCGGCTATCCGAAAGCGTTCAGCGTAGAAGATTTAACCGCCAGCCCATCGCTTTTCTAGAGAAACTGGAGGCACAATGGGATCAAATTATGTGAGTTAGTTAATTGTGCCGTCGTAGAAAAAAAAACGCGCCTTTGCAGGTGCGTCGATAATAGACCGCTTTTGGCTTGCACGACCGTTTTGCTTTGACCGCCGTAATTCGCCAACTCGCATTCAAGCTTTCGTTTCCGATTGGTCCACTTCGAGCAGATCGAGCAAAAACATGAAAATCGGAATGCCGATGATCAGTCCCCAAATGCCCATATAATGCTGGGAGAATATGAGGATGATGAACGTGTAGAACATCGGAAGCTTCGTTTTGTGGGCGTAGAGCCTGGGGTTAAGAAAGTACGTTTCCACCGCGTGGATGGCCAAAATCATGACGACGGTCCACAGCACCAGCGAAAAGCCGCCGACCTGGTAACCGATGATGCCGATCGGGATGAAGGAAATGACGACTCCGGCGACCGGAATGAGGCTGAGCAGAAACACCATGATCGTCAGCGCGAACAAATAAGGGAATCCCATAATCCATAAGCCGATCATCGTAAACGCGGTGTTGAAAACGGCGATGAGGAGCTGCACTTCGATCACTTTGCCGAAGGACGAGGTGAACTTCCGGCTGAAATATTCGAATTCGCTGTACACCCAGCTGATTTTGCTCGTGCGGAACTTTTCCGTAAATTTGACGATCTTGCCCCGCTGCAGCAAATAAAAAAAGCTTAAAATCAGGACGATCAGAATGATTTCCAGCCACTTGCCGAGCTTCCCGATGTAGTGGATGGCGCTTCCAAAGTATGCCTGATAGTCCACGTCTCCCTTTTCCAGGGCGTCGATCATCTTCTGAACGATCTCGTTGCTGTTCGGCGTCGTCAAAAACCGTTCGATGCTCAGAATCAAATCGCTGACCTGGCTGATGATTTTCGGGACGTAATTCGTGATTCCGTAGACAAGCCCTCCGGCGATCAGCACGTACAGCAGGACGACGACCACGGTGGACGATACCGGAAAGAAGCGGTTGAGGCCTTTCGTAACCAGGCTTTGCAAACGGCCCATGACGAACGTCACGAGGAACAGAAGCAGGAGCAGGTTAAGCATATGGCGAAGACTGAACAGCAGCAACACGACAAGCAAAAGAAATAAAATCCTTCGAACCCCGGTCTGGGCAAAAAACGTTCGCAGCGCTTCCATCGACTTCCCTCGTTTACATTCGTCTAAATCCTTTTTACGGGTAAAAGGATCCGGCGTTTCACTTTCGTTCACGCATTTCCTCCGTTCTCATTTTAGAGTACCCCTTTTCGATAAGCGAGGCAAGCTGAGAGGCCGCCTTTCTTTCGTTAATCGTGAATCCGCAGTTTCGCGGTTTCGTTGACTGTGGTTACGCCCTTCCCTTTGCGGCCTCCCGTTCGCGGCCGAATGTGCTACAATGGGGCCGTTCTTAAGCATCGACAGCCTGCTTGAATCCGGGTTGCAAGCGGTACCATACAACAGCTTATGCCGACAATCCGGCTCAATTTAACTTCATGTTGAACAGGGAAGGTAGGATGAAAAATGGAACAGGTCCGTTTCGGCATCATCGGAATGGGGAATATGGGAAGCGGCCATGCCGCAAGCCTGATGGCGGGGAAAATCAAGGGAGTCGCGCTCGCGGCGGTTTGCGAAGCCAGCGAGGCCCGCAGGCAGTCGATTCGCGAAACCTGGCCCGAGCTTGCCGTCTTCGAAACGTCCCGGCAGCTGTTCGAATCCGGCTTGGTCGACGCCGTTCTGATCGCGACGCCCCACTTCGATCACCCGACGAACGCCATCGCCGCTTTCGACCATGGGCTGCACGTATTGATCGAAAAGCCGGCGGGCGTTTCCGTGGCGCGCGTGCGTCCGATGAACGAAGCGGCCGCGGCGAGCGGCAAAACGTTCGGCATTATGTACAATCAGCGCATGAACCCCCTTTACGCCAAAGTCCGCGATCTGGTCGTCTCGGGCGAGCTCGGCGAAATCCGCCGCACGAACTGGATCATTACGAACTGGTACCGCCCGCAAGCTTATTACGATTCGGGCACCTGGCGCGCGACGTGGGCCGGCGAAGGCGGCGGCGTCCTGCTTAACCAATGTCCGCACCAGCTGGACCTGTGGCAATGGACGACCGGCCTGATGCCTGCCCGGGTCCGAGCGTTCTGCCATTTCGGCAAGTACCGGAATATCGAGGTGGAAGACGAAGTCACCGCCTATGTGGAATATGCCAACGGAGCGACCGGCGTGTTCATCACGACGACCGGCGAAACGCCGGGAACGAACCGCTACGAGGTGATCGGAGACCGCGGAAAGCTGGTCATCGAAGACGGGAAATTGCACTATTGGCGGCTGCGCGAGTCCGAGCCGGAATTCAACGCGCGAAATACCGTTTCTTTTGCGGCGCCCGAAGTCTGGCGGGTCGACGTCGGCGATTTCGGGCCGAGCCCCGAGCACGTCGGCCTGATGCAAAACTTCGCCGATGCGATCCTGCGCGGAACGCCGCTTGTCGCCCCGGGCGAGGAAGGCATGCTGGGCCTTTCCATTTCCAACGCGATGCATTTGTCTTCCTGGCAAGACCGCTGGGTGGAGCTGCCGCTGGACGAAAACGAATTCGAACGCCAGCTCCAGGCCCGAATCGACAATTCCGTTTATAAACGCGACGGCGTCGCCGCCGGCAAATAAAAGCGGCCGCCTCGTCCGAAACACGAAAGGAGTTCATTCCATGACCGGCAACAATCGCAGCAACGCCCTGTTCGGCAGCAGCAACGGCCAAACGTACGCGCCCTCCGCCGAAAAGCCCGAGAAGGTTTGCGGCCCCGGGGAATTCGCGATCGCCGCCGTCGCGCTCGATCACGGCCATATTTACGGCCAATGCCAGGGCCTCGTCGAAGCGGGAGCGACGATCAAATGGGTTTACGATCCCGACCCGGCGAAGGTCGAAGCGTTCCGAAAGGTATTCCCCGGCGCGCAGGCGGCCCCCTCCGAAGAGACGGTTTTTGCGGACGACGAGGTCCGTCTCGTGGCGGCGGCCGCGATCCCGAGCGATCGGGGGCCGCTCGGCGTTCGCGCGATGAGGGCGGGGAAGCATTATTTTACCGACAAGGCGCCGTTCACGGATCTCGCCCAGCTGGAGGAGGCCCGCCGGGCGGCTGCGGAAACCGGCAACAAATACATGGTGTACTACAGCGAACGGCTGCACGTGGAAAGCGCCGTGTACGCGGGCAAGCTCGTCCGCGACGGCGCGATCGGCCGCGTCGTCCAGGTGTTGGGCACCGGACCGCACCGGCTGGGTACCGGAAGGCCGGACTGGTTTTTCCAAAAAAGCCGGTACGGGGCATTCTGTGCGACATCGGCAGCCATCAGATCGAGCAGTTTTTGTTTTTTGCCGGGTGCAAGGACGCGCGCGTGCTGCACAGCAAAGTCGCCAACTACCGCAACCCGGGCCATCCCGAGCTTGAGGATTTCGGCGATGCGACGCTTGTCGGGGACAACGGGGCGACGAACTATTTCCGCGTCGACTGGCTGACGCCGGACGGACTCGGCACCTGGGGTGACGGCCGGACGTTTATTCTCGGCACCGACGGGTATATCGAGCTGCGCAAGTACATCGACATCGCCCGTTCCGGCAGCGGCAACCACGTCTATCTGGTCAACCACGAAGGAGAGGCGCATTTCGACGTGTCGGGCAAAATCGGCTACCCGTTTTTCGGCGAGCTGATCCTCGACTGCCTGAACGGCACCGAGAACGCGATGACGCAGGAGCACGCGTTCAAAGCCGCCGAGCTTTGCCTGATCGCCCAGCGGGATGCGGTTCGGGTCGGTTGACCGAAAGCAAGACCAATGCAAGCAAGACCGGCTCGGATGAAATCGCCTTCAAAACATGATACAATCGTTCAAAAGAGCGATGAACCCTGTCGGCGCGAACAGCCGGCGGGGTTCATCGAACGTTTGAAGGCGGGGGTACCGAGATGACCGTCTTTCCGATTGTTCAGTGGAGTCATCCGATCGATTTCGCTTACCGAAGCTCTGCGCCTTATGTCAACCCGACGTTCCACTCCCATGCCTTTTACGAGATTTACTACTTCCATGAAGGCCAGTGCACGTATTTGATCGGAGACCGCATCATGACGCTCTCGCCGGGCGATCTCATCCTCATGCACGGCATGACGCTGCACCGGCCGCATCCGCAGGCCGACGTCCCGTACGTTCGCTCGCTGGCTCATTTCGATCCGGCTTACCTGCGCCGCGCCCTGCCCCCCGAGACGGCGGAAAGCCTGCTTTTGCCATTCGACGAGCTCCGGAATTACCGGATTTCCCTGACCGGGGAGCGGCGCGAAGAAACCGAGCGGCTGCTTGCGGATTTGCACATTCTGAAGCAAGCCGCCGTTCAGCCCGAGACGGCCCGGCCCTTCGCTTACGAACGGTTCGCCCTGCGCTTTTTCGAGCTGCTCTACGTCATCAAGGAATGCTGCCTGCAGCCGGTCGAAGAGCAAGCCCACCGCTCGGAACGGGAGCGCCACGTTCAGAACGTCATCTCCTATCTGGAGAAGACCTACCACGAGCCCGTTACGCTGGCCTCCATCGCCGACGAACTCCATTTGACCAAAACGTATCTCTCGAACCTGTTCAAGGACGTCACCGGGACGACGGTGTTTCAGTACTTGTACAATCGGCGGATCAATCAGGCCAAAATTCTATTCCGGCTCGATCCCGGGCATTCCGTGGCCGAAGTGGGCAAGTCCGTCGGCTTCCCGCACGCGGCGCATTTCAGCCGCGTCTTCAAAGCGGCCGTCGGCTGCACGCCGGACGCCTATCGCCGCAAAATGGCGGAGCAGCAACGCACGTTAGCCGAAGCCGACATCTAAGCTGCCCGGCAAGCGAACGAATCGAGTAGGAGGAGGCGCCTAGCCTCCGTCCTCTCACACCACCGTACATGCGGGTCCGCATACGGCGGTTCCAAAAGGTTAACAAAGTGCTAAATAACGAGTAAGCAAACTTTTCAGCCCTTTCGCTTCCCAGTAGGAAGTCGGGAGGGCATTATTTGTGTTTCGAGACATTTCCCAAGCACCGCGTCTGGAGTTAGCCATGACAAAACACGCCCATTCTGGGACGCCGAGTGCTCGAAGCTCACGGATTCGAGTACGTACACGTTTCCATTGCTTCCATAAGCACATACGCAGTCTGCGGCGAGTCCACTGGTCGAGTTTCTCGCAGTGTCCCTTTGCCGATGCTAGTCGGAAATAGCCAATCCAGCCGATGAGATAGCGGTTTAATTGCATAATCCGGTTTTCCATAGACATCGACCGCGAACGGTTCGTCAGCTCTCGTACCTTCTCTTTAAACCGCGAAATGGTCTGTGGGGCTAACCGAATCGTCGCCTTTTTATCCCACAGGAAACTGAATCCGAGGAACTTACGGTTCCAAGGACGATCTACTGCGCTTTTCTCTCGATTCACTTTCAGTTTCAGCTTTCCTTCTACGAAGCGCGTTACCGACTCCATGACGCGTTCGCCTGCACGTTTACTGGCAACGAAAATATTGCAGTCGTCCGCATAGCGGACAAATCGCAATCCTCGTTTTGTCAGCTCTTTGTCCAAGTCGTCCAGTAGAATGTTCGCTAAAAGCGGGCTCAGAGGTCCCCCTTGCGGCGTTCCCTCTCCCGTCTTTTCGAACACCCCATTCGCCATAACCCCAGCATTAAGATAGGCGCGAATGAGCTTTAGGACACGCTTGTCCGTCACTTTCCTTGCTACTCTTGCCATGAGCATGTCGTGGTTGATTCGGTCAAAGAACTTCGCTAAGTCCATGTCTACCACCCATCGAAAACCTTCCTGGATGTAGTGCTGAGCTTGCTTTACCGCGTCATGCGCTCGCTTTCCGGGGCGAAAGCCGTAGCTACGCCTCGAGAAGTCCGCATCGAAGATCGGATTCATCACTTGTAGAAGGGCTTGTTGAAGAAAGCGGTCCATCACGGTCGGGATGCCAAGCAGCCTCACGCCGCCTCCGGGCTTGGGGATTTCCACTCGTTTGACGGGCATGGGTCTGTAGGTTCCCGCGAGGAGTTCGGTTTTCACCGTTTCCCAGTGCGTTTTCAGGTAAGCTTGTAGATTCGCTACCGTTACACTGTCCACACCGGGCGCCCCTCCGTTCTGCACCACTCGCTTGTAGGCGAGCCTAAGGTTATCTCCTTTGAGCATTCGTTCTAACAAGTCGTTATTCGCTTCGCGAGAGGAAGGGGCGACTTGTGCCGTCGTAGAACTCGGCGCTTCGGCATACCCTGACGGCTTCACCGCTTCTCTTTGCCGCAAGCTCTCTTGCGAGATATTCTGCTGTCTTTGCTCCTCGTGCGAACGCATCGGTTTCCTCTCTCCTTTCGGTTCAGCCCTTCCGGTTTCCGGCGTCCCGTACTCCCGTACTATGGCCTCTGCTGACTCCTGCGGATTCAGCACAGCCTTCCGACTGTGGTTACGAAGTAACTTCGCATTTTCCGCAGGTCTCCCCAGATAAGAACGTCATCTTTCTGCCCGCAACCACCCAAGTTTACAGGGAAAGCCCTTGGCGACTTTGGATTTCGTCATGTGTAGGTGACTCATCCGACTAACCCTGCCTCAAATTGAGTTCGTGTACCTTGGCTCGTGCATTTGCCTCCAGCTTCCTTCAGATTCCGCCTCGCGGCTGACACCCTTGCTCTTGGCTAACGGTAGGCGTTCGCCAGCCCCCGTTCGGGACTTTCACCCTAGAGATGACGCCCATGCTGGGCGTACTACGAAAAAACCGGCGGGGCGAACATCGCCCCGCCGGTTAAGCTTGTCCATCCTTTTTTACGAAACGGCCGGATGGCCGACAAACCGGACTTTCTTGCCCTTGTCGGACAAGCGCCCCTCGATTTTATCCAAGGCAAGCCTTGCGGTATGGTCCCATACCTGCGCGCCCGTCAGATCGATGCACACTTTGTCCGTTTCGTCGGCAAAATCGATCCGTTCGAGCAGCGTTTCGCTGGAGATGAAAAACAGCTGCCCGCGCACGCGGTACACTTTCTCATCCCCCCGCATTTCCTCCGTGACCTCGAGTCTGGCGGACTTCAGCGCATGCACGATAATGCTGAGCGCGACCCCGACGAGAACGCCGATGGCCAAATTATGCGTGACGACGACGATCGCGACGGTAGCCGCCATGACCAGCGCCTCGGAAACGGGAACGCGGCGTATCGTCCGGAAATAGTTCCAATCGAAAATTTCCATGCACACGTATATCATAAACCCGACCAGGGCCGCGATCGGAATCGCCGAAACGACGCCGCTCAGCGCGAATACGAGCACGAACAGCACGACGCCCGCTACGAGCGTGGACAGCCTGGAACGGCCCCCGTTTTTGACGTTGATGACCGATTCCGCAACCAGGGCGCACCCCGCCATGCCGCCCATAAAGCCGGTGACGGTATTGGCGATGCCTTGGCCGCGCATTTCCTTGTCCTTGCTCGTCTTCTCTTCGGTCAAATCGTCGATCATCGTCTGGGTCAGCAGCGTTTCCGCATAGCCGACGATCGCGAGCGACAACGAGACGGGAAGGATTTTCCACAGCGTATCCAGCGAGAACGGAACGTCCGGGAACGAAGGAATCGGAATCGAAGCCGTAATCGTCGCCAAATCCCCGACGGTCTGCATATTGCCGGGCAGCAGCAGGGAAACGACCGCCATCAGCGCAATGGCGATCAGCGGGGACGGCAAAGCTTTCGTGAATTTCGGAATCAGGTAAATCAGGATCAGCGTCCCCGCCGCCATCGCGTACATCGGCCACGATTCTCCGTCGAAGTAGCGCAGCTGCGAAATAAAAATAAGAATGGCAAGAGAATTGACGAAGCCGGTGATGACCGAGTGCGGGACGAGCCTCATCAGCTTGCCCATGCGAAACACGCCCATCAAATACTGCAAAATTCCCGTTAAAATCGTCGCGGCGAACAAATACTCGATCCCTTCGCTCGCCACCAGCGCGGTCATCAATACCGCCATCGAGCCCGCGGAGGACGATACCATCCCCGGCCGTCCGCCGAAAAAGGAAATGAGGATCAGAATGCAAATGGTCGAGTAAATGCTTACCATCGGATTGACGCCCGCGATAAACGCAAACGCGAGCGAGTCGGGGATGAGCGCCAGAACCGTCGTGATCCCCGCAATAATGTCCGGCCTGACGTTCGAAAACCAGGTTTGCCTCCATTTCTGAATCATATTTTGCTCCTTTTATGAACGATTTATTTCCGTTCAGCAAAAAGAGCAGGTCGAGGGCCCCTGCGCCCTGCCTGCTCTTGCATAGTCGATAGTGGTAGGCCCTGTGGGGATCGAACCCACGACCCGTTGATTAAGAGTCAACTGCTCTGCCAGCTGAGCTAAGGACCTGCAACGTTGAATATAATATCACAGAAAAGCTGGTCGTGCAAATGAAATATTTGGGATTTCCGATTCCTTTCGCATCGGGCGCTTTTTCTGCGCAAGAACGGCCCGCGGTTTATGCTATAATGAAGCGAATCAAGCAAAAATATCAAAATCGCTGCAGAGCCCGAGGTGCGCCGTGAACAAAAAACAATATCAAAAACGCAATCCGAAGCCGCAGGCCAATCCGAACGCCAAACCGGATGCCAAACCGCAAAACCCCCTCCTGCTGTCCGTTTTGGGCGTAATGCTTATCGTATTCGGCGTCGTGGACATGCTGATCCTGGATCTGTGGGTAGGCATCGCCCTGACGGCGCTCGGCCTCGCGCTGGGCGCGATCGGCCTGAACAACTACAACAAAATCAAAAAGCGCTAGCCCGGCAGGTTCGCGCTTTTCTGCAGCGCTAAACGGTATTAGCCGCATTTCAACATAAAGCGAGTTGGATTTTATGCATTTATTGTCGGTTGAACATCTATCCAAAAGTTTCGGAGACCGCATGCTGTTCGAGGACGTTTCGTTCGGCGTGGCGGAAGGAGACCGGATCGGCATCATCGGCGTCAACGGAACCGGCAAATCGACGCTGCTTCGCGTGATTGCCGGACTCGAGCCGGCCGACTCCGGAACGGTCGTGACGGGCAGCCGGATTCGGGTGCGGATGCTGGCCCAGGAGCCCGTTTTCAAGCCCGGGGAGACGACGCTTGAACATGTGCTCGGCGGGGATGCGCCCCAACTGGCCGCCGTTCGCGAGTACGAAGAAGCGATCGCCGGGCTCGAACGCAATCCCGGGGACGGCGCGCTGCAAAAGCGGCTCATCGCCGCTAACCAGCGGATGGACGAGCTCGATGCGTGGCAGCTCGAAAGCGACGCGAAAACGACGCTCTCGAAGCTCGGCATTCGCGATTACGAAGCGAAGGTCGAGACGCTGTCCGGCGGCCAGCGCAAGCGCGTGGCGATGGCGGCGGCGCTGCTGCAGCCTTCGGACGTGCTCATTCTCGACGAGCCGACGAACCATATCGACAACGAATCGGTCGCATGGCTCGAAGCCGCCCTGCAGAAGCGCAAAGGCGCGCTGATCATGATCACGCACGACCGGTATTTTCTCGATCGCGTCAGCAATCGCGTCATCGAGCTGGACAAGGGACGGGCCTACTTTTACGAAGCGAACTACAGCCGGTTTCTGGAGCTGAAGCTGGAAAGAGAAGAGCGCGAAGCCGCCTCCGAGGCGAAGCGGCAAAACCTGCTGCGAAACGAGCTGGCCTGGATCCGGCGCGGCGCTCAAGCCCGGTCGACAAAGCAAAAGGCCCGGATCGACCGCTACGAAGCGTTGAAGAAGCAGGCGCCAAAGGCCGGAGCGGCCAAGCTGGACATGTCCGCCGTCTCCTCCCGCCTCGGCCGCAAAATCGTCGAGCTGGACTCGGTAAGCAAACGTTTCGGCGAACGGACGGTCATTCGCGATTTCAGCTATATCGCCGTTCCGGAGGATCGCGTCGGCATCGTCGGGCGCAACGGAAGCGGCAAGTCGACGCTGCTGAAGCTCATTGCCGGCAGGCTGAAGCCGGATTCCGGCACCGTCACGCTCGGCGAAACGGTCAAAATCGGCTGGTTTTCGCAAGAGCACGAAGAGATGGACGGAAACGTCCGCGTGATCGAATATATTCGCGAAGGATCGGAGCAAGTCCGGACGGCGGATGGCACGACGATCTCGGCTTCGCAGATGCTGGAGCGGTTCCTCTTTCCTCCGGCCGCCCAGTGGACGCCGATCGCCCGGCTGTCCGGCGGCGAGAAGCGAAGGCTGCAATTGCTGCGCGTGCTGATGGACGCGCCGAACGTGCTCCTGCTCGACGAGCCGACGAACGATTTGGATGTATCGACGCTTTCCGTGCTGGAGGATTATCTCGACGATTTCCCCGGCGTCGTCTTCGTCGTTTCGCACGACCGCTACTTTCTCGATCGGACCGTCGACCGCATTTTCGCCTTTGAAGGAGACGGCGAAATCGTTCGCCATGTCGGCAATTATTCGGATTACGAAGCGCATGCGAGAGCTCGCGGCGCAGCGGCTGCCGGTGCGGACAGCGACGATTCGCGCGGCCGCGGCCGTCCTTTGCCCTCCGCCGGGCGGGAGGAGAGCAGGCCCCAAGCCCAGGAGCACCGGGAGAAGCCGCTGAAAATGTCGTACAAGGATCAAAAGGACTTCGAGCAGATCGACGGCTGGATCGCGGAAACGGAAGCCGAACTGGCGCAAATCGCGACCCGGATGGAAGAGTTCGCGAGCGATTCGATGATGCTGCAGGAGCTTGCGGCGGAGCAGCAGCGGACCGAGGAGAAGCTGGAAGCGCTGCTGGACCGGTGGACCGAGCTGAACGAGCTGGCCGAGAAAATTGAAACGCAGCGCAAGAAATAATCGGCTTTAAACACACAAACGGGATAATGGCGTTACGCCATTATCCCGAGAGTGTCTCAGTTCCAACCATTGCATTCACCCATTATCATGAAGAAGTTCGCGAAAGGCACTAGGTTTAGCTGCATTCTCCTCCGCCAGATGCTCGACCTTTTTCAAGTTCGCTTCCGATACCGTGAAAAAAAGGCTTTCCCTGTTCCACGGATAGTCGAAGTACACTTTGCGGTCCTTCGGATCGAATGCTTTCACCTGATTCAGATTGACCAGATTCGTACGGTCCAGCCGTTCGAAGCCGAAGTCGCTCAACAAAAGGTGAAGCTCGTCCATCCGGGTCGGGTAGTAATAGACGTCATCCTTCGTATAAAACTCCGGACCTTTGGCCGTAGGGCGAACTGCAACAAGATTCTCTACGCTGACGGCACATGGTTTCCCCTTGCGATCAAGCAAAAAAATCTGTTGCGACATTCGGCCACTCCTTTTCGGCTATTACCGTTTCAACTCGTCGGGAACCTCCGGCCGATGGAACAAAAATTGGCACGCAGTCGACGCGAAAGCTACGGCGACAAGCGCCAATACGCGGGAAACGACAGTTACGGCATTACGCTTCATTTTTCAATCTCCTCCTATTTATTCGGATGGTTGAAGCCGCCTGAATAAAATGAGCCACTGCAACAGTGGAACTGAGCCAAAAGAAATTAAGCGATACGATGAAGACCGATGCCAGCTTGAGCAGTGGAAAATATCGGTCCGGGATGCGCGTGTGGCCTTTCAGATTGGAAGGCGCGAAAAGGAGAAGCAGGACGGCACTGACGGCAATGACCGCTTGCGTCCACGTATCCGTCAACGGAATATGCGGGACGGCGACGACGCAGACGACGGACAGAACCGAGCACTGCAGCGCGGTGCGCAGATGCGCCCCGCCGGAAACGAATTTGAGGACCATGAACGCGGCCAATCCAAGCATGGTTTGGCCGAATTTTCCGGTTATCGCTCCCGCAAGGCCAATAACCAATATCGTAAAAAAGAGATTAAGCAAAATGACGAGAGAGTATTTCATCACTTCGACGCTGGCCGTTCCCTCCGGCTCCGCGTTCTTGAGACGCTGGGCGAGCCGCAAAGCCATCGATTCAATCATCGTCTTCACGATCCTTTTTTACCGAGATGACAATCAAAGCGATTAACGCCAGGAAGAACAAGATCGAAATCAGCAAATAGGGCGGATTGGACGCTGCGATATAAAGCATGTTCGCCGCCACGACCAAAATGATCGAAAGCAGCAGGAATATCAAAAAGGGAACGTTTTTGCGAACGAAAATCCGGCTTCGCGAAAACCGGCTCGCTTCCCCGATAAAGCTGAAGCCGCCGTTTTGAAGCTTGGTCGCCATTCCGCACAATGCCATTATCGCGGCGGTGGCGGCCTGGATCGCAAAGGCTTCGAACGTGTACGATTCGATTTTCAGCTGGGCTCCGTTAACATGCGATATAACGCCGACGATCATCCACTGAACGATGGAGTTGACGACATAGCCGGTAATGACCATAACCGCCGAATTAAACACGTGCAATCCCAAAAAGATCGTAATGAACGCGATATGAACGACCACGTGAACGAGCGGCGAATACACCTGCAAAGATTCCGCTTGCAACGAGTTGGAGGCAAAGCTTAGCACGATCGCATACAGAACGAATTTGTATATGTTCTCCCGAACGTTAAACCGGAAGAGGACTAGAATCAAGTAGATAAATGCGATGTACTCCAGGGAAGAGAAAAAGATGAAGCCGACAAATTTCATTCCCTTTGGTGCCTCCGGTAAGTATAGGTTAATAGCCCTACTTCTATTCTATCAAATTTCCAAAATTAATCATCCCTTTTTTATAGGCAAACCGCATAAATCGCCGATTTTATTTTTTTCTTCACGCGAAGGCGACATGCGTATTAAAATGTTGAGGGACGACGCAAAGAAAAAAGACGAAAAAAGGAGCCGCGCAGCATGACCGTTCGAGCCATATTGCCGTTCGGAGAATCCGTTTTGAGGAAAAAGGCAAAACCCGTCGAGGAAGTGACGCCAAGAATCGTCAAGCTGCTCGACGATCTGAAGGATACGTTGTACGCCGCGGAAGGGCGCGCCGGACTCGCGGCGCCGCAAATCGGCATTTTGCGCAGGGCGGTCGCGATGGACTGCGGGGACGGCTTGATCGAATTGGTGAATCCGGAAATCGTGGAGCGGCGCGGAGAACAGCTCGGAGCCGAAGCCTGTCTTTCCTTTCCCGGATATGCGGGCGAAGTAAAGCGCGCCCAATATGTGAAGGTGAGAAGCCTGAATCGCGCCGGCCAACCGTTCGAGCTGGAAGCGGAGGGGTATCTTGCGCGCTGCATTCAACACGAGGTGGACCATCTGGACGGCATTTTGTTTATCGATCACGTCAAGGGGGCTTATTTGTACCACGAGCAAACGGGCGAACGGATTTCGCTTCCGGACGTGCGCAAGCTGGCGGATTCGGGCGAACTTTAACGTTTTGAACAGGAGGAAATTCAACATGGGATCCATCAAGCACTTGATTTTCGACTTTGACGGAACGCTCGCCGACACGCTGCCGGTCATGATTCGCGCGCTCGGCAACGCCTTCCGCAAGCATGACGGCCGGGAGCTGGATTTCGGCGATTTCAACCGGATGAGCGGGCCTTCGGAGCTCGGCATCATTCGCCTCCATCTGCAGCGTCAAGAGTTCGCGGACGCGGCCATCGAGGAATTTGTCGCCGAATACGAGCTTTACCACGAAGAAATGGTCGAAAAAAACGAGGAGATCGCGTCGCTGCTTCGGGATTTGCATGACGCGGGAGCAGGCCTTGCGCTGTTCACGGGCAAATCGCGCCGGACGCTCGACATTTCCCTCGCCAAGCTCGGACTTGCGCTGCCGTTCGATCGAATCGTCACCGGGGACGACGTCGCGAAGTCCAAGCCGTCTCCGGAAGGGATCCTCCAAATCCTCGACGCGCTTGGCTGGAACCGCGAGGATACCGTCTTTGTCGGCGACAGCAACGACGATATGCGGGCGGGCCGCGACGCCGGCGTCCGCACGTTCGCGGCCCAATGGATGCCGACCGTGCAGGCGAAGGAATATCCGATCCCTCCCGAGCGGGTGTTCGCGAGTTTAGGAGAGTTCAGAAGCTATCTGGCCGAACACGTGCCGGGCTTTCTCCGATAACGGACAAGCCCTTTCCATCGGTCGGCCATCGGTCGGCCGGCTTCGCCCGGCCGGGCTATACCCGGAACAAGCCGTACCCCTCGAGCGGAACGACCGGATTCCGGTCGACGGCAAGCCCGTCCGTGGCGCCGCGCAAAGCGACGTCGACCAGCCATTTCGTGAACGGCGCAACGTTCATCGTCTCCATCTCCCGCAAGCTGTAGAATCCGGCGGCGTCCACTTCGTCTTCGTCGGGGGTCGGTTCTCCGCCCGCGTATTCCATCTCGAAGGCGATGTATACGTTATGGATGCTTCTCGGCTGATCGCGCAGCGCGACGATCCCCTTCACCCTGGCTTCGACGCCGCACTCCTCCGCCACTTCCCTGACGATCGTCTCTTCGATCGGCTCCAACTGCTCGATGTAGCCGCCGGGGTTCGTCCAATACCCCTTGCCGGGCTCTTGCGCCCGGCGCACGAGCAGCACCTTGTCGTCCTTTACGACTAACGCCCCTACTCCGATGCTGTAATTCCCCCAATAAACGAAGCTGCATTTCGTGCATGCCCTTCGCGGCGCGCCCCCGATCTCCCGGGTTTCCATGGCGCTGCCGCAGGACGAGCAATAATTGACTTCCACGTTGTCACCGCTCTTTTTTCTTTGATTTCGCGAGTTTATTCAAGCCCGCAAATCGAACTTCCCGTTTTTCTTTTTCATTATACCTCATCTTCGCCAACAGCGCAGCGGCCACCGGGTTTTCCGAATCGACGAACCCGCGCCAGTTCTGTTTGCCTAGCTCTACTTTCAAATATTGAAAATGCAGCACGGAATGACCCGGGAGAGCCATCTCCAATTCGTTTCACCCCCAAATAGAGAGTACAAACAAACTTTCCTCTTGACATTTTGTAATCGACCCAATAATCGCCGAGAAGGCATTTTTCCTTGCCTAACTCTTGGAAAGTAGGGTGATTGTAATGATGCTTGTTTCCCGTTCTCATCAGGACTACCTCGCCTTCGTAAGCGAAAAGTTACGAAAGGAATACAATTCACCGGAAGCCCTGCTGTTGTTGCAGCGCTACTACAGCGACCTTATCTAATGCCGTGCCCGAGTGTTAACAGGTCATTCCTATTGGATAGGTGGATTAATTTTAGGGGATGATAGCGCGATAGCGTCTAATGAATATTGTGCTTACGGAAGTTTCCGCCCTTCACTTCCGCTATGTCGTACACAATAATAAAGGCTTTATCGTCGACCTCGTTAATGATTTCCCTCATCTTGCTTTCTTCCAGGCGGTTGATTACGCATGTAATTTCTGTAAACTGCTCATTGGAATAACCGCCGTGTACAAACGTGTAGGTCGAGCTGCGCCCCAACCGGTCGCGAATCGTCTGAATCATTTCTTCCGCCTTATTGGTAATGATTTTATACGTTTTGGAGCCGCTGAATCCTTCCTCTACGATATGAATAACCTTGGAAGCGATAAAGTAGGCAATCGCCGACAAAATGGCGCCTTGAAGCCCAAAGACCGTCGAGACGATTACGAAGACGAACAGGTTCAGGAATAAAATCAGGTCGCTCGTTCCGAACGGCATCCTGCGGGATAGCAGCACGGCCAACATGTCAATCCCGTCCAGAGCGCCGCCGTTGCGCAGCGCCAGCCCCATGCCAAAACCGATAATAATGCCGCCGACAACGGTGATCAATAACGTATCGCCCTTAATAATCGTCGGGATATGGTGCATCACCGTCGTACCGATCGCCAGCGACGCAATGCCGAGCACCGAATAAATCGCAAAGCTTCTGCCAATCTGCTTATAACCCAAGAAAATAAAAGGGATGTTGATCAATGCAAGCAGAACGGCCAAGGGCAGGCCGGTCCAATGCGAGCCGACGATGCTCAGGCCGGTCACGCCGCCATCCGATACGTTGTTGGGGATGAGTACCGCTTCCAAGCCATAGGCCGTAATAAAACCGCCGGCAATTACCGTAACTGCCTTCATGATCTTTTTTCTGATTACAGCTTGTCTAGATACTGCTCCCACTTAGGTTCCTCTTTTCTTTATCTCGTCAAACCGAACGCAGCGAACGTTAGAGACACCTGTTGGAAGCGTTGTTCCCAACGGCATTCCTCATCTAGCCGCCATAGCCTGGTTCGTTGCCTTACAATTTTACCGTTATAAAACGGATAACTGCAAGATTTTCAAGAAAATTGTATCGGGTGTTGGGGAGCTTATGCAAAAAAAGCAGCCTTCCGGAGGCCGCTTGTAACAAACGCCCCCGACGCCCTTAAGGGACGCCGGAGGCGCTGGATCGTGAAGCTGGACCGTGAAGGACAATCCGACTGTTGCAATGTTGCAGGTCAATTCCGGCTCGCCCAGATGACGACGCGCGTCTTCGCGTATCTCTGTCTCCTTGTGCAGCACATGCTTCGCCAGATTGCGAATGCCGTGCAGCGGCGTCTTCAATTCGTGCGACGTCCGCTGCAAAAATTCGCTTTGATCGTGAATATAAAAGATGACCGTTAACATACGGTCGGTGCGACATGCGAATATTCGTAACTTTGATGCCGATGACAGGCGGCGCGGTTGCAGCGACCGTTTTTGCCAGCCGGGAAAAGTCCTCTTAATTTCCATGTTCAAATAACGTTGCTTCAAGTCGCCCATGGTATAAACGGACACGGTATTACCGAAAGCCCCGCTAAAAACGGAGCTTTGACAGCAATCTTTTAATGTTTGAGTTACAATAGCCGATCTCCACCCAATGCCATAAGAACGAATCATCGCACGATCCATGAAATCACCGCTGCCCTGCTGGCGCTGAAAGCACACGAGCATTTGCAAATACGTACGGGACCCGCATTTCCACTCGAATCCTTAAAGCTTACGGATTGATAAATTGCATCGCCTGCAGCATCCGCTTCAACAGGACGGCGCCTTGCGCGCGGGACGCATATTCCCGGGGACCGAACTTCGTTTCGGTCAAACCGTGAATGATGGAGGCTCCGGTCAGCCGCCCCACCGCGGCGTCCGCCCATGGCGCGATGTCCGCTTCGTCGGCGAACGTTCTCGCCATCGCCCCGTTCGCATCCGGCGCATGTCCGGCGTACTCCATCGCCCTGACGATCATGACCGCCATTTGTTCGCGGGTAACGGGAGCCTCCGGCCGGAACGTCCCGTCCTCAAAACCGTCAATGAGCTGATGTTGTTGAGCGGCCCGAACGGCCCCCGCATACCACGCTCCCGGCGCCACGTCCCGGAAAGGCGTCGAACCGTCTGGTTCATCGTCCAGGCCGAGAGCGCGCACGAGCATGGCGGCAAATTCGGCGCGGCTGATGTGATCGTCCGGCACAAATCGGTCTTGCGTTCTTCCTTCGACAAGCAGCTTGTTCGCCATCAGGACGATATCCTTTTGCGCCCAGTGCCCGTTCAAATCCGCAAACGAATGATCCGATCGGATGACCGAATAAACGCCGTTATAAGGCGAACGAATCGTCACCAGGGGTGAGCCCTCGTTCGAGAAGACAGCCGGCGTGAACCGCATCCGCCCGTTTTCGTCGATGCGTACGGCTGTCGCTTGATCCGGATTGGCCGGTTCGGGCAGAGCGGTCGTTAGAGTCGCGTACGTTCGGCCCCAATCAATGCTGCTGCCGTCGTTGGCCTGAAGCGAATACACGACCGGATGAGGGAGCAGCGGCTCTCCCCCCGCTCTCGCGATCGCTCCGTTCACGGCGTCGCTGACGGAACCCGCAGCCACAGCGATCTTGAAGGTAACGGCCGCTTCCCCCGGAACGCCTTGGAGGACGCGGAGCGGAATGCGCAGGCCGTTTCCATTAACGCGCCATTCCAACAGGGCGTCGGGACGAACTTCCAGCGCGTGAAGCAGCGGAGCGGCCGGAAGGTCCATCTGGACTGAATCTCCGATGTCTTGCGCTTCGATCTTAATGCCACCCGGCTCGGTTGCCAATGCTTCGGACAATTGCTCCGCCGTCGGGAAAATCCGGGTTATGCGTTGCCCGTCGGACGCTTCGTACGATGCGTCCACCCACTTGACCACCCCGTTGATTTTGACGATTACCTGGTGGATGGCAGCAGGCTCGTCGCTGCCTGAGGATTCGTTCGTTCCCGAGTTCCCCGTATTTTCGGAGCCATCGGAGCCATCGGAGCCGTCAGAGCCGTCAGAACCGTCAGAGCCGTTGGAGCCATCGGAGCCGTCAGAGCCATCGGAGCCGTCAGAGCCATCGGAGCCGTCAGAGCCGTCAGGAGCCGTGACCGTCACCGTGCGCGTCGCTTCTGCGGCGGCATTGCCGGATGGATCTTCCACACTGTACCGCAGCGTATACTCGCCCGCTTGGCTTGTATCTACCGTTCCGGTCACGACAATGCGATCGGAGATGTCGCCGTAATAGGCATCGGTCGCTTGCGCTCCGGGATCGGCAAACGCTGCGCCAAGCGGCACGCTCATCACGGGATCGCCGAGCAGCGTGAGAACGGGAGGCTGCGTATCTTGCACATAGACCGTGCGCGTCACGGTCGCAGCCGCATTGCCTGCGGCATCGGAAACGTTATAGGTCAGCGTATACGTGCCGAGTGTCGACGTATCCACCGTTCCGGTCACTATAATCGAAGCGGAAAGGTCGCCGTCCTGCGCATCCTGCGCCGTTGCGCCGGGATCGGCAAACGGACTGTTCGCTTCCACCGTCATGGGATTCGGTCCGTTCAAATAAATCGCCGGCGCGTCCCCGTCGTACACGTAAACATCGCGGATGACCGAGGCGGCATTGCCGGATGGATCTTCCACACTGTACCGCAGCGTATACTCGCCCGCTTGGCTTGTATCTACCGTTCCGGTCACGACAATGCGATCGGAGATGTCGCCGTAATAGGCATCGGTCGCTTGCGCTCCGGGATCGGCAAACGCTGCGCCAAGCGGCACGCTCATCACGGGATCGCCGAGCAGCGTGAGAACGGGAGGCTGCGTATCTTGCACATAGACCGTGCGCGTCACGGTCGCAGCCGCATTGCCTGCGGCATCGGAAACGTTATAGGTCAGCGTATACGTGCCGAGTGTCGACGTATCCACCGTTCCGGTCACTATAATCGAAGCGGAAAGGTCGCCGTCCTGCGCATCCTGCGCCGTTGCGCCGGGATCGGCAAACGGACTGTTCGCTTCCACCGTCATGGGATTCGGTCCGTTCAAATAAATCGCCGGCGCGTCCCCGTCGTACACGTTCACATCGCGGATGACCGAGGCGGCATTGCCGGATGGATCTTCCACACTGTACCGCAGCGTATACTCGCCCGCTTGGCTTGTATCTACCGTTCCGGTCACGACAATGCGATCGGAGATGTCGCCGTAATAGGCATCGGTCGCCTGCGCTCCGGGATCGGCAAACGCTGCGCCAACCGGCACGCTCATCGCGGAATCGCCGAGCAGCGTGAGAACGGGAGGCTGCGTATCTTGCACATAGACCGCGCGCGTCACGGTCGCAGCCGCATTGCCTGCGGCATCGGAAACGTTATAGGTCAGCGTATACGTGCCGAGTGTCGACGTATCCACCGTTCCGGTCACTATAATCGAAACGGAAAGGTCGCCGTCCTGCGCATCCTGCGCCGTTGCGCCGGGATCGGTAAAGACGCTGTCTGCTTCCACTGTCATGGGATTCGATCCGTTCAAATAAATCGCCGGCGCGTCCCCGTCATACACGTTCACATCGCGGATGACCGAAGCGGCATTGCCGGCGCGGTCCGTGACCGCATATTGAATCGGGTAATTTCCGAGGCGCGACGTGTCCACGGCGCCCGAAATCGTGATGGACGAAGCCGGAATCGCGCCGTCGATCGCATCGGTCGCAACCGCCCCCGGTTCCGTATACGTCCCGCCTTGCGGGATATTCATCGGATTGCTGCCGTTCAGCGCAAGCTCCGGCGCCGTGTTGTCCAGAACGAACGCGTTCGATACCGCGTCGGCGACATTCCCGGCCCCATCCCGCGCGCGGATATGCAAATACCAGTTGCCGTCTCCGCTTGTCTGCCGCAATGGGTCGCCGCTGGCGAAAGCCGTCCAGCCGTCGGCGGGCGTTTCCACGCTTTGCGTCCAGGCGTATTGCAGCGAGGCTGCGTCGACGCCGCTTTCCGCATCCGTCACAGTCACGGTGCTTTCCGCCGTTCGCGAAGGCGTCGCTTGGCCGTTCGCGGCGAACTGAACGTCGGGAGGCGTACCGTCTCGCAGCACGGTAATCGTGTACGTTCGAGGCGGCTTCAAATACGGTTCAACCCGAACAGGGATGACCGTCGATGCTCCCGAGACGCTTACGGTCGCCGTGCTGCCGCTGGCTTGCGGCTGGTTGTCGACATACAGCTGGGCGTTAGCCGTGTCCGCCAGCGTTGCCTTGATATGCACGCTCGATTCCGACAGGCCGACGAAGGTATAAGCGGTGACCGAAGGGGAAAACGCGGGATCCATATCGCCCTCCTGCACCGTCAGGCCGCTCAGACGGTCATTGCCCGGCACGTCCGTTTGACCGTAATAATCACTATCTCCCGGGCCGGCTCCCCAAGCGACGACGGTGCCGTCCGCCTTCAGTGCCAGCGAAAGAGTCCCTCCCGCCGCGATCGCCACCACCCCGGAGAGTCCGGCAGGCACATCCGATTGACCATAAAAATCATCACCCCAGGCGACAACGGTGCCGTCCGATTTCAGCGCCACCGAATGAAGCCCTCCCGCCGCGATCGCCACCACCCCGGTAAGCTCGGCCGGAACGTACGATTGACCATGAAAATCACCACCCCAGGCGACGACGGTACCGTTCGCTTTCAGCGCCAGCGAATGAAGCCCTCCCGCCGCGATCGCCACCACCCCGGAGAGTCCGGCAGGCACGGTCGTTTGGCCACCAGTATTACTTCCCCAGGCGACGACGGTGCCGTCCGATTTCAGCGCCAGCGAATGAAAACCTCCCGCCGCGATCGCCACCACCCCGGAGAGTCCAGCCGGCACGGTCGTTTGACCATAATAGTTATCTCCCCAAGCGACGACGGTGCCGTTCGATCTCAGCGCCAGCGAATGTTGCGTTCCCCCCGAGACGGCCTTCACGCCGGAGAGCCCGGGCACGTCCGTTTGACCGTAACGGTTATCTCCCCAGGCGACAACGGTGCCGTTCGCTTTCAGTGCCAGCGAATGATACGATCCCGCTGCAATTGCCGTCACCTCGGTAAGCCCGTCCGGCACGGTCAATTGGCCAAGTTCCGGGTCGTCGTCTCCCCAGACATCTCCCGGGCTGCCTCCCCAGGCTTCGACGATGCCGTCCGACTTCAGCGCCAGCGAATGAATCGATCCCGCCGCGACAGCGCCACCCTTGACCGGCTTGGCAAGCCCGTCCGGCACGTTCGTTTGACCCTCATCATTATTTCCCCAGGCGACGACGGTGCCGTCCGACTTCAGCGCCATCGAATGAATCTCTCCCGCCGCGACCGCCACGATCCCAGTAAGTCCGGCCGGCACGGTCGATTGACCAAACGTATTACTTCCCCAGGCGACGACGGTGCCGTCGGCTTTAAGCGCCAGCGAATGATTCAATTTCGCCGCGACCGCCACGCCACCGGAAAGCCCGGCCGGCACGGTCGATTGACCACTACTATTATTTCCCCAGGCGACGACGGTGCCGTCCGATTTCAGCGCCAGCGAATGATTCTCTCCTGCCACGATCCCCGCCACCCCGGTAAGTCCGGCCGGCAAGTTCAATTGACCATAAAGATTATTTCCCCAAGCGACGACGGTGCCGTCCGATTTCAGCGCCAGCGAATGCAACGCTCCCGCCGCGATCGCCACGACCCCGGTAAGTCCGGCCGGCACGTCCGTTTGATGTTGACTATTTTTTCCCCAGGCGACGACGGTGCCGTCCGATTTCAGCGCTAGCACATGAGCGCCTCCCGCTGCGATCGCCACAACCCCGGTAAGTCCGGCCGGCACGTCCGTTACCCCATTATGATTATCACCCCAGGCAACGACGGTGCCGTCCGATTTCAGCGCCAGCGAATAATTCGCTGCCGCTGCGATATCGATCACTTTCCCCGGCCCGGCAAGCTCGGCCGGCACGTCCGTTTGACCAGCGCTATTGCTTCCCCAAACGACGACGGTGCCGTCCGACTTCAGCGCCAGCGAATGATAGGCTCCCGCGGCGATATTCACAATTCCGCTTCCCACTTCCGTCTGCGCCGCATTGGCCTCCCCGGAACCGTAAGGAACCGCCGCAGTCAGCAGCAATACGAAAGACAGAATAAGAGGAATGAGCTTTCGGCTTTTTGGAAAGAACATGATAGACACTCCCACATTCTATGAACTAGTTTACTTATATTATCCAATTTCTCGTCATTCATCGAATTGCGGCCTATAAAGGCGGTTTTAATATGGTGAGTTCCGATCTCTCCGTAAGTTCCCCGCCTTGCCGCTGTGCGGTCCATGCTGCGACCACGGGCCGCCGCGTCATCCCGTTCGACACGTACAATATGTTTACCGCGACGGCCGTTCCGAGGTGGCCCTTTCGGCTGTTTTGGTTTCCGACGTATGGTTAGAAAATTCGAAGTCGTCTTTCCCGCTGGCATGCAAATCGCTGTAAAGCGATCCTCTCAGCCTAATCACAGAGCAAGTCCGTTCCGCCGGAGACGGGGCGTCAGCCCCGCCGTCCGATGGAACCGGCTTACGGTACCGGAATGAACTTCTCCGTGCCGTCCTGTTGCTTCTCGTAGGAATGGTCCATGGATGCTTCCTGGATATAGCCGTACGCCCAGTGGGCTTGCGTGACGTCCGGCCATTGCTGCGGCAATCCGATCAGCGGTCCGCGGCCCAGCAGTCTGTCGATCATCGTGACCGCCTCGGCGCGGGTCAGCGTCGAATTCGGGCGGAACGTGCCGTCCTCATACCCGTATACGATACCTGCCGCATTCGCTTGCTCGATGACGGCTTTCGCCCAGCTTCCGTCGATATCGGCAAATCCCGCGCTTGCGCCCGTTGCACCGGGCAGCAACGGGGAGATCGCGCTCGCCATCTCCGCCCGCGTGATCATCGCGTCCGGCTTGAAGCTGCCGTCGGGATAACCGATCATGAGGCTCATGCCGGAGGCGCGGTCAATGTACTCCTTCGCCCAATGCGCATCCCCGACGTCCGGGAAATCTCCAGGTGCCGCGTCCTCATCCCGGTCGAACACCCTGACCAGCATCGCGGCGACTTCCGCGCGGGTTACGTTTCGGTCCGGAGCGAACGTCCCGTCGGCATAACCGAAAAGAAACGCTTGATGCTCCGGATTCATCCAATGGACGACGGTAAACGTGCCCGTCTTGCCGGCGGAGCCGGGAAAGCGGATCCCCAGCCGATCTTCGCCGTCATAGGGGACGATGCTTCCTCTCGCCAGCTCCTTCGTGCCGTCGTCATACAACGCGAAGACCGCGACTCTCTTCAGCTGTTCGTCGTTGAGCGGCGCACCGGTCAGCGGCAGAATCGCCTCGTATCCGCCGCCGGTCGCGTTCGATCCGATCGTCATCGGACGGCCGACGGTTTCGACCGTGCCGCCTCTCGCGGCTTCGAGTACGAGCGGATCCGTCGTTGCCAGCGATTCGATCGATTCGAGGTCTTTTTCCCTGGCCGGTTCGATGCGAAAACGAAGCCCGTCCGTTCCCCCTTCGAGCGTTGCGTCCGGGATGACGACACGCGCCCGCGTCGCGGAAATCTCCATCCGGATCTTGCTTTCGGACAGCAAATCGACCGAAGCCTTCGGGAACGTCACGACCAGCTCGACGTCCCCGTTATCTTCGTCCGGGATGAGCATCTTCGCGAAATCGGAACCGAGCGCCCTGAGCTTGTCGATCGCTCGGGCCGCCTGCTCTTCCGTCAGTTCGACCGCCGCTTGCCGGCGTCCGGCGTTGGCAGACGAACGGACGATATAGGCATTCGATACGAGGGACCCGCCGTTGCCGTCAACGACTTGAATCGTAGACCGTCCGGAGTCAGAATCGGAGTCCGGCGTTGACGGCGTCGACGAATTCGGGGCGCGCGGCGTCGCGCTCGCCTCGTTCGAGTATTCGCTGACGTCCGCGGCGTTGTGCGCCTTCACGGCGAAATAATAGGTCGTATCGTTGACAAGACCTGTTGCCGTGTAGGCAACCTCTGTCACCGTGGCGAGCGGCATTGGATCGTATGCACCTGATGCGGTGCCGATATACAAGCTGTAATAGACGGCTGACGTGACCGTGTCCCAGGCCAGTGACACTTGACCGTTGCCGGGGGACGCCCTGAGATGGGCAGGAGGACTCAGACTCCACTGGGCATAGACGGTCACATCGCCGCGACGGTCGTCGCGTCGAAGACGGTTCCGCTGCCGTCCGGCAGCGTGTTCCATCCCGCGAACGCATAGCCGGGACGGGTCGGCGGGGCGGGGAGGGCAGCCGCCGGCTCGCCGTCCGTCACGATCAAGGTCGAGGGGGTCGCCTCCGTATCCCCGCCGTTCTTATCGAACGTGACCGTGTGGGAAACCGTTTCAAGCTTTTTGATCTTGTAGTTGCCGTTGTCCGATACATACAGATTCCCGTTAGGGTCCAGATCGATCCCGATAGGGCCTCTCAGTTCCGCCGATGTCGCCGGGCCGCCGTCGCCGGAATCCCCGAAGTCGCCGGTCCCGGCAATGGTCGTGATGATGCCGGTCGAACTGATTTTCCGAACGATGTGATTGCTGTTCTCCGCGACGTACAGCGTTCCGTTGTCGTCTACGGTGAGTCCGATCGGTTGCCACATAACGGCCGAAGTCGCAGGCCCGCCGTCGCCGGAATAGCCGGAAACTCCCGTGCCGGCCACCGTACTGATATTCCCGGATGTATCTATTTTCCGCACCCGATTGTTATTTCGGTCCGCGATGTACAGATTCCCGCTGCCGTCAAAGTCAATGGAATACGGAGTATTTAACTGCGCCGAAGTCGCCGGGCCGCCGTCGCCGGAATAGCCCAGTTGGCCCGTGCTCGAGCCGGCCACCGTGGTGATGATGCCGGACGTATCCACCTTGCGTACGCGCTCGTAGCCGAGTTCCGTTATGTACATATTCCCTTCGCTGTCGAAGGCCACGGACGAAGGTAGTCGCAATGTGGCCGAAGTCGCCGGGCCGCCATCCCCCGAAGGGATGGAAATGTTCGCGGCGACTCCGGGCCTTCCGGCTACCGTCGTAATGATGCCGGACGTATCCACTTTCCGAATCACATGATTATACTGATCCGGAATGTACAGATTTCCGTCGGCGTCTACGGCAATATGGTAAACGATGTTGATTTGGGCCGAAGCTGCCGGCCCTCCGTCTCCGGAGAAGCCCGCTGTGCCGGTTCCGACGATCGTGTCGATCGTATAGTTCTCCGCCGCATAGGCGCGGCTCCCCCAGTCGGCCGGCAGCAGGGGGACCACGTTCAGCAACATGATCGCCAACGCGATAAGGAGCAGCTTGGCTGCTCGTCCCTTCCGTAATTGCACATGGGCTCTTCTCACCATTCTCCTCCGTTCTTGTAACGCGTCACAATAACTGTATGTTCAACAACCATTCCATTACACGGGATCCGACCGAAGGTGAACATGCTACTTTCGGACGTAGAACAACCTAAAATCGCAAAAATAGAGCGCGCCGTGCCATCTGGTCTACACGCACAGAACTTACTGCTTGCCGCGATCCGTCGGATTAGGTCCCGTTCCTTTTCCGCCACAAGGAGCGGACAACATGTGCGGGCGTGCCGATGGAGCGAATATACCAAAACGGTTTTCGTTGTTCCGCGGCAGTAGTATTGTCCATCATTCCGTCCATAGCCTCGGGTTTGTCCATATTGCTCCATTATATGGGGCTTCGCATTCGGTTGACTTCCACGAAGTCCTGGTCCGGGTGTTTGACCATCTTGGCTCCCCCCCAATATAATTTAATGAGTATCTAGTAGATTATTATTATGCGGGACAAGCAAGGCTTCAACGAGCAATAATGGCGAATGTGTCGGTTAACGAACACGTTTGGTCAAGGTGTCGGGTAAAATTTTCCGGGAAAATCGAGGGGGATTCGGATGATCGGGAACACGGCCGATCTGCGGGTGGTCCGCAGCAAACAGGCGATTCGGGATGCGCTGGTGGAATTGATCGAAGAGAAGGGTTTTGAAGCGGTTACAGTCAAAGACATTACGACGCGGGCCAGAATCAACCGCGGCACGTTCTACGCCCATTACCAGGACAAATACGACCTGATGGCCAAATGCGAAGAAGAGATCATGGTCGGGATGTCCAATATAGCGAAGAAGATTTTTCCATCGTTGAAAACGGAACTGCAGCAGTCACCGTCCCGATTGGCGATTTATCCGTTCGTTGCAGCCATCTTCGCTTTCATGAACGGGCACAGCCGATTCATGAAAGCGGCGTTGGGACCAAAGGGAGACATGTCTTTCCAGATCAGGATCAAAGCGTTCATGCAAGAGACGATGCTGGGGAAAAGCCCGGACGTGCTGATCAATGAAGAAAAAAGCCTCGTTCCGGCAAAGTATTTTGCTACGTACGTGGGATCGGCGCACCTCGGCGTGATTCAACAATGGCTGGAGAGCGGCAGGCAAGAGTCGCCCGAGGAAATGGCGCGCATCCTGACAACCATTCTGGTGCACGGTCCGTTGTATGCGGCCGGATTGAAGAAGCTGCCCGAGTCCTGAACGCTCGCTGCCGAATCTTACAATTTGGAGCACATCGATGGCGACGGAAAGTGGGCTCTCTCGAAGATTTCTGAAATATGGCTCATTCATTTACCCCCTGTTGATTAGAAACTCGCCGAACGCGAAAAAGCACACCCTCGCGTCCCCAAGACGCTTCCGGGTGTGCCTCACGACCGGCATTATCGAAAGATACTGCCATTATTGCGGATGGCAGACGGTTCTGTCAATCCTTTTCATTCGGGCA
This sequence comes from Cohnella algarum, assembly GCF_016937515.1. Taxonomy (NCBI): domain Bacteria; kingdom Bacillati; phylum Bacillota; class Bacilli; order Caryophanales; family Paenibacillaceae; genus Cohnella; species Cohnella algarum. The sequence goes on from NZ_JAFHKM010000002.1 coordinate 513,237, forward strand.
GTTCCACCGACACCTCGCGCCGATGCTCGGCCGAGCGCAGCACGCCGTCGATGACCGCCTGCTGAATCAAAATCTGCTCGCCGGGAATCGGCGCCGGGCGCCCGTCGCGCACCGCTTCCGCGAAATCGCGGACCTTTTCGTCGAACAGGTTGAGCGAATGGCCGATCAGCGGGACGGGCGTGTGCGTTTGGCCGCCGAAATCGTCATGGTAAAGCGTCATGCTGCCGATCGAGCCGTCCCACACGCCGGACCAAGGCCCGGTTCCCGCCGGCGTGACCTTGAGGCCGGCATCCGTGCCGAGGAACATCGTCGCGCCCAGCGTATCCATGTGCATTGCCCAGGAAATTTTGAACTGCAGGACGATGTCGTTTTCGAAGCGGACCATCGCCACGCCGAAATCTTCGACCTCGAAGCGGCTCGCCTCCGGATGATACAGCGGATTGGTGCCGAAATGATTCGACGTGAACGCCGAAACCGTCAGCGGACGCGGATAGCCGAGCGCGTTCAGCGCCAGATCGAGGGAGTAGCAGCCGATGTCCGCCATCGCGCCCGCCCCGGCCAGCTCCTTGCGGATGAAGGTGCCTCCGGGCATGCCGCGGCGGCGGCCGCCGCCCGTTTCGGCGTAATACACTTTGCCCAGCCGGCCGGACTGGACGATTTCCTGCAGCCGCTTCATGTTCGGGTCGTAGCGCGGCTGGAAGCCGATGCTCAGCATGGCGCCCGTTTCGCGTGACGTCTGCGCCATTTCGATCGCTTCCGCAAGGGTGACCGACATCGGCTTTTCGAGCAGCACCTGCTTGCCGGCGCGCAGCGAGTCGACGCTCGTCCGATGATGGGAGACGTTCGGCGTGCAGATGCTGACCGCGTCCAGATCGTAGGCGAGCAGGTCCGTGTGGCTGTCGAACGGAGCCGCGCCCGCCAAATCGTTCGCTTCCGCGAATTCGCGCGCCTTGCCGGGAATGACGTCGGCTACGGCGACGATGTCGACGAAAGGCAGCTTCCGGTAAGCGGAAACGTGAGCGCGGGCGATGCCGCCGGTTCCGATAATGCCGACTTTAATTCTTTTATCCATAATGCGTCTTCCTCCCCGATTGGAGCCCTTTCGGCCGGCCTTGCTTAAGGAACCGCGCGCTTATGCTTGCGGCGGTAGGCCGAGGGCGTCATGCCGAATTTATGCTTAAACACGGGATACAAATAGTTCGGATTGCCGAAGCCGTAGCTCAGTGCGATTTCCTCCACCGGCCGGTCGCTCTGCAGCAGCTCCGCGCTGATGCGCGAAAGGCGGGCATGCTCGACCCAATGGCGAAACGTCGTCCGCCCTTCGCTCCTGAAAATGCGCTGCAGCTGTCTCGGGCTTACGTGAAGCCGATCTGCCACCTCTTCCAGCGTAATCGTCCGGGCGCAGTTGTCGTCGATATATTGCGTGGCGAGCCGGAACCGGTGATCGTTCATATCCCGCTCCGGGATGCCCCCGTTCGCGTCGGACGAGGCGAACACGCGCGACGAACGGAGCAGGATTTGAATGACGATCTGCTTCATCGTCGTGTAAAACCCGGTAGACTGCTCTTCGAACATCCGGTACGCCTCCAAAAAACGGGGCATCGCATCGTACCGGTCCGGCACCGGAACGCTCGGCATCGAACGCAGCAAACGCACGCATTCTTCCGCCTCCCGCGCCTCGAGCTCATCGCCCCAGCCTTCCCGCGTTTCCCCGGTCAGCTCGACGATTTCGCAATGAAGGCACAGCTCGTGCATCGGTTCCTCCTCGTCCGACCGCTGCTCGTGCATGACGTCCGGACCGGTCAGATAGAACATGCCTTCGCGCAGCGGATAGACGGCGTCCCCGATTTTGACCGTGCCTTTCCCTTTCGGAATAAAGTGAAACTCGAATTCGGAATGCTTGTGCATCGGAATCAAATTTCCCGGGGGAAAGGAAGCCAGGTGGCAGCGCAGCACCCGGACGCCGAACCGCCCCCACCGGAATTGCAAGTCCAACCGGTCCATTCCGTAGCGTTTTTCTTCCATCCGCGCGTAGGGGAACGGAACCGTCGCTTTCCGTTCGTGCGCGTTCGGGCGCTCTTCCGCCTGCATGCCGCTTGCCCTCCCCCCGTTTTCGAATTCCGTTCCATTCCGACGATCGCCCGTCAGGCTTCCAGCTCCTCGATCCGGACCTGCCGCCTTTCCTCCCAGGAACGATTCGAAGCCTCCATCAGCTTCGTCAAATCGAGGGCAAGGGCGACGTTTTCTTCGGCTTCCGTGCCGTTTGCGATATGGCCGACCCACTGACTGTAAGCGGAAGGCAGCGTTTCGTTCCGCTCGACCTCGTACCAGCCGTCGCCCTTCCGGCTGCTGCGGACAAGCAGCTTTTCCTCCGGGAAGCCGAACAGAAGAGAACCTTCCGTGCCGTGCAATTCGATGGAAAACGGCGAATGCGGATTGACGAAGCCAGCCTCGACGACGCCGATCGCTCCGTTTTCATACTGGAGCACGCTGACCGCGTTGTCTTCCACCTCGCGGCCCGTTACGAACCCGAAGCTGACGGTTACCGCCTCCGGAAGCCCCAGGAACAGCCTCGTCAAATACATCGGATGGCAGCCGAGATCGATAAGCGCGCCGCCGGCGCATTGCTCCTTCGAATAAAAATGATCCGGGAGCCACCCCGCGATCGCCCCTCCGTGCGAAAGCCGCACCCGGGCGAGCGTCAGCTTGCCCAGCGTTCCTTCGGCCAGCACGCCGCGAATCGCTTGCGTGTAGCTGTCATACAATCGCGGCAGCGAGACGGTCAGCTTGACGCCCGCTTCCCGGACCGCGCGCAATATTTCATTCGCTTCCTTAAGCGTGGGAGCGACGACTTTTTCCGTAAAGATGTGTTTGCCGGCTTTGGCGGCCTTCACCATCACGTCCCGGTGAAGATTCGTCGGAGCGTCGACGACGACCGCGTCGAGATCTCCCCGGGCCAGCAGGTCGTCCAAAGATTCGTAAAACGGAACGCCGTACTTGGCCGCCTTCTCCCGTCCCCGTTCCGGCTGTTCGTCCCAAATCGCGGCGATTTCCGTACCGGGATGCTCGAGCACCTGTTTCGTGTAATCCTCCGCGTGCACATGCCAGTAGCTTAACATGCCAACCCGAATCATCTGCTTCGCTCCTCACTTTGAATATACGACACAAATTGAAGATACCATACTATTTTAACATGCATGAATGCATTTACGCGCCAACCTTACTATAAAAATACGACACCTTCGGGAGATGCGCCAGCGGAATCGTCCAAAAAACGAATTCCGTTCGAAATTGGAAAAATAGGCGGAACCTCCCTGTTGGAAAGAGCTCCGGCTTCCGATATATAGCGTAACTTCATGCCTGCGTTCGCTTACATCATTCGAGGAGAGTGGGTCCCCCGCATGTTCAGTCTCTCGCTTCGCGCGAAATTGCTCTTGATTATCGTGTTGCCGATTCTGTTTTTTGCTTTGTCCGTTATTTTTCTGATCAACATGAACTCGTCCAACATCGAAAAATTAAAGACGACTCTATATGAAACTTCATATCAAGTGACTTCCCACGTTTTGAACGCGGACCGGGATATGTACCAGGCGCTCGACGCCTACAACCGTTTGCAAGCGGAGGCGCTTTCGGAAGAGGAACGGAGCGCGATTTATGCCGAGTTCCAGGAAAACGTTCAGCAGGCCGTCGAACGAATCCAGAGCGCCGGCGGCATTTTGAACGCGGAACATACGGACAATTTGACGCACGCGGAATCCGGGACGCCCGTTTCGCAATACATCCAGGGATACCAGAACGATTTCGACAAATGGGTGCAGCTGGCGGAGAGCCGGATTCAAGCCGGACAATCGACGTCCGAGCAAACGAAAGCGCTGTTGGACCAGTTCAACGCGAGCCGAGATGAAATCGATTTGATCGGTCAAATCGTCAGCCAGTACGCGGAACGCGAAATCGAAGCCATTCTGGCAGAAAGAACGCAAACGAACTGGGCGCTGGGAATCGTTTTCGTTATCGAATGGATCGCGCTGATCGCGTTCGGTTCTTTCATGATCCGGAGAATCAGCTCGACCGCCTGCAAAGTGCTGGAGAAGACGACGCGGATTTCGGAGGGCGATTTGAAACATACGCCGGAATCGAAATATTCGAAGGACGAGCTGGGACAAATCGTTCACGCCGTCGATCTGATGACGATGAAAATCCGGGGATTGGTCGAGGAGATCGCGTCGTCTTCCAAAGCGGTGGCGGGCTCGGCGCAGGAACTGTCGATCGGGGCAAAAGAATCCGCCGCGGCGACGAACCATGTAGCGGAAAATATTCAGGACGTCACGTTCCAGATCGAGCAGCAGACGGCGATCGTGGAGCAATCGAGCACCGCGATGGACGAGATGGCAATCGGAGTCGGCAAAATCGCGGACAACACGACGGCGATATCGGAACAATCGTCCATTGCCTCCGGGCAGATCGACCATGGAAGCGACCGGGTTCAGTCGCTCAAAGAGCAGCTCGGCAATATAGGGGAAGCGGTCGGCATGCTGTCCGAGATCGTAAAATCGCTGACGGACAAATCGGAAAAAATCGGCGCCATTACCGAAAACATTACGGCGTTCGCCAACCAGACGAACATTTTGTCCTTCAATGCCTCGATCGAGGCCGTGCGGGCCGGGGAACACGGGAAGGGCTTCGCCGTCGTCGCCCAAGAGATCCGAAAGCTTGCCGAAAGCTCGCTCGAATCGGCCGACGTCATCAATCAGCTCGTCGCGGAAACGCGCAGCGAGATCGGAAACGTTTCGGAAAATATGCAATCGACGCTCGCCCAATCGCAGCAAGGCATGCGGCTCATGGAGGAGGTCGACCTCGCGTTCGCCGCGATTTTGCGGTCGGTGAAACAGGTCGTTTCCCAAATTCACGAAACTTCGGCCGTCACCGAGCAAATGTCCGCCAGCTCCGAGGAAATATCGGCCAGCATGGAGCAGGCCGCCAGCACGGCCCGCGAAGTATCGGGCAAAGCGCAAACGGTCGCGGCTTCGACGGAAGAGCAGCTTGCCCTGGCCGAGAATATCGCGACCGCTTCGGATCGCCTGCAGGAAATCGTCGCCCGGCTCAATCGTTCGGTCGGCTCGTTCAAATGGTAATTCCGAAACGCGAGAAAGGCTCCCTTGCGGGAGCCTTTCGGTTTGAAGCCGAGTCTTACATCATGTCCATGCCGCCCATGCCGCCCGGCATTGCCGGAGCTGCTTTTTCCTTCTCCGGTTTGTCGGCGATAACGGCTTCGGTCGTCAGGAACATCGAAGCGACGGAAGCGGCGTTTTGCAGCGCGGTGCGGGTCACTTTAACCGGATCGATGATGCCGGCGTCGAACATGTCTACCCATTCGCCGGAAGCCGCGTTGTAGCCTACGCCTACTTTTTCTTTCTTCAGGCGCTCGACGATGACGGAGCCTTCTTGGCCGGCGTTTGCCGCGATCGTGCGGATCGGCTCTTCGAGCGAGCGAAGAACGATGTTGACGCCGGTCTTTTCGTCGCCTTCCGTTTGGATGGAGGCAACGGCGTTGTATACGTTCACGAGCGCGGTGCCGCCGCCGGAAACGATGCCTTCTTCAACCGCGGCGCGGGTTGCGTTCAGGGCGTCTTCGATGCGCAGCTTGCGTTCTTTCAGTTCGGTTTCGGTTGCGGCGCCGACTTTGATCACCGCTACGCCGCCAGCCAGCTTGGCCAGGCGCTCTTGCAGCTTTTCGCGGTCGAAATCGGAAGTCGTTTCTTCGATTTGCGCCTTGATTTGGTTAACGCGCGCTTTGATGTCCTCGGAATCGCCGGCGCCGTCCACGATGATCGTGTTTTCCTTGTTGACGCGCACTTGGCGAGCCGTACCGAGTTGTTGCAGCGTCGTCGATTTCAGCTCGAGACCCAGCTCTTCGGTAATGACTTGGCCGCCCGTCAGCGCCGCGATGTCTTGCAACATGGCCTTGCGGCGGTCGCCGAAGCCCGGAGCTTTAACGGCTACGCAAGTGAACGTGCCGCGCAGACGGTTGACGACCAGCGTCGCTTGCGCTTCGCCTTCGACGTCCTCGGCGATGATGAGCAGCTGCTTGCCGGATTGAACGACTTTTTCCAGCACCGGCAAAATTTCTTGGATGTTGGAAATTTTCTTGTCGGTGATGAGGATGTACGGATTGTCGAGCACGGCTTCCATTTTGTCCGTATCGGTAATCATGTACGGAGAAACGTAACCGCGGTCGAATTGCATCCCTTCGACGACTTCCAGTTCCGTTTGGAAGCCTTTGGATTCTTCGACGGTGATGACGCCGTCTTTGCCGACTTTGTCCATCGCGTCCGCGATCAGTTGGCCGACTTCGTCGTCAGCGGCGGAAATCGCAGCGACTTGTGCGATGTCGGTGCTGCTGCCGACTTGCTTGGAGATCTTTTTCAGCTCTTCGACGGCGGCGCGAACCGCTTTGTCGATGCCTTTGCGAACGACCATCGGGTTTGCGCCGGCGGTAACGTTTTTCAGGCCTTCGCGGATCATCGCTTGGGCAAGAACGGTAGCCGTCGTCGTGCCGTCGCCGGCAACGTCGTTCGTTTTCGTGGCGACTTCTTTAACCAGTTGGGCGCCCATGTTTTCGAACGCGTCTTCCAGCTCGATTTCCTTCGCGATCGTCACGCCGTCGTTCGTGATCAGCGGAGAGCCGAATTTTTTCTCCAGTACGACGTTGCGTCCTTTCGGGCCGAGCGTTACTTTTACGGCGTTAGCCAGCGCGTCTACGCCGCGCAGCATGGAGCGGCGAGCGTCTTCGCTAAATTTGATCTCTTTAGCCATTCTTTAATACCCTCCTCGAGTTTTACGTATCCTTCGTTCCCTTGCTTATGTCGATATATCTCGCGTTCGCCGTCCGAATCAGCCGACGATGGCGTGGATGTCGCTTTCTTTCATAATCAAATACTCTTTGCCTTCATACTTAATCTCGGTGCCCGCGTATTTGGAGAACAGCACCCGGTCGCCGACCTTGACTTCAAGCGCGATACGCTCGCCGTCTTTCGTCAGAGAGCCGCTTCCGATTGCGATGATCGTTCCCTCTTGCGGCTTCTCCTTGGCCGTGTCCGGCAGCACGATGCCGCTTGCGGTTTTTTCTTCCTTGGCACTCGCCTCGACAAGTACGCGATCGCCCAAAGGTTTGATCATGAAAATAGCCTCCTTCTTAAAACGTAGCATAGTTTTGTTTGTTGTTAGCACTCAATTGTCTATAGTGCTAACAGCCAATTATTATGATACTGATTTTACCCCTGCTTTTCAAGTCCTTTTGCGTTAAAAATAGCGAATCCCTTTGTGTCGAAGGCGACAAAAAAAACGAAGCCGTTCCGGTTGCCGGAACGGCGCGAAAGCATGCCATACAGGATTTCCGACTGCGGCCAAGATCATTCCCGCGCGCTCCATTCGGGCTCGCGCGAATAGAAAAAGCGTCCTTTCAAGCGCGGTAATTGGCGGTCATCCCTTTGAGCCGGGAAGCCATGGAGCTCAGCTTGTGGGCCGTCCGGGCCATCTCCTCCGTCGAGGAAAGCTGCTGCTCCGTCATCGCCGACATCTGCTGCGAGAACGAGGCCGTTTCCTCCGTAATTTGCGCGATGTCCCGAATCGATTGCAGCACGGTCTGGCCTCCCGCCGTCATCTGTTCGACCGCCGCGGCCGCTTCCGTAATGTTTCCGCTGAATTCGCCCACTTCCGCGACGATTTCGCGGAACGCTTCCTCGGCGGTGCGCATGCCCGAAACGGCGCCGTACACTTGCTCCGCGCTTTGTTCGAACATGGCGGCGACGGCGCCGATGTCGCCCGACATCGTCTCCAGCGTATTGCCGATTTGCACGGCGGATTGCTGCGTCTGGTCCGCCAGCTTGCGGATTTCCTGGGCGACGACCGCGAAGCCGCGCCCGTGCTCGCCCGCCCTCGCCGCTTCGATGGCCGCGTTCAGGGCGAGCAGATGGGTTTGATTCGACACTTCCGAAATATAACCGATGACTTCCAGCACTTGCGAGGATTTGTGATTCAAGCCTCTCACCGTTTCCTGCAAGGAGCGAAAAGCCGATTCGACCTGCACGACGTCGGTCGCCGCTTTGCGCAGCAGCTCGGAGCCGCCTTCGGCGCGCGTTCGGGTCGACAAGGCCGACTCCGATACGCCGGTCGTCGTCCCGGCCACCTGGCTCAAGCCGTTCATCGTTTCCTGCATGACCGAGGAAATATGCTGCGATTGGTTCACCTGCGTTTCGGAACCGGCGGCGACGCGTTCGACGGCCCGGGTAACCTCCGTGCTCACCTTCGCGTTTTCGTCCGCCCCCTGCTGCAGCAGGATCGCCGCGGCCGCAAGCTCCGCCGTACTGTCCCGCAGCTCGCGCATCATGTTTTGCAAGCCGTCCAGCATATCGTTAGCCGCCCGAGCCAAATCCCCCACTTCATCCTGCGAACGAAAATCGATTCGCCGGGTCAAATCGCCGCCGGATCCGGCGATATCCTTCAAGGTCGAGGTCACGCGCCCGATCGGCTCGATGACGGTTCGGTTCAAATAGGCGATCCCGTAGCCCAAGGCGATGAAAAAGACGATTTCGATCGCAATCACCCCGACGATCAGAAGCTTATGCTCGGCCCAATCCATGCCGATCAGCATCAGGACAAGCGCGAACGCTTGCAACAATGCCGCTCCCCCGCCGCCGAACAGTCCGAGCTTTTTCCCCAATGTGTTCCCCGCATTCCCCATAGACATGGCTCCTTCCTCATAGGCAACTTGTCGAAATAAGGATGGGTTCGGGTCTTTTCGCTTATGTAATCGCTTCCATTCCTTATAGTTCAAGTTTACCATATGCGCCCGGATAAAAACATCGGGGCAGCGCAAATTTTTGTCGCTTTTCGCCCTTGCTTTTTTCGATTCGGCTGTTCCGCCGCTCCGACCAGCTCGCCTTCGTTCGGTTCGCCCAGCTCGCTCGCCTTCAGCGTCTGCGGCTCCGGAGCCGCGCAATTGTCGCCGGAAAGCGCCGTAACCGTGAACGGTTGTTCGAGGAATGTCATTGCAGCATCGTTTAGAACCTACAAAAAAGGAGCCGCTCTCTCAGCGACGCCGAGAGCGGCTCCCAACCGAAATAAAATTTCCCCGTGCGGCCGTCCTTCGCAATCACGATCCGCTTCCGGCCGCGCCGCTCGGCGCCTCGTTCTCCCACTCCCGCTCCCATTCCCGCTGCTTGGCCAGCCGCTTCCGGTAAGCCGCGGCGGACAGCATAATGCTCAGTTCGTAAAGCACGATGAGCGGCACGGCGACGAGAAGGTCGGAAATGACGTCCGGAGGCGTAATCACCGTTCCGATCAGCACCATGAGAAACCACGCGAAGCGGCGAAACTTCTTGAGAAAGCCCGGATTCAGAATGCCCAACTGGGTCAGAAACAGGATCACGAGCGGAAGCTCGAACAAAACGGCGAGAGGCAGCACAATATTGAACAAAAAAGAGAAATACTGCGCGGCTCCGTACGTTTGCTTAAGTCCGAGCGTCTCGGTCATATTTTCCGTGAACGAATAAGCCATCGGAAACACGACGTAATAACCGAACGCAATGCCGGCTACTAGCATAACAAGAGCTGCCGGCACGTACCGGAGCGTCGCTTTTTGCTCCTTTTCATGGAGGCCGGGACGGACGAACAGCCAAAGCTGAAGCATGGTAAAGGGGATCACGACGACAAAGGAGACGACGAAGGCGAATTTCATATACAGACCGATCGCATCCCAAGGCGAAAAGGTGTTCAGCTCGATGTTGTCCGCCGGCGCCGCGGCGACGAGATACTCGAACAGCGGCTTTGCGCAAAACAGGCCGCCGGCCAAACCGAGCACGAGAACGATCAGAATGTAGATGATGCGTTTCCGGAGCTCTCCGATGTGCTCCAGCAGGGGCATCCAGCCTTCGGGAGGAGCCGCCTCCCCCGGTCCTCCGGCGCGGTCGTTCCGATTGGCCATGTTACTCCGGCAAACGCCTTTCGGCCTTCGGCTGTTCCGCCTTCGCCTGTTCCGCTTCGGACGGGCTTACCTCGATCCTGCGCCCCTGGCCTTGGCGGTCTTGACCGTCGTCCATCAAATCGTTGGCGCCTCTTTTGAATTCTTTCAGCGTGCGGCCGAAAGCCCGGCCCAGCTCCGGAAGCTTGTTGGGGCCGAACAGCAGAAGCGCGACCACCACGAGCAAAATAATTCCTGTAGCGCCGATGCCTGACATCGATACGCCTCCTTCGCGAAGTAAAAATTTCCGTTATCGTTTCCGCTAACACGGGAAGCCGCCAAGCGTCCATGCCGTTAGCCGCGATGCAGCCCGCCGTATCCCATTCCGACGATATCTTCCTTGCCGATCGTATCTCCCGCGAGCACGCGGGCAGCAAGACGTCAAACGAAGTATAAGGGTCGTGCATGACGCACCCCGGCAAGCCGAAGATCGGCACGCCCTGCAAGTAGCCGAACAGAAGCATCGAGCCCGGAAGCATCGGCGTTCCGTAGCTGACGATATTCGCGCCCGCATCGGCGATCGCCCCCGGCGTGCGGTCGTCGGGATCGACGGACATCCCGCCGGTCACGAGTATCATATCATAGCCTTGGCGATGGAAGTAGAGAATTTCGTTGACAATTGTTTGTCGGTCGTCCGGCGCGAACCGCTGTTCGGCGACCTCGGAGCCGAGCGCCTCCAGCTTGGAGGCGACGGCGGGACCGAATTTGTCGGCGATCCGGCCGGAAAACACTTCGCTTCCCGTCGTCAGCAGCCCGGCTTTAAGCTTGCGCAGCGGGCGCACGCGAACCGGCGATTCGCCGTCGTGAAGCTCGCGGTACCGCTCGGCAATCCGCTCGACTTCGGTGACCTTCGCTTCGGGAACGATGAGCGGTATCGCCCGGGTAGCGGCCACCGCCTCGCCTTCGCGCACGACCGAATGGGTCGTCACCGTCGCAAGGGCGATGTCGCCCAGCGCGTTGATCCCGTCGACGACCTCTTTGGATATCGAGGCGAGACCCGTAATCGCCGATTTGAGCGTCACCTTGCCTTCGTGCGGCTCCCCGAACCGGGTCTCGCTTCCGCTTAACGCCTGCGCCATGCGGAGCGCCGCGTCGTCCTCATGCAAATCGCCCGGTCCGACTTCCATTACGTACAGGTGCTCCTTGCCGATATCCTTCAGCTTCGGGATATCTTCCGTCGTCACTTTGTGCCCTTTGCGGAACAGGCGGCCCTTGAACCGGCCCGGGACGATTTGCGTCAAATCGTGAGCGAGCAGCATCCCGACCGCGTCCTCGACCTTCACTTCGCGAAGCAGCGACGCGTTGCCCGCTCGGCGAATCGAATCGTCAGGCTTATTCGGCGGGTTCGTCATTCCTCCAGCTCCCTTCTCAGCCCTTTGACCTGAAGCAGGGCGAACGGGAGCTGATCGATAATGCCCATGAACAGCTTATGAAGGGCTTTCGGCTCGCCGGGCAGATTGACGATCAGCGTTTGCCCGCGGATGGCGCACACTCCGCGAAACAGCATCGCCCGGCGGGACCAGCTCATGGCCGAAGCCCGCATCGCTTCGGCCATGCCGGGAACGACGCGCTCCGTCACCATCATCGTCGCCTCGGGCGTGACATCGCGAAGGCCGAGTCCCACTCCTCCCATCGTAAAGATCAGGTCGGCCTGATAATAATCCGCCATTTCGATAAGGGCGGCGCGGATCTCGTCGTGCTCATCGGGCACGATCCGGTAATCGACGATTTCCCCGCCGAGTTCTTCTTCGACCAGCTCGCGGATCACCTGCGCGCTCGTGTCTTCTCTTTCTCCGCGCGAGCCCTTGTCGCTGGCCGTCAGCAAAGCCACTTTCCAACGCATGTCCATTCCCCTCCGCTCCCCACTCCGCCTTCTTGCCCAACTGTCAGGAACCTTGGTCTTCCTTGTCCGCCGCGGCGTAGTCGCCGTTTTTCCCGCCGGTTTTGGAAACGAGCCGCGTCGGGCCGATGACCATGTCTTTTTGCAGCGCTTTGCACATATCGTAAACGGTAAGCGCGACTGCGGAAACGGCGGTGAGCGCCTCCATTTCCACGCCGGTCTTGCCCGTTGTTTTGACCTCGGCCGCTATGTAGAGCGTGTCGGTCCCGTTATCCGCGAACGTTACGTTAACGCCGGTCAGCGGCAGCGGGTGGCACATCGGAATCCAGTCGGATGTCCGCTTGGCCGCCTGAATGCCGGCCACCTGGGCGACCGCGAGCACGTCTCCTTTGGCGACGGATCCTTCGCGAATCCGCTTCAGCGTTTCCGGGGCCATCGTCACCCGGGTTTCCGCCCGCGCCGTCCGCGCGGTGACGGGCTTGTCGGACACGTCGACCATCACGGCCCTGCCCTGTTCGTTGAAATGGGTGAGCCGATCCTCCGCGTCGTTCATCCGGTCTCCCTCCTTCCAAACCAGATCAGTCCGTTCTCGGTCGCCAGACCGTCCATCTCCAGATCGTGGCGTTCCTTCGGCAATGGATCGTCCGCCACCTGCAGTTCGAATGCGAAGCCGATCCAGAGCGAAGCCTGTCCGGCGGACGTTCTTGCGGCATACAAGCGATCGTAGTACCCGCCGCCATAGCCGAGCCGGCCGCCTTGCCGGTCGAACGCGAGGCCCGGAACGAGCACCGCGTCGACCGGCTCGCCGGGGTCGAGCGCCGGACACCGTTGCGGATCCGGCTCGGGCACGCCCCACCGCCCGGTCTTCCAGTCCGCCCGCGAGGCGACGGCCCGCAGCTCGAGCCCGCCTCCGTCATCCCGGACGCGCGTCGCCGCGATCCGGTGGCCGCGTTCGGCGCACCAGGCGGCGATTCCTTCCGGGTCCGCTTCGGAACGAAACGCTCCGTACGCGCAGACGGTAAGCGGTCTCGCCAGCTTCGCTGCCAGCGGCTCAAGCGCTTCCCGTAAGACCGCCTCGCACAATTGCCGCGACCTGCGCGCGCGTTCCTCCGGCGGGAGAGCGTCCCTTGCCGCCCGGAAACGCTCCCGCCATTGCCGTTTGTCGATCGTCATCTGCGCAAGCCTCATCTCCTGCCGGCCAACCGATTTGCTTTTTCGTTTAAAGTTAGCTCCAGTTTATCATTTTTCTTGATTTTCGCCAAACAACGCGCGCGGCATCGGACTTTACTTTCAATAAAATAGATTTCGCGGCGATCGCAAAGCGATGAAAGGAGAACCGGCGCGTTCAGCGAGCTACTGCGTGCAGACATGGCGGGCATCTTGACAAGATTTTTCGCCGCTCGGGAAAGCTTTGTTGAATTTTGTCCAATCAAGTTTCGTTACCGGTTTTCCTATGGAGCCGCCTTCCGCCCTTGGACGTTGCCGCCGATTTGCGATACACTTGAGAAAACCTGAGTTACCGCAACAACAGACGAGTCGGAGGGATTCCTCTTGCTTTTGCAAGCATCGGGCATTACGAAATTTTATGGCACGACTCCCGTGCTGAACGGAGTCGGCATTCAAATCAACGAGCGCGACCGCATCGGTCTCGTCGGCGTCAACGGCGCCGGCAAATCGACCTTCCTGCGCATTCTGGCGGGAGAGGATTCGGCGGATTCCGGCTCCGTGTCCAAACCGCGCGAGCTGCGCATCGGCTATTTGGCGCAAAACAGCCGCTTCGACGAGCAGATGACGCTCCAGCAGGTCATGCACGCCGCGTTCGGGCCGCTGATCGAGCAGGAACGGGAGCTGCGCGAATTGGAGCGGCGAATTTCGGATCCGGCCGAGCAGCGGGACGCCGCCCGGTACGAAGCGCTGCTCGGCCAGTACGCGGAACGGAGCGACCGTTTCCGCGAGGCGGGCGGCTTCGAGATGAACAACCGCATCCGCAGCGTCCTTCACGGCATGGGCTTCGGCGATTTCCCGCCGGAAACGCCGGTTTCCGCGCTGAGCGGCGGCCAGCGCACGCGGCTCGCGCTTGCGAGGCTGCTCGTCGTGCAGCCGGATTTGCTGCTGCTGGACGAACCGACGAACCATCTCGACATCAAAACGCTGAGCTGGCTGGAGCAGTATCTTCGCACCTATGCCGGAGCGATGGTCATCGTCTCCCACGACCGCTACTTCCTGGACGCGACGGTCACGTCCATTATCGAAATCGAACGCCATTCGGCGACCCGTTATACCGGCAATTATTCCCGTTTCATGGAGCTTAAGGAAGCCGACTTCGCGCAGCGCGTCAAGCTGTACGAACAGCAGCGCAAGGAATTGTCCCGGATGGAAGAATTCATTCAGAAAAATTTGGCCCGAGCGTCGACCACCCGCCGCGCGCAAAGCCGGCGCAACGCGATGGAGCGGATCGAACGGCTCGAAAAGCCCGGCCACCTGAAGCAGGCCAGCTTTTCCTTTACGACCGAGAGGCGGACCGGCAAGGACGTGCTGCAAGTATCCGACGTCTCGGCCGCTCCCGCCGCGGAGCTCGGTCCTTTGTTCCGCCAAGTCTCCTTTGAAGTCAAGCGCGGAGAGCGGATCGCCGTGCTGGGCCCGAACGGCGTCGGCAAATCGACGCTGCTGCGCGCGCTCGTCGGGGAGCTGGAGCTGCGAGGCGGAACCGTCCGTTGGGGGACGGGCGTCATGCTCGGCTACTACGACCAGGAGCAGCGCCAGCTGAACCCGGCCAACACGGTGCTGGAGGAGGTGTGGAGCGCCTACTCCCAGCTTCCGGAAGCGGAAATCCGGACCGTGCTCGGCAACTTCCTGTTCAGCGGCGACGACGTAAAGAAATCGGTAGGATCGCTCAGCGGCGGGGAAAAAGCCCGGGTCGCGCTTTCCAAGCTGATGCTGCGCAAGGCGAACGTGCTCGTATTGGACGAACCGACGAACCACTTGGACCTGTGGAGCCGCGAGGTGCTGGAAGCGGCCCTGGAAGAATACGAGGGAACGCTTCTGTTCGTCTCCCACGACCGCTACTTCATCAACCGCCTCGCCGACCGGATTGTCGACCTGCATCCCGACGGCGTCCGACATTTCCTGGGCAATTACGACGACATGCTCGGCAAGCAGCAGGAAATGGAAGAATGGGACAAACAAGCGGAAAAGGCTCCGTCCGGCGCCGCCGCCTCGACTCCCGCGAGCGACTACGAAGCGGACAAACGGGCAAAACGCGAGGAACGTTCGCGGCAGCGCAAGCGCGAGCAGGCGGAAGCCGACATCGAGCGGCTGGAGACGGAAATTGCCGCTTTCGAGGAAGAGATGGCCACGGAAGCCGTGTTTACCGATTACGTGAAGCTAAAAGAGATTCAGACGGCCGTCCAGAAGCTCCGCGAGGAACTCGAGGCCGCCTATGCCGTCTGGGAGCAATTGATGGAGTAATCGTCAGCGGACGCATGGCTTCCGTCTGGCCGGCATCGCCCGGCCGGCGATTGTTTCGGTCATGCATCTTTTGATGCGATATCGGCAAACGAATAAGCCGCACGAGCGAGGTGTCCGCATGAAAAACGAAAAAACCGCGGAAGGGCCTGACGAACGCGAGGAATCGAGCATTTGCGAAGTCCTGCGCATCCTTGGAGCCAAATGGGCGTTTTTGGTGCTGGACGAACTGCTCGAAGGGCCGCAGCGCTTCAATCAGTTGAAACGGAACATATCCATTGTCAAAACCCAGTCGTTGACGGACACCCTGCGCCATTTGGAACATAACGGGCTGGTGCGCCGTCAAGTATTTCCGACCGTCCCGGTAACCGTCGAATATTCGCTGACCGAGAAAGGAAGCGATTTTCAACTGGCGCTGAAGGAGATGGAAAAATGGGGGCAAAAATGGGGAGCGAAGGGTCATGCGGCCGAGACGCGGGACGCCGCTCCTTAAGAAGCTCGGGCGCCCGCGCAGCTGCGATCGTTTCGTCCTCTCCGCCCCTTCAAGCCTGAACCCGATCCGGATCCAGCGGGATCCAGCCCGGAACGCTCGTCAGCAATTCCAGCAGCGGATCGGGAATGCATAACTCCTCCCTGTTCTTCAGCGACAGCGCCGTTCGAATCTTTTCTTCCCGCCCTTGCCTGATCAGCTCGCTCCAATCCGGCTCCATGATCAGTTCCCGGCCGAGGGCGATCAGGGGAATGCCGGACCGCAACGCTTCGAGGGCGTCTTCCGGCGTATGAATGCTTCCCACGCCGATAACGGCCAAACGCGAGCCGACGCGCTCCTGAATGATCGCGAGCCGGGAGCGGCGATCCTCGACGCCGCGTCTAGGGACGGACCGGAAGTCTTTCACGGAGACGTGAAGGTAATCGAGCCCCGCAGCCGAAAGCGCGTCGATGAAAGCAAGCGTATCCGCCATCGTGACGCCCGGCGTCTCCGGCTCCTCCGGAGAAAGCCGGAAACCGACGATAAACGGCTTTTTCGCCTTCCCGCGAACCGTCCGGAGCACTTCATCCACAACGGTCAATGCGAGCTTCATCCGGTTTTCAAGGCTGCCGCCGAAAGAGTCCGTTCGCCTGTTCGTATACGGCGAAAAAAACTGCTGCAGCAAATTTCCGTTCCCGCCGTGAATTTCAACGCCGTCAAACCCCGCTTCGACGGCCCGTCCCGCCGCTTCGGCATACGCGCGCACGATTCTGTCCATTTCCGTCTCGGCCAGCGCGCGCGGGATGGCCGCGCCTTCCTTGTCCTCCGGGATCGTCCCGCTGCTTACGAATTCGCCCGTCCTTGAATTTTGTCTGCCCCCGTGAAAAATTTGCAGCACCGCCGCCGCTCCTTTAGCACGGATCGCCGCCGCGAGTTTGCCCAACCCTGGAATCAGCTCGTCCCGGTCCGCGCCGGGACCGCCGAACAGTCCGCCTTCCGCCGATACGTAAGTCGCGGCAGTAATGACCATGCCCGCGCTCCGGGCCCTGCGGGAGTAATAGCGAATTTCCTCCTCGGAAATCGATCCGTCCGCGTTCGAGCTCATATGCGTCATGGGGGCCATCACAACCCGGCTTTTCAGCCTGACGCCGGATTTGAAGGCAAAAGAATCGAAAATCGGCCGATACGCTTGGTTCATTGTTCTCAGCTCCTATGTTTGCCGGTTTGTAAAACCGATTATAGGGGAAGAAGAACCGTTGCGTAAGAACGCAAAATGGCCGGATCTAATCTCGTCATTTTGACTTACTTACTTTTTATCACCCCAAAGGGTTATCCACAGCTTTTAAATAATCGCACATCCGATCGGAAACGGGCCTCATGCGCTTTTTTTGGCGATCTGGACGCCTTTTTGTAAACCCAACATCATTGGAATATTAATATCCCCGATTTTATCCACATTGTCCACAAAATCCACAGATCGCCTGTGAAAAAGTAATCCCCGTTTCATCGAAACGCAACCCGAAGTCCCCCAACGGTTTCGCCGTTTTACCCACAATATGCACAACGGGTGTGGACAACTTTGTCCACACCCGTGACGACCTCTCGATTTACCTTTGTTGTCCGACGGGATTCGCCGCGGCGCTCTTTGTCGCCGGGTTCCCGTCATGCTCTCGCTGCCGCATCCTTGCGGTGCGAACGAAAGCCCGTTATTGACCGGCGGCGGCCTGCTTGCCCGGGCCCTGCGCCGCGCGCGCAGCCATGATGGCGCTGTTGCATGCCGACACGTAGGCTCTGGCCGCCGCGAAAATGATATCGCGGTGAATCGCCGTGCCCCGGTACCGCTTGCCCTGGAACACGACCGTCACGACGGCCTCTCCGAAGGCGTCTTCGCCCGTAGACAACGAGTGCAGCTCCAAATCCTCGAATTGGGCGTCGACCGGCATCGCCTCGCGGATGCAGCCGATGACCGCTTCGAGCGGCCCTTCCCCCGCTCCCGTATACGTCCGTTCGGCTTCGTCCGCCGCGGTCCGGATCGTGACGGAGGCGATCCGAGAACGATTGGAGCCCGCCAGCACCTGCAGCTCCGTCAATGCGTAAGGCTCGACGGACTGTTCGGTCGATTCGCCGATCAATTGCAGAAGCACGTCGTCCGTGACGACCTTCGTCTCGTCCGCCTTCGCCTTGAACCGTTCGTACACTTCGTCCAGCTCGCGGTCCTGCAGCTTGATGCCGTATTCGGAAGCGCGATGCTTGAGCGCGTGCCGGCCGGAATGCTTGCCCAGAATGATCATGCTGCGCGGAATGCCCATCGCTTCCGGATCCATGATCTCGTACGTGTTCCGGTTTTTCAGCAGGCCGTCCTGATGGATGCCGGACTCATGCTGGAAGGCGTTGCGGCCGACGATCGGCTTGTTGAACGCGATCGGAAAATGCATCGCCCGGCTGACCATCCGCGACGTCTCGAATATTTCCGAGGAGCGGATGTTCGTCGCAAGCCCGAGCGCCTCGCCGCGCGTTTCGATGACCATGACCAGCTCCTCCAGCGAACAGTTGCCGGCCCGCTCGCCGACGCCGTTGACGCTCACCTCGATTTGCGTCACGCCGTGGCGGATGGCCGCCAGGCTGTTGGCGACCGCCAGCCCCAAATCGTTATGGCAGTGCGTGCTGTAGACGACGCTGTCGCCTCCGCGAACGTTTTGCCGAATCCGCGAGAACAACGGGCCGAATTCCTCCGGCAGCGCGTACCCCATCGTGTCCGGAATGTTGATGATCGTCGCTCCTTCTTCGATGGCGGCCTCGACCATCCGGTACAGAAACTCCTCGCTGGCGCGCGAGGCGTCCATCGGGGAAAACTCGATCTGCTCCACGGATTGCTTGCCGTATGCGATCATCTCCCGCATCAAGGCGATGACCTCGTCTTCGGATTTGCGCAGCTGATGCTCCAAATGAATTTGCGAAGCCGATATGAACAGGTGCAGCCGGCGGCGGGCCGCATCCTGCGTGGCGGCGACGGCGGCGTCGATATCGGCCTTCACGCAGCGGGCGAAACCGCAAATTTCAACCTCCTGCAGCTCGCGGGAAATTTGCTGAATCGCCTGGAACTCGCCGGGACTGGAAATGGCGAAGCCCGGTTCGATCGTATCGACGCCCGCGCGCGCCAATTGTCTGGCGATAACGATTTTTTGCTCCGGTCTCAGCGATGCGCCCGGGGCTTGCTCTCCGTCGCGCAGCGTCGTATCGAAAATTTTAATTTGCTTTTTCATATGGATAACCTCCCTGATCTGTTGGCGAAATAAAGGGAAACGGCGTTGTCGTTTGACTTTGGCATCGATGCTTGCTCGCATTCGCAAAACGGTGCAGCCCGGTTCCACTTCCGGTGCCGCCCGACCCGATTTTCGAGACGGCAAAAAGCCCGCCGCCTCTTGTTCTGCAAGAGACGACGGGCCGTTTTCAGCCGCCGCGGTACCACTCCGCTTGGAGCCGCTTGCCGTTCGGACGGCAAGCCGCGCTCCCCCTTATGCGCCGGCGCCCGCCATCCGAATGGCGAACCCGGCGAGCGCCCTGTATCGGGGGCCGGCCGTAACGACGTACGCGCACCCGCCTTGCCGTGCGTTCCGCCGCTCCGCTCCCGGGCGAGTTTCGGATTCCCTTCGACTGCGTCGCACCGTCCCGCAGCTCTCTGTTTCCGGGGTGTCGTCCTACTGCTCCCGTTCATCGCGTTAGCTATTATTTATTCGTGATCTGCGAATGGTTCCGGACGGGCCGCTCAAAAATATAAAAGCCCGCCGTCTCCGTTAAGAGACGGCGGGCCGATCGGCCTTCCGCGGTACCACTCTTGTTGACGATCCCTCACCCTGCAACCCGGGAGGGAAGGTCCGCTTTACGCGACAGCGCGAAAAAAGTTCATCGCCTCTGCCGCACCCGGTTACGGGGGTTAACCGTAACGACGTACGCGGATGCCGCATTCGCTGCCGCATCGTTCCGCCGATCCGCTCCCAGGCGAGTTCGGGCTGCCCGTCTGCTGCGTCGCACCGTCCCGCAGCTCTCTGATTCGGGGTGTAAGCCTTACTGATCCTGTTCCTCGCGTTTGTTCGTTGTGGAATTGGCTTTTATTATATTCTCCTCGGAATGTTCTGTCAATTCGCTTTTCGAAAAAGTCAGTGTCAAGCTAGCGTGGGCAGTCATTTAAGATGCCTGGAACGCGAACCCCGAAGGAACCTCTTCCTTGTAAGCGCTTTGCTTCGTTCTTTCATCAAACACAAGTGATTTGTCAGAATTTTTTGCCGTTATCCGCGAAGTGCTTTGAGTGCCATACCCGTTGTGCTGCTTTGCTTCGGTCCTTGCAGCATGCGAATCATTCCAGCGATACAACCCTTGACCGGTTGCGTCACGTTCTTGAGCAATTGCCGCATGTTTATCGACTGCTGCGGCGTTGCCTGCTTACTCGCTTGTCCTTCAACCGTTCTTACCACCGTGCCCGCTTCTTGAATCCTCATCATCGTCCTCAGCATCGCCCTGACGCCTCGCTCACTCCAACTGTACCCGCCACGCTTCGTCCGCTTGGCGAATATACGCATCTGCGATTCCGCGCTTCCCATCGGGCGCATACCGCTTGTGTCGATCCCCTTCGCCTGGAGTGTTTTTCGGTAGTCGTCCAAATGCTTCTCATGCCGCTTTAGAAATCTTTTATACGGCTTCCAATCCTTCCGGTTCTCTTCCGCTATCTCTTGCTCCGACACGCCTTCCAGGACCGCCATAAGCGCGGCTGCATCCTGTTTGGCCAAAGACCGTCTCACGGTCTCCCACACCTGCGGCAAATGACCAACAAAGCGTTTCAAATCACGCGCCACATGAAAGCGGTCCAGCATGTACAGACATTGGTGAAAGTAGGATGTACATTCCCCGATCCACGCCGCGCCGTCTCCGTTCACCACAAGCCACGTGTTCTCGTCGATTTCGTAACGCTCCACCAGAAAGTCCCCGAACCCTTCCCAGAAGTCGCCGCCGCTCGTATGCAGGTAATGCTGTTTGTTCTTCAGCTGTACCCGCTTGCCGTTCTTCTCCCAGCCTTCGTGTACGACTGCAATTGCGTTCTCCATCCCGCGCTTTTTGCTCCGCTGCAGCTTCGTGTACAGCCCATCCACTTCCACGAACAGCACGCGGGCAGCGCGCCGTTTCACCGCTGGCATCGGCTGTTGCGCACGCTCCATCAGTTTTTCCCTGATCGCTTGGTGGCTCAGCACATTGTAGCCCAAAAGCTGCTCCAGCCTCTTTGCGCTGTCCCGGTACGACGGTCCTTGGCTTGCGAATGCGATTGCTGTCTCTTCCAAATGCGGACTGACTTTCCCGCGCCCTTCGAATTGCAACAGCTGATCCAGCAGATACACGTGTTTGCCGCTTCTACGGTCACAGTACAATCTCCGCTTAAAGCGCACATTCCCGAACACTGTGTTGACGCTTGTTTCACGCTCGTCCTTTACTCGATAACGCTCTCGGTCCCGTTGCTCCAGGATCTGCTGATCCAGCGCCTCCAGTACCTGCTTCATCGCACGAGCGAATTCCTCCTGCATTTTCCGGAAAATCCATTGCTCAATCTCTTTCATCGTCGGCATTGTTGTGGTAAAGTGGCTCACAGGAGCTTCCTCCTTCTTGGTGTGTTGTGCGCAAACATCACTTTACCAAGGGAGAAGCTCTTTTTCTATATCCGCTTTTTCCAATTCCTACACCCACAGAGATTTTACACTATCTTCGAAAAATGTTCCGGTCGGCGGGCGCGACGCTCAAATCCACTTGAAAAAACGGCCTTTGCGGATGACGATATCGTGCCGCGCCGCCCAAACGACGAGCGAGTTGCGATCCCTCGCGTCCGGGATATCGAGGCACAGCCGCACCGGCGCGATCCGGCGGCCCGCCGGCACGATGCCCACAATGCGGCCGTGAATGCGGATTTGCCCGATGGCCCCGGGGTCCAGCGCCATTCCGTTCACCTCGACCGTCCCGGGGAATAGGGCCAGTTCGGCCCTCCCTTTGACTCTTCTCAAAAACAGGTAAAAAAGCGCGAACAGACAGCAGCAGGCGAAGGCCGCGTTCGCGTACAGGCGGGTCCCCGCCGGCTCTTCGCGAAGCAAATTGCCCAGCGACATCAGGAGCAGGAACGCGAACCCGGCAAGGGTGCCGAGCTCGAGCGGAAATTTGGCGGAGATGAGGCGGCGCGTTTCGGCTTTCGAATCGGACACGACGTGTCCCCCTTTCCCGGACAGGCTGTCTTCTATCCTATTCCGCCGGTCCGCGAAACATGCCTGCCGAACGGAAACTCGATCGATCCGTCAATTTTCGTTTCCGCCGTCTTTTTCCGGGGAGCCCCGCTTCATGTTTTTGCCGTAAAAAATTTCGTCCATCTCCTGCTGAAGCTGCTCCGCGATTTGTTGCTGCTCGTCCTCGTCGAGCTTCTCCTTCGTATAGCCGAACAAATAGTTGTTCAGGTCGAATTGGCGCAGCTTGCACTTCGTATGAAAAATGTGCTCCTGGTACACGTTGACGTCGATCATGTGAAAATCGGCTTTGACGTTTTCCGGGATGTAATCCTGAATGGAGCCGATATCGTGGTCGATAAACAGCTTTCGGCCTTTGATATCCCTCGTAAAGCCCCGCACCCGGTAATCGATCGTCATGATGTCGGTATCGAACGAGTGGATTAAGTAATTGAGCGCCTTAAGCGGCGAAATCTCCCCGCACGTGGATACGTCGATGTCGGCGCGGAACGTGCTGATTCCTTTTTCCGGGTGATATTCCGGGTACGTATGAACGGTGATATGGCTTTTGTCCAGCGACATGACGACCGCGGCCGGCAGCGGACCGGGCGAGGCGTCGAACGATTCGTCCGGCGCCTCGTCGACGGGCCCCTCCGAGATCAGAACGGTCACGCTCGCCCCTTGCGGAACGTAATCCTGCCTGGCGATGTTGAGCACGTGGGCGCCGATAATGTCGGTTACGGATTTTAAAATGCCCGTCAGCCGCTCCGAATTGTATTGCTCGTCGATGTATTCGATGTAGGCTTCTCGCTCTTCCTTCGTTTTCGTGTAGCAGATGTCGTACATGTTAAAGCTCAGCGACTTGGTCAAATTGTTGAAGCCGTGCAGCGTCACTCTTTGTTCCGGTGTCAGCGTCATGGGCAGCCCCTCTCGTCCGGTTAACGTTTGGTTTTATATTGCCCAATCGCAGGGAGGGGAACACTTGAATGCGGGGAGCGCGGCGGAAATTGGAAATTGGCGCGCCGGGAGTGCCGATGAGGGCGAAAAATTTCCGGATTCGAGAAAAAGCGGCGGTAAGCGGAAAGTACGGCGGAGACATAAGAAAAACGCTTGGCGGTTTCCTTGGAAAGGCGGACCTCCTTGTTCCGAAAACGGAAGGTTCTTTTGGCGGGATTGAGCGGCTGAGCGGGATTGAGCGGGATTGAGCGGGATACCGAACGG
This sequence comes from Cohnella algarum, assembly GCF_016937515.1. NCBI lineage: Bacteria > Bacillati > Bacillota > Bacilli > Caryophanales > Paenibacillaceae > Cohnella > Cohnella algarum. Next base: position 536,501 of record NZ_JAFHKM010000002.1, read on the forward strand.
TTCGATGCAGCCTGGTTGGATTTCATCCAACGAAAATCGGCTTTTTCGCGAAAATTTTCGGCTTCGTTGGATTTTGTCCAATCTGGCAAGGCTTTTTCGGCGTTTTCGCCCAAATTCCATGTTCCTCATTGGATAAAATCCACTCTAGACTGCGGTTTCTTCGTTTTCCGCTTCCTTGATTGGACAAAATCCAACCTGGGCCTCCCTAAAAATTGCGGTCTTTTCGATTCGGACCGTTATTCCCCGAATAAATCGGAGAGCGGCAAAATTGCGGTCCCAAACGGCCTCGTTATATGGCCGGTCCCCGTTTCTGCAAGCCGGGCTTACCGGGCTTCCCCGCCTCCGCCGACCGACCAGGCCTCCAGCGACAGCTGCGGCTCGGCCTGCATGTCGAGCGAGGTGAACTCGCCCCGCCGCCATTTCAAATCGGCGGCCGCGCCGATCATCGCGGCGTTGTCGCTGCACAGCGACAGCGGCGGAACGAGCAGCGGCAGGCCCGCCTCCGCGCACAGCTCGCCGAGCCGGCTGCGCAGCCCGCGGTTGGCCGCCACGCCGCCGCACAGCAGCATTTGGCGGACGCCGAATTCGGCGGCGGCCCGCATCGCTTTCGTCGTCACGACGTCGATGACCGACGCCTGGAATCCCCTGGCCAGCGCAGCGCCGTCCGGTTCCTCGCCCTTCATCCTGCTGCGGTTGATTTCGGCGAGCACCGCGGATTTCAGCCCGCTGAAGCTGAAATCGTACGAGTCCGCCTCCAGCCAGGCCCGCGGCAGCTCGATTTCCCGCTCGGCGCTTGCCGCCAGGCGGTCGACGTAAGGCCCGCCCGGGTACGGGAACGACAGCGCGCGGGCCACCTTGTCGTAGGCCTCGCCGACGGCGTCGTCCCGCGTGCGGCCGACAATGCGGAAGCTTCCCTCGCGCTCCAGCAGCACGAGCTCGGTGTGGCCGCCCGACACGACGAGCGCCAGCGCCGGGTATTCGATCTCGCCGATAAGCCGATTGGCGTAAATATGACCGGCGATATGATGCGTGCCGATCAGCGGCACGTCCAGCGCCATCGCCAGGCTTTTGGCGGCGACGACCCCGACGAGCAGCGCTCCGACGAGGCCCGGTCCTTGCGTGACGGCGACCGCATCGATGTCGGAAAGCGCGATGCCCGCCTCCTCCACCGCCTGCTCGATCATAAGCGTAATGCTCTCCACGTGCTTGCGCGAGGCGATTTCCGGCACGACTCCGCCGAAGCGGCGATGGGTGTCGATCTGGCTGGACACGACGTTGGAGAGCGCCTCGCGGCCGCCGCGCAAAACGGCCGCGGACGTCTCGTCGCAGCTTGTCTCGATAGCGAGCAGATGATAAGGCCGGCTCATTGCGCTTCTCCTTCCGACGTCCCGGCGGTCCGTTCTCCGTCCCATATTTCGGGAACGAGGTCCGCCCACATAATCAACGCGTCCTCCCGGTTGTCCGAATAATAGCCCGGACGGATGCCGGAAGGAGCGAATCCGAACTGGCGGTACAGCCGCTGCGCGCGTTCGTTCGAAACCCGCACCTCGAGCGTCATCCGCTGCGCTCCGAACCAGTGCGCGGTTTTCATCAATTCCCGAAGCAGCCGCTTGCCGTGACCTTGCCCCTGATATTGCTCGCGAATCGCGATATTGGTCACGTGCGCTTCGTCCACGATGACCCACATGCCGCCGTACCCGAGCACCGTCCCCGATTTTTCCATGACCATGTACTTGGCGAACATGTTGGAGGTCAGCTCGTTGCGGAACGCTTCCTCGGTCCACGGAGCGGCGAACGTCTCCTGCTCGATCTCCACGATCGTCCCGATATCTTCGATCGTCATGGCGCGAAACCGGAATTCTCCCGGCTCCGGCCTACCGTTATTCCGCATTACGCTTTACGCTCCTTCTGCGCCGCCAGCAGCTTGGCTTCCGCCTCCGCCAATTGCGTATAATTGGGGACGAACGCATGGGGTTCGTCCTTTTCTCCGCCGCGAATTCGCCGTTCGGCGAGCAAGCCGACGGCGCCGGCATCCATGCCGAAAGGGACGGCTTCGATCGAAATGCCCGCGTCGGCCAGCGCGCCCGCTGCGGCAGCGACGAGCTCCGCGAACGGTTCGGTTTGCCCGACGAAAACGATCGAGGACGGCCGCTCCCCGCCCGGGAGCTCCTCCGCAGCCTGCTTCAGCTTGTCGAGCCACGGCCCGAACAAACGGATGCCGTCCTCCTCCGTCCGCCGCCAGCTCCCGTCCGGAAGCGCCGCGAACCGCGCGCCATAAGCTTGTCCCCTCCGGCCGTCCATAAGCGGAACGATCCAGGCTTCGCCGCCGCCGTTGTTCGGCCCGATTTCCTTCCAGGCGCCGAACGCCAGCGCTTCCAGGCTGGAGATTCCGACGAGCGGCTTATTCCACGTCCAGGCCAGCGTCTTGGCGGCCGTCACGGCAATGCGCACTCCCGTATACGAACCGGGACCTTGCCCTGCCGCGATCGCGTCAACTTCGTTCCGGGACAGGCCGTTTCTTTCCAGCAGTTCTTTCAGTTCGGAGACGATCCGCACCGCGTGATTGCGCTCCGTAAATGAAAGGGAGGAATCGAGAACGGCCCCGCCCCTTGTGATCGCGGCCGCAAGCACCGCCGTAGACGTATCGAAAGACAGCACCGTCATGGGCGCCGCCTGGTTCTGCAAGTTCACTGAAGCGGTTCCTCCTCCATTTTCCGATCCCGTTCCGACCGAGCCGAAACGAAAACCCAGCCCGACCCCCGAGCCGAAACGAAAATCCCGCCGGTCATTCCCCGGACGGAACCATGCCGAGCTCCCGGCACCAGGCCGCATGCTTTGCGCCCCGCGGTTCGGCCGTAATCCGGCGGGAAGCCGGACCGGTCGTCTCCAGCCGGATATGCAACCGCTCATGCGGAAGCAGCGGCTCGATCAGCGAGGCCCATTCCACCAGGGACACGCCTTGTCCCTCGAAATATTCGTCCAGGCCGAGCTCGTCCGCCTCCTCCGGGGATATCCGGTAGACGTCCATATGATAAAAAGGCAGCCGGCCGCTTTCGTATTCCTTAATGATCGTAAACGTCGGGCTGCTGACGATTTCCCGCACGCCAAGGCCGTCCGCGAACGCTTGCGCGAACTTCGTCTTGCCGGCCCCCAGATCCCCGTCCAAAGCGAGCACGGTTTGCGGTTCGGACAATTCGGCAAGCCGCCTCGCGAAGCTTGCGGTCTCTTCTTCGGACCGCGCTTCCCAAACAAACGAGATTCCCTTCCGATCCCGTTCTTCCGTGTCGTCCCTATCGCTCATGCGTCTGCGACCCCCGGTTTATAATTGTCCTTATTATATCGGTGCGGGCCGGAAGTTGCAAAGATTTCGGCCAAGCGCAAACGGCGCGGGAGAGAGAGATTACGAACGCTTAAGCTCCCGTATGCCGCGAATCCGGTCCGCTCCTTCGTTCGCGGGCAAGGCCGCCCTTCGGTCCGAACCAGCGGGCCAGCATTTCGAAAACCGCCAGCCCCAGCGCCCCTCCGGCCAAATCGATCCAAATATCGGATACGAGCGACGTTCGGCCGGGAGTATACTGCTGGTTCAGCTCGTCCGCCGCCGCGACAAGCATGACGGCAAACAAGCAATATACCGCGCGCTGCGGGAACGAGCGCACGCGCCGCAGCGCGAGCCGGACGAGCACGGCCAGAAAAAAGTAGATGCCGAGATGGGCGGCTTTGCGAACAAGAAACTCGAGCCATGAGTAAGGGTTGCCGGCAGACGTACGTTTCGACTCCCAGAATTCGATCGGAAGGTCCGGCAGGGACCGCGAGAGCGATTCCGCGGACCAATGCTTTTGAAGATAGGGGATAAAATTTTGCTCGTCTCGGCTTTGCGAGGAAAAAAAGAAAATGACGCCGATCCATGCCGCAACGAACGCAAGACAGATGACAACCTTTACGCGCAACGGACGCCTTCCCTTCCAGCGAAGCGGCGGTACGCTTTTTCGCTTTTCTTTTTACTATCCTCCAAACCGCGGGCCTGCGCATCCCCCCTGGGTACTACTTCCGGGCGCTTGGCCGGCTTAAGCGATATCGGATTGGAACGGAATTTGGATGTGAAAAACGCTCCCCCCATTCCGGCCTTCTTCCATCCAGATGTCGCCGCCCATCAGCTCGACGAGATTTTTGCAAATGGCCAGTCCCAGTCCCGCTCCGTCGTAATTTCTCGCCATGGAGGAATCCACTTGGGAGAAAGGAAGGAACAACAGCTCCCGTTTGGAGGGGGGATTCCGATTCCCGTATCCGCAATCGAAAATTTGACGATCGTGAGCATGCCGGAGTTGGATTTCAGGCTTTCGACCCGAACGGCCTCGGCGCGAACGAAGCCATGATCCGTGAATTTGACGGCGTTGCCGATCAGGTTGACGAGAATTTGCCGCAATCTTACCCGGTCGCCGTACAACCGGTCGGGGATCGTCCCGTCGATCGCGCTTTCCAGCCGGATCCCTTTTTGCATGGCGTTGACCGCAAACAGGTTCAAACATTCCTCGACGCAGGCGCCAAGGTGGAAATCCGAATTTTGCAGGCCGATGCCGCCGGCCTCGATCCGGGAGAAATCGAGAATGTCGCTCATGATGCGAAGCAGGGCCTGGCTGCTTTTCTCCTGGAAACGCAACAGCTCGCGCTGGCTTTCGTTGATCGGCGAGTTCTGCAGCAGCTCGTTGATGCCGACGATTCCCGTCAGCGGCGTTCGAATTTCGTGGCTCATGGCGGCCAGAAACCGGTTTTTGGCGGCGCGCGCGACTTCGGCCTCCCGCTTTGCCCGAACCAGTTCCAGCTCGGTCGCCCGCTCCTCGGTAATGTCTCTTCCCGCAGCGTACAAAAGCAGCCGATTTTCCTGGATCAACGGGAAAAAGGTACCGGAAACCAGCATCTCGTTCCCGAACCGGTTGACCAGATGGAATTCCACTTGCTGGGGCTCGGACAGGCGGAGAGCCAGGCTCGATCTCAATTCCAGCTCCATCCGCTCCTGGGCGTCGTTCACGAGCTTGACCGGATCGATCCCCGAGAAATCTTCCTCCGAAAAGCCGAGTCTCTCGATCACGGCCGAATTGACATGAACGACGCGTTGAACGAGAGGATCGTAACAGACGACCATGACCGGCGAATTTTCGAACAGGGAGACGAAGCGGCTTTCGTGTTCGGCGGCTTTTTTAAGCGCATGCCGCTTGTCGAGAAACATGCTCGTCCAACCGGCCGCAACGACGAATAAAACGCTGGCGCCGATCCCGATCGCCGTTTGCCGCTCATGAAGAACGGCCGGTCCCGGCCAGGAACCGTCCTCCGGCACGAAGCGGGCTCCGGCCATGGAAACGTAATGGGTCGCAATGATTGCAAGACCGAGCAGAACCGCCCCTAATATACGGGACTGGATCGGGATGCCGCCGGGATAACGCGCGCGGAACAAAACGCGTACGGCCATATACGAAATGCCGAAGGCGAAAAGCGCGGAAATCGCGATCGAAAGCGGCTCGTATTCGATTTCCTTCGGCATTTTCATCGCGGAAAAGCTGATGTAATGGAGGACGAGGATATTGAACCCGATCTGCAGGCCGCCGATCGCCAGATGCCGCCGGCGGATCTCTTTTTTCGTCAAGATATGCATCGCCCAATAGGAGGAGAAAACGGACAAGGCGAAGGATAAAATCGAGGAAGACACGCAATACGCGACGGGAAAATCGATATGAAGGGCGCGCATGCCCGTATAATGCGTGAACCAAATAGCCTTGCCCATGACGAGGGAAGACGCCGACAGCAGAAGGCCTTTATTTTTTCCCCTTTTGATAAAAAGATGGAGGATGTTCAATGAAATAAAAGAAAAAACGAGCGCGATCGTTATGGAGAACAGCACCAAGAAATCATTGTAGTGTCCGGTATCGTGTTGCATAGGCGCAGCTCCTACAATATTCGTTTGTATGCCTAAATCTTAAAACGCTTATGGTTAAAAATCAAACCCCAAAGTTAGGCGATTCGGCCGGGTTGAATTGGAACGAAAAAAGAAAAAACCAGAGACTCGTGTCCCTGGTTTCGCGAAAGCGGAAAGATCGAATTTACGCTTGCTTCATCACGTCGTGGTCGACATAACGCTCGCCGTTCATTTCGCTGATCACGTTGATCGCGACTTTGGCCCCGTCCCCCGCCGTAATGATCGTATGCATGCTCGCGCCCGCAACGGTTCCCGCCGCCCAGACGTTGTCGAGGCTGGTTTTCCCCTCGGGAGTGGCATCGATAATCGTCTTGATGCGGGGCTCGGTGCCGGGCTTCGTGCGAATGCCGCTCGCCTCCGCGAGATCGGCGAACATGCCGGTCGCTACGATGACGTGCTGCCCTTCGTACGAAGCTCCGCCCTCGGTCTCGACGGCGATGAAGCCGTCGCCGGCGGTTATTTTTACCGCTTTGTCCGTGACGAATTCGGTTCCGTGCTGCGCCGCCTGCTTTTTGCCGGTTTCGACCAGATCGGGCCCGTTAATGTTCGCGGCTCCGTAGTGGTTTTCCAGCCATGCCCGTCTCGTTACGCTTTGATCGTTGTCGATGACGAGCGTTTTTTTCCCCGCTTTGGACGTGAAAATGGCCGCGCTCGCCCCCGCGGGACCTCCGCCGATAATGACGATATCGTACGACATAGTGAATTCTCCTTCCGCATGGTAATGAAGATTGAAAGATTGCTCTTCCTTATCATACCATTCGGAAAGACCGCTTTCAAAAGCCCGACGTTACGGCCGGCCCTCTTCCAGCCGTTCCACCGATACCGTCAGCGTATTGAGCGGGTCGGATCCGACCCGCACGGTCGCCATTTCGTTCGCGACGTCGACATTTTCGATCCATACCGATTTTCCGCCCAATTGCACGGCAAACATGTCTTCGGATTCGTAAATTTGCTTCGCCCGCTTGACGTCCATCAGGGTCTGTCCTCCTCCATCGTGTCGGTCGTCGTTTCCTCGATCAGTCCGTTGTGGACCGTCACTTGCCCGCCGCCGAGCCCTTCGTTGATCATTCGGTCGACATCCATGTCGTATTCGTCCTTGCCTTCGTAAATGGAATCGGTTTGCTGCGGATTTTCCGCCATGTCCTTTTCCCCTCCTTGAGCGAAACAATAAAAACTTGCTTTAAGTTCCCCCGAGGGGTTTGATTTGATGCAAACGCGGGGAGGATAACAAAATCAAAAACGTTTCGGATGGGAGTGAAATCGCGATGCATACCGTGTGGAAAGGAGCCATCAGCTTTGGCCTCGTTCACGTCCCGGTGAAAATGTTTACGGCAACCGAAGATAAGGACATTCACCTCAGATATATCCATAAGGAGTGCGGGACTCCCATCTCGTATACGCGCAGCTGCCCCCATTGCGACCGTCCGGCCGAATGGGAAGAAATCGTTCGGGGCTACGAATATGAGAAAGGGCATTTCGTGCTGTTCGAAAACGAGGAGCTGGAGGCCGTAAAGCCGGAAAATACGCGAACGATCAAAATTTTGGATTTTGTCGCCCTGGAAGAAATCGATCCGCTTTATTTTCAAAAAACGTACTATTTGTCGCCCGATCAGGCCGGCGCGGGAGCCTACAGCCTGCTGCTTGAAGCGATGCGGGATTCGGGACGGATCGGCATCGCCAAAGTGGCCATTCGGAGCAAAAGCAGCCTCGCCGCCATCCGGGCGGTGGATAACTGCATTTGCATGGAAACGATGTTCTACCCGGACGAAATCCGGTCGCTCCAGGCCGTTCCGAATTTGCCGCAGCAAGCGAACGTGAACGACCGGGAGCTCGATATGGCGAAAATGCTCATCGAGCAGCTGTCCGCGCCTTTCGAGCCGACCAAATATACGGACGATTATCGGGTGGCGATGCTTGAGGCGATCGAACGCAAAGTCGCGGGCAAAGGCGTGGACGTCGTCACCGCGCCGGCCGCCGAGAGAACCAATGTCATCGATTTGATGTCGGCGCTGCAAGCGAGCCTGGAAGCGGTGAAGTCCGTTCCGGCGGACAAAGGGGCAGCGAAGGATGGGGAAGCTCCGGCGGCCCCGAAGCGGCGGACGGCCCGTGGGCGCAAAACGAAGGAGACGGCTCCGTAAGCGGGCGTATGGCTGACGCTGCTCGCCGAGTTCTCCCGAAAGGTGGATGCCGTTTACTGCCTCGCTCTGACATAATAGCGGCCTCCAGGGGCCGCTATTTGCCCGCAGTTCGGGAAATTCCTCGAATAACGGTCTCTCGCGACCGTTATTTCGGATGACGCATCCGTACCCGGGGTCACGCTCAATCAAATGTCGCTGTGCTCGCTGCCCCGCGATCCGGCGATGCGCCCGAATTTTTCGCCCTCATCGCCTCGCTCGCCCCGCCATCCGGCCAATGTGCCCGAATTTTTCGCCCTCAGCGGCTATCCGGGACGCCATTTTGTACGCGGCGTCTTATTTTTCCTGCGCTTCCATACCATTATTTATAGAATGAAATAGAGTCGGAAGATTGATAGAATGTTAAGCGTTCCAAAGCCAAAGTCTGCAGAGCAGACGCGGGGGAACCAAGTTTTCGGGGTGAAGCCGCTAATCGAAGCTATTGCGGCAGGGGCGCTCTTTGACCCGAACCCGTCAGCTAACCTCGCAGGCAAAACAAAGGGAGGAATGCTTTTTGTTCAAGAAGGGAAGCAAACGTTGGGGTACTCTGGCTCTTTCCGGCGCTCTGGTTACGGCCTTGTCGCTGCCGGCCGGCGCTGCATCCGCAGCATCCAATGCCGACGTGAGCGTGCATACTTTCAAATATACGATCAATAGTTCCGATTTGAACGGTCTGCTTAACGGCATCGATCTGGACAGCTTGCTCGACCAAATCAAGCAAGGCCTGTCGCAAGGCACCGTGACGAAGCCGACGGCTCCGTCCGCGCCGTCCGCCGACAACGGCAATTCCGGCTCGAACGCCGGCTCCGGCAATGCGAGCGGCGGATCGAACGGCAGCGCCGGATCGGGTGCGGGCAATGCCGGCTCCGGCAGCGCGGGCTCGGGCAACGCCGGTTCCGGCAGCAACGGCTCCGGCACGACGAATCCGGGCACCACGAACCCGGGCTCGGGCTCGACCGTCCAAACATCGCAATACGCCGCGGAAGTCGCCAAGCTGGTGAACGCGGAGCGGGCGAAAGCCGGCCTCGGCGCGCTTGCGATGGACAGCAAGCTGTCGGAAGTCGCTCTTGCCAAAGCCAAGGACATGTACAATAAAAACTACTTCAGCCATACTTCGCCGACGTACGGCTCTCCGTTCGACATGATGAAGCAGTTTGGCGTGTCGTTCAACTACGCGGGCGAGAACATCGCGAAGGGCCAAAGAACGCCCGCGGAAGTCATGAACGCCTGGATGAACAGCTCCGGCCATAAAGCGAACATCCTCGGCCAAAACTTCACGAAGATCGGGGTCGCTTACTACAACGGCGTATGGGTCCAAATGTTTATCGGCTAATCGCCGCGACGAAAGCAAAAGGCTGCGCAGCCGCATGAGGCGGGGCGCAGCCTTTTTTTTCATGTCGGCTTAACCGAATCCGTTCGTCCGCTTCGCCATCGGCATCGAAATCCGGCTTTCGATTTTCACCCAATCCACGACAACCCCAAAAAGCCCGCAATTCCGCAAACGAGGGCTCCGATCCGATAAGGCAGGTACGTTCTTCCTTCGGGCTCCTTCGTTCCTCTCAAGCGATGCACCCAGCTCCGGAACCATTCCGGATGCACGGCGATGAACAGAGCCGTTCCCGTCCAGAACACAAGCAGAAGCAATACGGCGGCGGTCAGCGGATTGCTCAAGGCGTTCACCTCATTTTCGAAAACGTTCGGAAGGAAAAACGCGAAGCTCCGTCATCCGGCAAAGCCGCGTCCTTGCTCCCGCTATGTTCGGTTTATGCAGGCAAAACGCCGCTTGTGCATGCCGGCGAAAATGTTCCGGCGGATAAAACGGCCGATTTTGGCGTATATTTTCGGAAAAGGCCGGTTGCCGACAATCCGCCGGACAGACGAGGAGAAAGCGATGCCGCAAAACGTTACGTTAACGATGGGCAAGGACGAACTGAACGTTTCCCACCCCGACAAGCTGCTATGGCCGGAGTCCGGCATTACCAAGCTTGACTATGTTCAAACGCTGGCCCGCCTCTCGCCGTATTTGCTCCCGCACAGCCAGGGACGATATTTGACGACGATCCGGTATCCGGAAGGCATCGCCGGCGAGACGTCCTTTTATCAAAAAAATTGCCCGCGCCCCGCGCCGCCGTTCGTCCGCACGGCCAAAAACGGATCGATCGAGTACATCGTGCTCGATTCGCTGCCGACGCTCGTCTGGCTCGGCAGCTTGTACAGCCTCGAATTCCACGTGTCGTGCGAGCGGATCGGCGAGGAGCTGCCCGACCGTTGGATGCTCGATATCGATCCGTCCGTCGAGGAGGAGCCGCGCCTTATGGAAGCGACGGACGCCGTGCTGGACATGCTGTCCAGGCTCGGACTCGAAGCGGTCGCGAAGACGTCGGGAGCGACGGGCGTGCAGGTCGTCATGCCGATCGAGCCCGGCCCGACGTTCGACGAGCTGCGGGCTTTCGGCAAATTCGTGTCGGAATATTTAACCGCCATGAAGCCGAACATGTTCACGGTCGCCCGCATGAAAAAAGACCGCGGCACGTTGATTTATCTCGATTACTTGCAGCACCATCCCGGGCGCACGCTGCCCGTTCCGTACACGCCCAGAGCGCGTCCGGGCGCGCCCGTATCGACGCCGCTCACCCGCGACGAAGTCCGCCGGGACGTGAAGCCCGGGGACTTCCACCTGGGCAATATCGTGCGGCGGCTGGAGACGGTCGGCGACTTGATCGGCCGCTGCAAGCCCCAGCCGCTCGGGCGCGTGCTTCAGTCGCTTTCCACGTTGTAGCCCGAGCCGCCAGCGATTCGCGCCGCGCGCAGCAAAGGCGACAGCATTCGCGCAAGCGCCCGGGCCGCGAACCGCGTCGAAACGTTTCCGGATCGACTTCGCGGCTGTCCCGCAAATCCCGGACGAAATCCTCCTGCGATAATCGCGGGCCGCAAAATAATAGAACGCGAGGCCGGCGATATTCAAGCACAGAACGGCGTCGCCGACTGCAGTGCGAACAGGAGCGGCAAAACGCACAGCCAACCCCATCCGGCTCCCTATTCGGCTCGCCCCCCCTAAAGCGCTCCGCTCGCATAGCTTGGACTCGGGCCTGGCCGGCCTTCGTCGGCCTTTTCGAACAAAAACTTCAGGTATGTTCATAACCTTGCAAGAATAAATAGCAATAGAGCGCTCAAATCGGCAAATCCCCCAAATCTTCGGTCTGGAAAGGAGAGGAAATGGCCAAGCGTAAAAAAAACGTCAAATGGTCGCTGCTCGTCATTCCGGAACCGAGCCGTTCGGCCAAACAATATCATCTTTCCCGCAGGACGATGCTTCTGCTGCCGGCCGCGGCCGTTTTGGCCGCAGCCGGCTCTCTGATCGCCCTCGAGGCCCGCTCGGAGCTTCGCCTGCGGGCGCTCGAAGGCAAGCATGCCGAGGAAGCCGGCGCGCTGTCGTCCGCGCTCGCGGCCAAGGAAAAGGAACTCGCCCTGCTGAAGCGGGAGCTGGACCGCCTGGCCGGCGAAGCCGCCGCCGCAAAGGCTTCCATGCGGCTGCGGAGCGAAACGCCGCGGCCGGACGCGGCCTTCGATCGGCGCGACAGCGGGGCCTCCTCGGCCGCTGCAGCCGGCGGCGCTCCCGTCGCCAAGCTGTCGCTCGAGGACGCCGCCGCCGCGGCCGGTTCCGATCGGCCGCCGGACGAAACCTCGGAACCGGACGAAACCTCGTTTTCTCCTTCCGCGTGGCCGACCGATTCGAAGCGGCTATCGTCCGGCTTCGGGTACCGCAAGGATCCGTTTACGGGAAAATCCGCGTTGCATGCCGGCGTCGATATTTCCGGGGAAATCGGAGATCCCGTCTACGCCTCGGGGAGCGGCACCGTAAAAGAAACGGGCGAAGACGGCTCCCGCGGCCATTATATTATCCTCGCCCACGGCGGCGAAATCGAATCGTGGTATTTGCATTTGGACGAAATCGAAGTGAAGCAGGGGGATGCCGTACGGCAGGGCGAGCAGATCGGCCGGCTCGGCAACACGGGAAGGAGCACCGGGCCGCACTTGCATTTTCAGGTGGTCGAGGACGGCGAGGCGGTCAATCCGCTGCCCTATATCGCAAAGGAGGATTGACGGCCATGCTCAATAAGTCCAAAAGCCCGAAGGGCGCCGCCGATACGTTGATCGGTGCGGGCACCGAAGCGGAAGGCGCGCTCAAGACGCCGACCGGCCTGCGCATCGAAGGCGAATTTCGGGGCGAACTCGAAAGCGAAGGAAACGTGGTCATCGGAAAAACGGGCATCGCCCGCTGCAGCATTCTGGCCCGCGACGTCACCATTGCCGGCAAAGTGTTCGGCGACGTTTGGTCGAGCGGCAAGCTGACCATACTTCCCGGCGGGCATTTGGACGGCAATGCGCAGACGGCCCTGCTTATCGTGCACGAGGGCGGCTGCTTCAACGGAACCGTTCGAATGGAGCCGTCCGAAGGCGCCGCCGCCCGCCTTCAGCCCGCGGTTTCGGCGCCGGCCGGGCCGCAAGCGGACCCATCGGCGGAATCGTCGGGCAAACGGGACAAAAAGGCGGTCTGACCGCCGACGAAGCCAACGCGAAAAAGCCGTCCCGTTCGGCGGCGATTGCCTGCCCGAAGGGACGGCCGGAACGAATGGCTTTCCTTAGCCCGCCACGTCGCGTTTGCGGAACACGGTCCAGGAAATCAGGTTGAAAATGACGAAGTAAACGGCCAGCACGGCGAGCGAGAAGCCGAACGTTGTCGGGTGATTCGGCAGCGGCCCGTTGCCCCCGTCCAAATAATTCGTCAACTGCAGATGCGGGAACAGCACGAACTTGACCCAGGGTTTGTCCGTCAACGACAGCAGGCCGCTGAGCATGCTGCCCGACAGCAGCAGGAAAATCGACAAGCCGATCGCCAGCCCGCTGCTGCGGAAAGCCGCGGACAGCATGAATCCGAACGTCAAAATCACGAGCTGGGTAATGAACAACAGCAAATATCCCGTTGCCGCGTACGCCCACGGAGACCCGCCCGCCAGCGGCGACGATTCGGGAATGAATCCCGCCGGGGATGCTTCGTATCCGAAGATCGCCGCGTTGATGACAAACGTCGCGACAAAGCAAAGCGCGCTGAACAGCAGGGCGAACAGCACAAGCGAAATAAATTTCGAGAGCAGGATGGCCGAGCGGCTCCACGGGCGAATCAGCAGCAGCTTGATCGTTCCCCACGTGAACTCTCCGGCGACGGAATCGGCTCCCTTGACGACTGCGAAAATGGTGATCAGCTGGAAGACGACCGACGTTTCCACCATCATCATATCCCAGTTCGTATAGCCTTCGGTGCCGTCCATGAACGCGATCAGGGCGCTCATCAGCAGCGGCGTCAGCACGATGAAGGCCATCATGATCCACGTCCGGGGTCGCCGGTAAATTTTCATGTTTTCATTTTGCACGAGTTTCCAGAAATTAGCCAATCGAATCACTCCCCGTCACCTCGAGGAATTGGTCCTCCAGCGATTTCGTTTTCTTGCGGATGCCGTAGACGTTGATCCCCGCTTCCACCAAGCGGCGGTTGACGGCCGCGACCATGCTTTTGTCCGCCGTTACGCTAAGCAACCCGTCGACGATCGTTCCCGCGCCCTGGCCTTCGAGAACGCCGAGCGCCGCATCGGGATGATCGACCTCGAACAGCACGTCTTCCGCCGCTCCGGACGCTCCGGAAGCTCCTCCGATGGAACGGATGTCCAAAATTTTGCCCTGCTGCAAAATGGCGACCCGGTCGCACATCAGCTCCATCTCCGAAAGCAGATGGCTCGAGACGAACACGGATGTTCCTTCTTCCCGGGCCAGCACGCGCAAATAATCGCGCAGCTCCCGGATGCCCGCCGGATCCAGACCGTTCGTCGGCTCGTCGAGGATCAGCAGCGAAGGACGGTGCAGGATCGCCTGCGCTACGCCGAGGCGCTGCCGCATGCCCAGCGAATATTTTTTCACCTTGTCGTGAATCCGGTTTTTGAGGCCGACCAATTCGATCACTTCGTCGATCCGCGCCTTGGTGACGCCCGGATTCATGCGGGCGAAGTGCACCAGATTTTGATACCCGGTCAAAAATTTGTACATCTCCGGATTTTCCACGATGGCGCCGACCTTGGAGACGGCTTGCTGCCAGGACGATTTTACGCTGTGTCCCGCAATCGAGATATCCCCGCCGGTAATCGAAATCAATCCGACCATCATGCGGATCGTCGTCGTCTTGCCCGACCCGTTCGGACCGAGAAAGCCGAACACTTCTCCCGGATACACGTCGAGCGAAACCCGGTCGATGATCGTGCGGCCGCCGATGCGCTTGGTCACTTCCTGCAGCCGGACGACTGGTTCCTGAGACATCGTTTCCCCTCCATTTTCCTGCATGCGAAATCGATAGCACCTATTTAAAATAGTTCATTTATGCCCGACCGTCACTAGCCTTAGGGCTAAGTTTCGCGACTGGCCTCGGGGCTAATCGTCGGTTTCAGCTTTCTCCGGAAGCGAGCTCCTCACCCCTTTTGGCGCGTTCGACCGCCTCGCAGCTCAGGCAAACGCCGAGCGGAACGTGAATTTTGTAAAATCCGGTCAAAAACAGCCGATGGGCCGACTCCTTGGGCAAAGACTGATTGCACCGCACGCAAAAAAACCGAACCCCTTGCTTCATGGACCTTCTCTCCTTTTGTCCCCGCATGATCCGCGATACTAACTGTATCAAAGAAAGGGTAACGAGGAGAGCGAAATTTGTCAAGAAAAATCGAGCGAAATTGTCGTTTTTTCGGGAATAAACGTCGCCAAACGCGGTCGGCGATCGGAATCGCAACGAAATCGCATGCGAAAAGGAGGGGCGGGAGGGGAAAAACGCGGGGAATTAAACGGCGCTTTTTCGGGATGCCAAAAGAGCCGCTTTTCTCAGCGGCCAAGAAAGGATAGGAAACCGGACCATCGACCAGCTCCAAACGAACGCGAAGAAGCCGCTCGCCTTCCTGATGCGGCGGCCGCGGCGAATCCAAACGAGCTTGCCCAAAATTTGCCCGTCTTCGATCGGTTCGTCGTATTGAAGATTCGTGTCCCCTTTCAACCGATAGCGATAGGCATGTTCCGCCCTTTCGACGCGATGCAGCCGATGCCCGATCAGCCGGCCGTCCCCGGTCGCGAACAGCAGCACGTCTCCGGGCCGGCAGGCGGACCGGTCCGCCTTCTCCAGGGCCAAAAAACGGCACGAGTCGCCCTCCCGAATGTACGGGAACATGCTGTAGCCGCGCGATCGGATGTCGATCCATCCGTGAAGTTCGAGAAACCGCTTGCAAACCTCGATCCGTTTCTCTTCGTGCAGCATTTTCGGTCACCTGACTCTGGATTCGTTCAAATGGAAAAACCGCGGACATCGCAGCATGAAGCGATGAGGCGGAGCGCGCCTTGAGTTCAAGGCCGCTCGCGAATTCGCTCTGCTTGCGATGTCCGCCGGTCAACATCTTATTGCGTCAATCTGTATCATATTTTTATTCGTTAATTCGTTGATTCCCTCTATTGCGCATACTCGTTGTTTTTGAATTGGCCGCGGTAAACTTCCTGCCCGTTCTCGTCGTAGACAACGCCGGATCCGCTGCGAGCGCCGAACGCGAACTCGCCGACGTACTTCCACTTGTCGGGCCATACGTACTCGCCTGTTCCATGGATCATTCCGTCCAGGAAAGAACCGGTGTACGTCGAGCCGTCCGCCCAAACGATCGTCCCCTGTCCCGAAAACTTGTCGTTCGCAAACGAGCCGGTGTACGTATTGTCTCCCGTTTTCGCTTCGTCCTCGGCCAAGGGATTGCTAACGGCTTCGGCCTCCTCTTCCCGCCAAATGAACGTTCCTTTCCCTTCCCTTTTGCCCGCTTTATATTCGCCTTCGTATTTCAACGTTCCGTCCCCGTAGTACCACTTGCCGGAGCCGTCCATCAAGTTGTTTTTCCAGCCGCCCTCGTATACGACGAAGCCTTTGTCGTCGAAGTACTTCCCTTGGCCTTCCAACTTGCCTTTTGCGAAGTCGCCTTCGTAGAAGGTCATTCCGTTCGGATAGACCAGCCTTCCCTTTCCTTCCCATAGACCGTCCTTCTGTTCGCCGACGTAGGTGAATTTGCCGCCGTTAAAGGCGTCGACGAATTGGGAAAGATCCGTCGTCACGATATTGATCAGCTTCTCGCTTTGGTTCCAGCTGACAAAGCGGCCTGTCGCTTCGCTGATGAACCGGAGCGGAACCATGACATAGTTGGCGGAGGCGAAGGGGGCGGCCTCCAGCGTGAAGGAAACGCCGTTGACATAAGCTTCCGTCTTTCCGACGAACAGCTCGATCTTGTAGCCCGCCTTCTCGGCCGTCACTTTCCGGGCCGCGGCGTCCCACTGGACCGTCATGCCGAGTTCTTCGAACGTCGGCCTGAATTGAACGTAAGTTCGGTTCTTTTTGGAGACGGGATGGACTTCGTATTCGATCGCTTCGCCGTCGATCTTTACCTGAATGACGGGCCCCTCCGCCGCGAAGGCGGAGACCGGCAGCAGCAGCAGGAGCAGCCCCGCGACAATCGTGATGACCAGTTTTTTCAAACGCATGTACCTCCTCGTTCAATCGCTTTTCCGAATCGGCCCGGTCAGGCCGGATCAGTGCGATCCCATATCTCCCGACTTGGGCAGGAACGGAATCGTGTAGTCGACGCCTCTAAGCCGTTCCGGCTGGAACGGCGCGATTCCGCCGATCGGACCTGAAAATGCCGTTTCGAAACGAATGGGAACCACTTGCAAAACCGCAGGGGCCTCATAAGGCTTCTTCTCCATGTAGGTAACCTCCCGATCAAACCTTTTTAAGAACTCATGCCTTGCTTCGAACGAAACCGATTTCCGCCAGCTGCTGCAAAAAAAAAGGCAACGTCCCGTTCGGCGGCTTCGCGGCCAATTTCGTACCTTGCCTGCACGGCCTCCGTCAACTGCCCGATGTCCAGAGCCTGTTTCTCCAGGCATTCCCAGACAAACCCGCCGACTTCGTTTACCTGCGCAACCACTCCCCTCTCCGCCTCGACAATCATCCACTCGCCATCCATAACGACGGATTTCGCATGCTCCGTCCGTTCGAATGCAGCCGTCACGAAATCAACTCCCAAAATGCGTCGTTCTTTTGGAAAAACAAATCGTAGGATCGGACGCGGGAAGCCAGCGTTTCGATCAATCGGATAACCTTGACCGTTTCCTCGGGGGCATGCGGCCAGTAAAACACGGCGTTCATCAGCTTGCGAAAGGCGTCCGATCCGGCAAGCTCGGTCCGTTCGACGCGTTCGGACTGATTCAGAAAATGAACGGCGGCCAGCGGGTACGAGACCTCTCCGTTGTTCGCTTCCGAATCGCTTCGAAACGGAGAGTCATAGACGCGAACGTTCCCGTCTTCGGGGATGCAAACAAGAGACGCTTCATCCGACAAAACGGGACGCGACCGCGACATCAAGGCGACCGTCGACTTTCCGGCCCCCGAGCGGCCGGCGAACAAGTAGGCGTTTCCTCGATCCGCAACGCCGGACGAATGGATCAGCACCCCCCATCCGCGAAACGCGATCAACGCGCTGTACAGGTGAACCATCGCATGCTTGAGCGCCAACGGATCGCGCACCTCGAGCCAGGACTCGGCATAATCCTTCGCGACCCGAAGGCGATAATCGCTTCGCGTATAGGCGGTAACCGCGTTCGTCCGGTCGACCGCGACTTCGTAGCCCATAAAGGGCCGTCCGTACCCGTCGGCGACGTGCAGGACCGTATCCGGCTCCGCGGCGGAGTCGTCCGTCCGAAACAGCCCGCGAAACCAGTTCTCGATCCAAGCGGCCGAAGCGCGAATTCGCACCTTGTGCACGGCGATGGAAATCGTGAAATCGGACACAGTCGTTCTCTCCTCGATGTCCGGGATGGGCACCGCCCGGCAGGCGAGCGGAAAAATTTGTAACTATCATATGATACGTAATGTATCTTTGTCAAGCATGGTTTCATCATAGGCTCCGCGCATTAAATGCAGAAACCTTGCGCCCGTTACGGGGAAATCCCGGGCTGTTCGTTAGCCGCATTCTTTTTTTTCATCTGCTCGAGGTACATCAAACCGATCAGACCGACGACAAACAGCATATAGGCGGGTTCTTCCATCCATTGAAATACCGCCCCGTGAATCACGATGGTAATGACCAGGAACTTCGAATAATTATTAAAGCACAGCTTCCGATAGACGAAGAACCACATTGTGATGTAGATGATTAGTCCGAGTAGACCAAGATCGCCATATACGCCCATCCAAGAAAACAATAACGACCACATGCTAGATCCCGTTTGGGAATTGGTAATCCAGTCCGCTTGCTGAACTTCCCAAATGTAGCTCGTAGCCGGATGAATCGTAGCTCCCAGTTGGGATAGAAATCCGTAGTAATCCGGCATGATTTGCGCCAATCTTCCAACTGTGTGACCGGGACCAAGACCAAATAAGCCGTCTTTAAAGGATTGGTGGTATGAATGAATAATGTCGAATACTTGAAGCTTGGCCAGCAATCCCTGAAACGACTTATCGTAATCGGCCCAGTCCGCAAGTTGAGGGAACACCGTTTCCATCATCACCCACACAATGCCAACCAAACCGGACAGCGTGAGAAGGTAGATCATCATTCTTTTTACGCTATAGAAGTTGAAAACGGTCAATAAAGCGAGGCTGATCATAAATACAACCAGCGTTTGCTTATTGTCGACAAATGCCGTTACGAGCAGTTGAACGAGAATGAAGCCGGCTTTGAGTTTGATGGACTTTATGTGGGTAAGCGCATAAATGATGCTCGATAATGCAATGGCTCCGGCCACGTGGTGCCCTGCGCCCATGTTAAGAAATACGCCTTTCACATCGTCTTTTCTGAGGCCGAGCGCAAAGTATTCGACAAATGCGAATGCGGCGTTGATCAAGGCAAAGACAAAGAAGAATTGTCTTAGGCTGCTGATATGATGTTCGGACCACTCTCGATTGACCATGATATACAACAGAACAAACGGCTGAGATAACATGACGAATTCGAGAACGAAGTTTATGGCTCCCGCTCCTGAGTTTACGGCGCTAAGCGCAATCGATCCGGACAGTAAAAAAAGCATCATGTAAATCGGATACGCCGCTTTCGTTTGGATATTCAATAATACGAACGTAGCGATGATAGCGAAAAACGCATAATGCACGAAGTTGAATACGCCCGGAACCCCTACGGCCGTTACGATACGAGAATAGAACGCAAGGATTAACGAAAACATAAGGATTCGAACGTAAGTATCGCTCGTGTGCAAAGTCTGGTTGTCATTCATCGTCATGTAATGCAGCCGTGTCGATGCAGGATTCATATTCATCATCATTTTTCTCCCCGCATGAATGAATGAAAAGAGTCACTTTGTCGGTTGCTCTCTCGCTTTTTGGAAAAACGTTCGTTTCATCCATCGCAAAACCCAAAGAAACGGACGCAAGGGAAAGTAAAGAAAATGGAGTTTTCGCGGCAAAGGCAGCGTCAGGGCATCCTGATAGCTGGGATAGAGCAGTCTTCTGACGTACGCTGCCTTATGCCGGTTCGACAGCAATCGATACCAGTATCGATTGAATTCCTTGGACGAGCCTTCCGCCGCTGGCTCATTTATGAAAAAGAGCGCCTCCTGGGCCAATCGCCGGGAATGCCGTTTCGACATCATGCTCCTCATTTCCCTGACCGGGGAACCGAGCAACCCGGACGCCAGCAGCAAAGCCTGGCCGCCCAAATGCCGGCAATGATACTTTTTAAATAGCGCTTCGGTCCTGCTCCAGGCCAAACCGAGATGAATCATCCGGTCGATATCCACCAGCCAGCGCAGCCGAAACCAGGCATGCTTTGCTCCGTGAGCCACCAAATAAAAAAACAAGTCCTCTTTCCCGAGCGTGTAGACGGGATAGTTCGAAAATTGCTGCTTGTTTTTCCGTTCCCATAGTTCATCGAAAGAAGGTTCTTTTCCGAAATTCGCGTACAGTCTCCAATGAAGTTCGATTTGAATGCCCTTTTCAGAATGGATATAAGAGTCGTTTCTCCTTTTGATTTTCCATTCGTTCAATATCCGGGGGCCTTCCCCGAATCTTACGTAACCCGATTGAAGCAGGAGAGACTCCGCTTTTTCAAAGTCCTCCAGAGGAACCAGGATATCCAGGTCTTTGGAATTTCGAAAAGAGATGTCCCCATGGAGCAACTGCGCCAATGCAGGCCCTTTAACGACAGAGCTCTTACCCGGTTGTTTTCGAACAATTCATTCACTCGGTCCAGTTCGGCCGTTAAATAAAGCATTTGCAGCGTATTGGAAACGCACAAGCGATGGATTTCTTCCGAAACTTGCTTCGGGACGATTGTTCGGTTTACGGATTGGAGGATGTGGCGAATGGAGGGGTAAACCCGATGAAATTCCACGAGTTTGAGAAAGAGGAACCAGTCTGTTCCGTCGTCGATTTTTTGAGCAACGCGCTCCAATCTTTCCGGTCGATTCGATAATTCCAGCATTGCTACCAACAAATGAAGCTCTTTGGAAAACGAACCGAGGTCCAGTCCTGATTCAATAGAACTACTCACCGCTATCTTCCTCCTCAGCCGATAGCCCGTACGTTTGAATGCCGTGAACATCGAGATGCCTTCTCCGGCTTCCGGAATCGTTCACTTGCGTCCCCCCCAATCCCTCCCAACAGCACCTCGCGTTGGTCGGATATCGCGTTTAACGAAAAAAAAGTCCGGGGACCGGACAGACATGCCGTCATTCCCCAGACTTTGCTCTTCGGCTCAAACCGCAACGGTTTTATCCGCCCTGCTTTCCTGTTTGGAGGAGCCGACTCCCAATCCTTCGGCATCAAAGCCGATCTCGCGCAAATACAAATGGTCGAGGAAGTTCCGGGTATCGAGAAGATACGGGGTACGAACCTTGTTGAACATTTCCTTCCAATCCAAGTCCGCATACTCCTGCCAGTGCGTCAGCAGCACGAGCCCGTCGACCTGTTCCGCCACTTCGAGGGGATCGTCGCAATAGGCGATATCCAGTTCCGGATTCAACGCGCGGAACATCGTCATTCCTTGCGGATCGTGAACTTTGATCCGGGCCCCGACTTCGGCGAATTCGCGGATGATGACGGATGCCTGGGTATTTCTTGCGTCATCCGTGTTCGGTTTGAACGTAAGGCCGAGAATGCCGATCGTTTTGCCGTTCAGCGACTTCAACCGGCGCTTGATTTTGTCGGCCACGAAGTTGTGCATCTGCAGATTGGATTGCACCGCGGCCTCGATGACGCCCAGTTCGCACCCGTATTTCCGGCTCGTGGCCAACAGTTCGGCCGTATCCTTCGGGAAGCAGCTTCCGCTCCAGCCGCTGGAGACCTGCAGAAATTTGTTGCCGATCCGGGAATCGAGTCCCATTCCTTTGGACACGGCCGTCACGTCGGCTCCCAAAACCTCGCACAGCCGGGCGATTTCGTTGATATAGCTGATCTTCACGGCCAAAAACGCGTTCGATGCGTATTTGATCATTTCGGCGCTTTTGATATCCGTTTCGAAATAATCCGGCTTCTTGTTGTCGAGTTTGTAGTCGAATTGAAAATCGGCGCTTTTTTCGAAGTAATTTTCCCGTTGGACGATTCCTTGATAAAGAGCGCTCATCATCGCCCTGGCGCGTTCGTTGTCCGCCCCGATGACGATCCGGTCGGGGAAGAACACGTCCTCCAGGGCGTACCCTTCGCGCAAAAATTCGGGGTTGCTGACGACGGCAAAATGCTCGTTCGGAATCAGGCCGGAATTCTCCTCTATAATGGAGGAAACGAGATCGGCCGTGCCGACGGGAACGGTCGATTTATTGACGATGACCGTAAACCGTTCGGCATTCAAATGCTTGCCGATCCCCTGCGCCGCCAGCTTGATATATTTCAGATCGGCCGTGCCGTCCGGCTTCGAAGGCGTGCCGACGCCAATGAAAACAACATCCGCCTCGCGCACGACCTCGTAATGATCGACCGCGAAAAGCGTATTGCCGATGTAGGAAGAGATCAATTCGTCCAACCCCGGCTCGTAGATCGGGCTTTTCCCCGAATTGATGAGCTCCACCTTTTTCCTGTCGATATCGATCACGGTCGTCTTGTGCCCAAGCGTTGCAAATGCAGCGCCCGTGACGCTCCCCACATAACCCGAACCGATGCATACGATATTCATGATAAGCCTCCTTATTTTTCTTTTGAAATTAAACGTCCGCGGCCAGCAATTGCTCCCTGTATACGGAAATCGTCCGCTTCAGCCCTTCTTCCAGATCGATTTCGGGTTCCCAGTTCAACAGGCGTCTTGCTTTCTCGATGACCGGACGGCGGACCTTCGGGTCGTCCTTCGGAAGATCGTGAAACGTGATCCGGCTGGACGATTCGGCCAACCGCTTCACCGTTTGCGCCACTTCCAGAATGGTGTACTCTACGGGGTTGCCGACGTTGATGATTTCTCCGGTCGCCTGATCGGCATCCATGGCAAGCCGGAAGGCGCGAAGCGTGTCGTCCACATAGCAGAAGGAACGGGTCTGGCTGCCGTCGCCGTAGACCGTAATGTCCTGGCCGGTCAAAGCCTGGGTGACAAAGTTCGAGATGACCCTTCCGTCGTCGTTCCGGAGGCCGGCGGAGTACGTATTGAAAATGCGCACCACCTTGGTGCTCACGCCGTAGAGCCGGTTGTACTCGTAGCAATAGACCTCGCCCAGCCTTTTCGCTTCGTCGTAGCAGGCCCGGGGCCCCCACGTATTCACGTTTCCCCGATAGTCCTCCGGTTGGGGATGAACCTCGGGATCCCCGTAAGCCTCGCTGGTGCTGGCATATAAAATTTTGGCGCCGGTCCGTTTGGCCAATTCCAGCATATTTTGCGTTCCGATCGTGTTGACGCTGATCGTTTCCAACGAGGATGCCTGGTAAAACCGCGGAGAAGCTGGAGAGGCGAGATGGTAAATTTCCTCGACGTCCTGCAGCTCGGGCAAATCGAGCGTTTCGCGCCGGGACACGTCGGATTCGATAAACGAGAAGGCCGGATGACCGATCAGACCGTCCAGATTTTTGGATTTGCCCGTCGACAAATTGTCCATGCCGACGACCCGATCCCCTGCTTCGACAAGCGATTTGGCCAAATGGGAGCCCAGGAATCCCGCTGCGCCCGTAATCAATATTTTTTTCATTCGCTTTCTCCCTCCATATCATCCATAGGATTCTTCCGGCTCGTCTCCGGTCGGGCCTAACGCGGATATTCGCAAAATTCCCGTCCACTGGCCGAACAACGTCAACAAATACAACGGATTTAAATATAAATATCGTTTCCAAAGCCTTTTGGGCTCCTGGGTCAACCGGTAAAACCATTCGAGCCCTCTGCGCTGCATCCAGCCCGGAGCCTGCTTCAACGTGCCGGCATGAAAGTCGAAGGCGGCTCCCACGGCGAGAAGCGGCATGTTCAGCAGCTTCCGGTATTCGTATGCCCACACTTCCTGCCTCGGACAGCCCAATCCGACGAAGACGATTTTGGCGCCGCTCGCGATAATTCGGGCCGCGACCTCCCGTTTTTCGATTTCGTTCAGCCTTCTGAATTTGGACGGTTCCATCCCCGCAATGATCAGATCGGGGAATTTCTTTTTCAGGTTTGCGCTGAAGCTTTGCAGCGTTTCCAGCTTGCTGCCGTACAGATAGACCGGAAGTTTATGCCTCGCTGCGGCCTCCGCCACTTTTAACGTCAGGTCGGGACCGTAAACCCGCTCTTTCAGATTGGTCCGGTAGAGCAGATTCAGTCCCCATCTGACCGGCTGGCCGTCGGGAAGCACGAGATCGAGGCCGTTCAGCCTGCGCCGGTGAACGGGATCCAGGCGTCCGGTCATGACGCCGTGCACCGCAAGAGCCGAAACTGCAAAGGGGACGCCGCGTTCGGCCGCCGAAACGATTTTCTTGACGGCTCCTTCGTAATCCGCGGCATTGATGTTCACTCCGCCGATCGGGTATTTGCCTTTGTCGATCATACCGTGACTCTCCAGCGCTCTTTGTTTTCTTCGAAGATGCCTTCGATGATCAGCCGAATATGGTTGAACTGCTGCTTCCATTCCGGGTAGTGCGATTGAAACTTCGTCAAGTCCGAAACGTACCATTGGTGGTCGCCCGCGCGGGCCGTGTCCACGTACTGGTAGCTCAGCTTTCTTCCGCTGATTTCTTCGGTCAATTGAATCGCTTCGAGCATCGACACGTTCGACGCGATTCCTCCGCCCAGATTGTAAACTTCCCCGCCGCGGCGCGGCCGTTCGAAGAAAGCATGGAAGGCCGAAATCACGTCGCTGGAATGGATGACATCGCGCACTTGCTTGCCTTTATAGCCGAAGATCGTATAAGGCGTGCCGGTCATGACGCATTTGACCAAATAATTGATGAAGCCGTGAAGCTGAACCCCCGATTGCTTCGAGCCGCTAAGCACGCCGCCCCGGAAGCAAACGGTCTTCATATTGAAATACCGGCCGTATTCCTGCACCAGCACGTCGGCCGCGAGCTTGGAGGCGCCGAACAGGGAATGCATGCTTTGATCGACGCTCATTTCCTCAGAAATGCCGTTCTCGAACGGGTGGCCGGCCGCCACTTCCCAGCGCGTATCACTTTCGACGAGGGGCAGCGTATTCGGCCGGTCTCCGTACACCTTGTTCGTGGACGTAAAGATGAATACGGCCTCGGGGCAATGCTGCCTCGTCGCTTCGAGCAGGTTCAGCGTGCCGTTCGCATTCACCCCGAAATCCGTGAACGGATCGCGGGCGGCCCAATCGTGGGAGGGTTGGGCGGCGGTATGAATAATGAGGGAAATATCGCTTCCGTACTTCGCAAAAAGCTCGTTGACGCCTTCCTGATTGCGGATATCGATATTGTAGTGCTCGTATTTGGAGCCGAGGGTTGCCTCCAGCCGCTGCCGATTCCACACGGTCGAGCCTTCCGCGCCGAAAAACGTTTCCCGCATGTTGTTGTCGATTCCGATGACCTTGTATCCCGCTTTCGTGTAAAACTCCGTCGCTTCCGAGCCGATCAGGCCGGCCGATCCCGTAATGATGACGATGGACATGATGGTTCTCCTCCTGTTTATTGGCTTTTTTTAAGTTTTTTCGGGTAATGGGTCAAAACGCGATCGTAAATGTTCATGAGCAGGTCGTAATGCCGCTCCGCCGTATACTTGTTTTCAAATTCCTTTCGGGCATTTGTTCGCATACGTCGCAGCTTTTCCTCGTCGCTCAGCAGCGCGTCAAGTTTCATGGCCAAATCCGAAGCGTTTCCCGGCTCGAAGTAGCTTCCCGTCACCCCGTCGCGGACGATGCTCTCCATCGCTCCCAATTTCGAAGCCACGACCGGAGTGCCTTTCGCGTAGGCTTCGATGATCGTCCTCGGCAGCCCCTCGTACCAAACGGACGGAAAAACGAGCAGCCTTGCTTCCCCCATCACATCGTAAACTTCTTCGATCGATTTGGAGCCGACATACTCGATATTCGGATTCGTTTCGGCCGCCTGAAGCGCTAGTTCGGTGAGCGGCCCGTCGCCGGCGATTTTTAACCGGATCGGGTTTTTCAGCAGCTTCCATGCGGCCAGCAGCGTATCGATTCCTTTTTCCGGGGACAATCTGCCGACGTACAATACATAGTCGCCTTCGCCGCTTCCCTCGCCCGGATCGGGCACGAAATTCGGCTTCACCGCAATCCGGTCGGATGGAATGCCCCCTTGGATCAGCTTGTCGCGGGCGAATTCCGTCAACGCCACGTACATATCCACTTTATCCCGCCAGGTTCCCAAAGCGCGGTGCGTCGTCAACATCGCCGCGATCGTCGCGCTTCCCGCCAGGCTTTCCTTGTAGCATTTGTTTTTGACGCCCGGCCACGGCACGAACTTCCCCATGCAATCCTCGCAAACCCGGCCTTCGCGGAAAAACAGCGCGTTGGGGCATAGCAGCCGGTAGTTCCTGATGTTCTGGATGACCGGAACGCCCATTTCGTTGGCAACGTAATAGATGGAAGGCGAGATGAGGGGAAACGTGTTCTCGCATTCGATCAGATCGATCCGCTGTTCGGTCAGCAATTTTTTGAAATATTTGGAGGTTTCTTTCGACCAGATCGTTTTCGCGGCCGTGCGGATTTTTCCCAGCTGCTCGATTCTCGTATTCGATTCCGTATGAATGACGACGTGGTGCCCCTTATCCTTCAAAAGCTTGTTCTTGGCGGCGAACGAGCCGTCCTCTCCCCCCGAATCAAATACGTATTGTGAATCGACAAAATCTTAAGGGGCATAATTGACCACTCCGTGCTTTTCGACGTACCACTCGACGAATTTGGCGATTCCGTCCTTGATGTTCGTGCGGGGAGCGTAATGAAGCAGACGGGAGGCTTTGCCGATGTCCGCATACGTTTGGGGAACGTCTCCTAACTGATGGTCATGCTGCTCGATCAACGCTTTTTTTCCGCATGCTTCTTCAAGGGTGCGGATAAGCTCATTCAGGGTGACCGAATCGTTATTCCCCAGATTAATGACCTCGTATAACGATTGATCGTAATCCATGGCATGGCGAATGCCCGAAACGATGTCCTCGATGTAGGTGTAATCCCGACGGGTTTCTCCGTTGCCGAACTTCGGAATCGGTCTGCCTTCGAACAAGCAGCGCGTAAATTTATGTATGGCCAGATCGGGGCGCTGTCTCGGACCGTAAACGGTAAAGAAACGCAGGGCAACGAACCGGATGTTATACAGGGAACTGTAGACATGGCCCAGCAGTTCGCCGCTTACCTTCGTGCTTGCGTAAGGACTGATCGGGTTCAGGACATCATCGTCCTCGCGCCAGGGGACGTTCGGATTCACGCCGTACACGCTGCTCGACGATCCGAAGACGAACTGGGGAACTCCCCGCGTCCTGGCCCACTCGAGAAGCCGCTGCGTCCCTTCGACGTTCGTCCGGTAATAGCCGACCGGATCTTCGATGCTCGGACGGACGCCTGCTTTTGCCGCCAAGTGAACGATAACGTCGTAAGGGGCGTCCAGCTCGCTGCCGATTTGATCCAGCTGCAATAAATCGCCTTTCACGAATCGGAAATTTTCGTGCTTCAGCGCCTTCTCCATATTGCTCTCTTTAATGGACGAATCGTAGAACGGATCCCAATTGTCGAGGCAAGTGACCTCCCAGCCGCCTTCGTCCAGCAAGGCTTCAATCAAATGACTCCCGATAAACCCGCTGCCTCCCGTAATAAGCGCTCTTTTCAAATCGATACGCCTCCTCTAGGCTTGATTTTATTGGTCTTTCAGCACGCCTCCGTGCGCAGGGGAGCAGCTAATGAAGGCAGCTATTAATAGGTATTGCTTTTAAAAATAACCTTGACGGTTCGAAAAATGATTTTCAGGTCCATCGCGAAAGAGATTTGATCGATATAATAAAAATCATGATGCAAATTTTCGTGGATCGGCTTTTTCCGGTCCTCGCTCGTCTGCCAAAGCCCCGTTATCCCGGGCTTGACCAGAAAGCGATAGTAATCCTGATTCGAAAAATGGGCCTCGACGATCGATCTCTGCTCCGGACGCGGGCCGATAAAGCTCATGTTTCCCTTCAAAATGTTGAAAAGCTGCGGCAGCTCGTCAAGACTTGTTTTCCGGAGGAACCGGCCGACTCTCGTGATCCGCGGGTCGTTCCCCCTTTCCGGAGAACGCCCCTGCATGGGGACGTCGGCATACATCGTCCGAAACTTATAAATCGTAAACACTTTTCCTCCGGCGCCGATCCGCTCTTGCCTGAAAATTCCGTTCCCCTTCGAATCAAGCCGGATAAGCACATAGATGAGCGCTAGCAGCGGGGAAAGAACGACGATGAGCACAAAGCCGAGTACTCTATCCAAAGCGGGCTTGACGATTTTACAGTACGTTTTATTCGTCGGATGAATCCTTGGCAGCTCGAGAGGCAGATCCGAGGGATGCAACGGGGATGAATTTTTCAAGATTTCCATTGCCGCAATTACCCTCCCTTCTAACGATGGTTAAACGACAAACGCTTTTTCGAGCTCCTCCAATTCCGAATCCTTTGCGCCTGCCGGTTCGGAAATCCGTTCCTCTCCGAGGAGCAGCCCGATTAATCGATCCAGGTCCTCGTCCTGCTTGCTGGAGACGGCTTCGTACACTTCCCTTCCTCTTCTGGCGTACGCTTCGCGAATGTCCGAATCGAACAGGACGCTGATGATTCTGTTTTTCATCTCCTCGATGCTGAACGGGTTGAAATAGATGACCCCGTCGCGGCAAACCTCGGAAATGGAGGTGATGGAGGAGGCGATCACCGGCGTTTCGTGCCGCATTCCTTCGAGCGGAGGATAGCCGAATCCTTCGTTAAGCGTCGGATAAACGAAACAGAAGGCCTGACGGTAGAAAAAATCGAGCTGTTCCGAGCTTACGTAATCCAGGAACACGAATTGCTCCGGATTTCGGATGGCTTTTTTGTACATGTCGCTATTTTTCACGCCAAGAACGACCGTTTTGACATTCGTCCGGAACGCGCCGTAAATTTCATCGAGAGCCCGAGTCGCCCTGTATCCGTTCTTCAGCCATCGGTTGCCGCTGATCAGCAAAAAATAGCCGCGCGGCTCGACGCCATACGGCGACAAATCGAAAAACTTGTCGCTTTCCTCGGTTTTTCGGGGACTGTACATGACCTTCACGTTCGAGGCGTCGAACTCGGGAAAATAGTTGATCAAGCTGTATTTCGTATGGAAGGAAGGCACGACGATTTCGAGCGGGGCTTTCGACTTCAACAGTTTCTCGATCTGTTCTTTTTTGTGCCGGACGTAAGAAGCTCCGAACAAGCTTTTCAGAACGAACTTCATTTTTTCGGAAACGCCCTGGCGATACTTGCCTTCGTAGCGGTCGGTCGGAAGCTCGATTTCTCGCAGCCCGTGAATCGTATAAATCAGTTTGACGTCCGCCCGCTCGATCTTAAGATCGTGGTACCGATAAGGCAGGGCGCTGTAAAAGACGGAATAGTTCCCCTTGTTCAGCAAGCCCGACAGTTCCTCGTTCGTGCTGAGCGCGATCAGCTCGAGACGGTTGCGTTCCACCAGGCCGCGAATTTCCTCGTCCAATTCCAATCCGCTGTCGTAAAAGCAGGCCAGGCTGCCGGCGTCGGCTTTGGCGACAAGATGCTTGAATACGATTTTCGCGTACTCCCCGCCCCCGTGAAATTTCGATTCTCCGCAAGGCTGGGTCGCGATCAGATCAAACAATAGTTTCATGCAAAATCACCCTCTCTCGATTCGACACCTTCCGCATTTTGGAGGTGATGAGCCGCAAAGCGATCCATTGCGCGACCAACCGCGCGAAGCTTGACACCACCAGGGAGTAAGCGGCTCCTTCCACCCCGTAGGCCGGCACCAAAAAAAAGCAGGAGACGATGACGGCCGCGGTCCAAATCAGGCCCAAATAGGGCTGAACGCCGAATTTTTTCGTCGCGGAAAGCCCGTAGCCCCCGAATACCGCAACGTAATCGATCAGACCCGCTACCGTGACGATGAGGAATACGGTCGAATACTGCGCATACTCCGCGGTGTACAGGAGCGCAAGGATCGTCTTGCCGGCGACCGCGGCCGCGGCAATGCCCAGAAGCCCCAACGCCAATCCCAGTCCCATCAGCTTGTACGTGAGCCGGTAAAAATGCCCGAACTCCTTATCGTCCAGGCTTTTCGCCAAACGAAACGTCGCCGCCTGCCCTAAAGCGGAAACGACCGTGCTGCCCGCAACCAGAAGGTAGGAAACAGCGGTAAACAGCCCCAATTGCTCGACTCCGACCGAACGCTCGATGAAAAATCGGGGTATATTCGTGTTCAGCGAAGTCAGCATAAACACGATTCCCAGCGGCAAGCAGATTTTTACGACCCGGAGGCACTCTTTCCACCGAATTCGGGGAAATACGGCCTCGTAGCGTTTCGTTTTCGGCAGATCGTAAATGAACAGGGAGATCAGCCAGGAAACCATCCATCCGAACGCGGCCCACACGAGACTGCCGCTCGTTTGCAGGATCGCGGCGAATACCGGAATCGCGATCGTGCCCTTGATGATTTTCGAGATGGCCAGCGCTCTCATGTTCTCATGCTTTTGAAAGACGCCATGACTTACGTCGCTTGCGCTTTCCACCGCTTTGGCCAACAAGACGAACCCGAGGACCATTGCCGTTTCGGAATCGTAGCCGAACGCGAACACGGCGATAAGCGCCAGCAGAACGGAAACGACGATCGTAAGCAAACGAAGGCCCATCAAGTCCCGGAACAGATATTGATTCTGCGTATCGGTCGCTTGAACGACCCGAAGCTGGAGGTTGGTCAGCGTCATGATCGGCGTGACGATGGCAAGGCAGATCGAAAATTGACCGACCATCGCGGCGGACCCGAACTTGGCGATAACGACCAGAAGCAGCCATTGCGCTGCGGCGAAATACACATTTCCGATCAAGCTCCAGGACAAGCTTCGCCGCAAAGAGCCGAACTTCATGTAACGACCTCGGCCGCCCGCAGTTTCAATTGCTGAACGATGTCCTTCACTTTCTGGGACTGGCTTTTTTTGCAGATCAGCAAGAAATTGTCCTTCTCGACAATAATCAGGTCGTCCACGCCGATTAACGCCACGTTTCGATCCTGCTCCAAATAAACCAAATTTCCCGTCGAATCGATCAGCACTTCATCGGAAAACGTAATATTTCCGTTCTCGTCGGGCCTGTATTCGTCAAAAAACGAGTCGAAGCTTCCAAGGTCGTTCCACCTGACATCCATCGGCACGACGGAAACCCGTCTCGAACGTTCCATGACCCCGTAATCGATCGAAATGCCTGGCGTGTTTTCGTATTTTTGCTGAACGGACGGGAGGAGAAACGCATCGTAAACGTCGGGACAATGTTCCTTGAGCTCCTCCAAAAAAACGCCGGTTTGAAACGCGAAGATTCCGCTGTTCCATAGACAGCCTTCCAGGATCAGCTCCGCCGCCAGCGCTTCGGACGGCTTCTCCTTGAATTCCTCCACGCGGAATCCGATGAAATCGGGGTCTCCCGGCTTTATGTATCCATACCCGGAATGGGGCTTGCTTGGCTTGATTCCGTAAATGACCAGCCGTTGATCAGTGAGCGGCAGGGACAATTCGATTCTATCCGCGAATTTCCGATCGTCCTCGATAATGTGATCCGAGGGGAGGACCAGGGCCAATTGATTTCCTTTCGCGTGAATGTGCTGCGCAGCATAAGCGATCGCGGGCAACGTGTTTTTGCTCGATGGCTCGACCAGGACGTTCGGGGCCGGGATCCGGAACCCCATTTGCTCGATTTGCTGGTGTACGATTCCCGCATACGAGCGGTTTGTCACGACGTATACATTTTCAAGCGGGGCAAGCTTCAGACAGCGGTCAACCGTCATTTGGAAAATCGTTTTCGGCATACCCTTCAATTTCACGAATTGTTTCGGGAAGTCGGAATGGCTTAACGGCCAAAGCCTCGTTCCGCTTCCTCCGGCTAGCAGGATGATGTTCATCTGTATCCACTCCGTAATTTTTATAAAAAGCCTGACCTTTGTCTCCCTATCCTTGCAATAGAGCGGCAAAGGTCAAGCTTTCCCAAAGAAAGGGATAATCGGGGCATTTAACCCCCCCTCACGTCATACCCTCGACGATAAACGTCTAAGGTCCGATGAACCCACAGCATGACCGAGTACCTGCAGTGATAAAGGAGGCAGCAGGCTTTCCCTGATGGCCGCTTCCGCCATCCGCGTTCGCGAGAACCTAGCAAGCTATAAAATTTTTGAATATTTCGTCTTATTCAAAACCACGCCCAGTACGCGGGCATTCGCATGCTCAAGGGACTGCCTTACTTTTTTGAGCAATGCTTTTTTGGTCTTGCCTTGGCTTGCGACGATAAACACGCCGTCGCATAACGAACAGATTTTCAGGCCGTCGGTAACCGTCAGCAGCGGCGGCGAGTCGAACAGGACGATATCGAAGTGTTGCTTGATGTCTGAAATGAGGTCCGGCAAATATTCTGAAGCGAGCAGATCGGATGGATGCAAAGGCGTGATACCGGAAGTCATGACGGATAGCCTGGGGATTTGGGTTGCCTGAATAACCGACTTCCATCCCTTTTCGTTCAATAACGCGTTCGTCAGACCGGATACATTGGAAAGCGAAAACAGGTGATGCAGGGACGGGTCTCTTATATCCCCGTCGATCAGAAGCGTTTTTTTCCCTTCTTGCGCATAGGCGACAGCCAGATTGGCAATCGTGGTCGACTTCCCGTCGCCGTTGCCGGGCGAAGTTACCATGATCGTTTTGACGGGATCCTCGCCGGATGCAAACTGGATATTCATTCGAAGAGCCCGATAAGCCTCGGATAAAGATGAGCTTGGGTTGCGGTGCACGATCAGTTTCGAATTAGCGGTTTGCGGCGGCATATGTCTGTTCACCTGCTTTGTGAGATGGTTGGGAAGGGAAATTGTTGCTCCTGCGAGGCTTCAAGTCCTTGCTGCGAATCACTTGAATGACGGACAAAGTCGGATAACCGACCGTTTTTTCGATATCGGCTTCCATTTTCACCGTATCGTCCAGGTAATTGCGCAAAATGACAAAACCGATAGATATCATGCACGATAGAAGGAACGCCAGCACAACATTAAGCATCGGATTTGAAGCCAAATTGACGGGAGGAGCGTTCGGATCCGCCGGAGTGAGAATCGTTACGTTATCCAGCTTCATAATATTCGGAATTTCGCGGCGGAACGTTTCGGCCACCTCGTTGGTCAACCTGACGGCCGTTTGGTAATTCTCGTTGTAGACCGTCACCGTCATGATTTGCGAGTCTTCCGACGAGCCGGCCGCTACGGATCCCATCAGCTGCTTGCCGGTCATGTTCAAATCCGGATTGGCTTCGGCAACCTTGTTCAGGATGGCCTCGGACAAGATGATTTCTTTGTACGAGTTGATTAGCCGAATGTTCGTGTTGATCGAGTTAATGTCGATCGAAGTGGTACCGTTGTTGGGATTGGCATAGTTAATAAGTAGTTTTGCAGAAGCCCGGTAGTATGGCGAAGCATTGTTGTAACTGTATAACGCGGTAGCAAGACATGAGATGATGACGACGAGTGCGATTAGCCACAGGTGTTTTCTGAGTAAGGCAAGTACTTCCTTTAATTCCATTCCTAATCCTCCGCTCGAAAAAAAGATTCAGCAATCTCGGCAGTTTTTTGTTACAATAAGGAACATTTCGGAGCTATTTATAAGATTATGATACAATTTGTAACTTGTCAACTGCTTTGCCGATCTTATCTTTCGTTTTTTTGAGAAACGAGCAGCGGCTCCGCTCTTTCGCGTTCAATGATTTCTTCCAGAGCTGTAAGCAGCGGATGACGGAGCTCGTGATTTTTAATCGCGAAATCCAGCGTCGTTAAAATGAATCCCAGCTTTTCGCCGACGTCGTACCGCTTTCCTTCGAATTCATAGGCGTATACCCCCTGGTCCTGGTTCAGCCTTTCGATCGCGTCCGTCAGCTGAATTTCGCCGCCCGCTCCGATTTCATGCTTTTCAAGGTAATGAAAAATATCCGGCGTCAATACGTAGCGGCCGAGAATGGCCAAATTCGACGGCGCTTTTCCTCTCGCCGGCTTTTCTACGAATTTGTTCACCTGATAGAGTCGGCCGTTGGCAAGCAACGGGTCGACGATCCCGTACCGATAGGTCTCTTCGATCGGCACGGACTGAACGCCGATAACGGATTGCTGGAGCCGCTCGAATTGATCGACCAATTGCCGGATGCACGGAGTTTCGGCCTCTACGATGTCGTCGCCGAGCAAAACGGCAAACGGTTCGTCGCCGATGAATTTGCGGGCGCACCAAATGGCATGGCCCAATCCTTTCGCTTCTTTTTGACGTATGTAATGGATCTCGACCTTGGAGGACTTGATCACTTCGCCAAGCAAATCGACTTTTCCCTTTTGCATCAGCATTTGCTCGAGCTCGAACGCGTTGTCGAAATGATCCTCGATGGCCCTCTTGCCTTTTCCCGTGACGATAATGATATCCTCGATGCCGGAATTGATCGCTTCTTCGACAATGTATTGAATAGTCGGCTTGTTGACGATCGGAAGCATTTCTTTCGGCATCGCTTTGGTCGCGGGCAGAAACCGGGTTCCCATTCCAGCGGCGGGTATAATCGCTTTTCGAACTGTTCTCATCCTCATCCATCCTTTTTATTGAAGTGGCATGATACAATTCGTATCACTTTTATACGTTCACAATACGATGTGTATTCGCTTACTGTCAATGCCTTTTTTCATTTCTTTTTTCATAAACTTTCGGCTTCCGCGCTGGAAAAGGATTGTAAGGGTTTACAGCATATTCCGTAAACTTTATCTGAAACATATTGTATCTTTTTCTGTAAAAAATGATACGTACCGTTGCATATTGTTTGATTTTCTGTATAATTTAATCCATGAGTAATGTCGGACTCTGTTCGAGGAGGCATCATGAGTTTAATTGCCGGTGTCGTAAAAACGGACCAAGCTGTCGATTTTCCGGCAGATGACGGACTTCGCCTCATGCAGGCGATGCGCAACTATCCCGCCGACGATTCGCGGGTCTGGCACGACCGTTTCGCGTTTCTCGGTTGCCATGCTCAGCGGGTGACTCCCGAATCGGTTCATGAAGTTTTGCCTCTATATAAAGAAGAACTCCGATTGGCCATTACGGCGGACGCCTTCCTGGACAACCGGGATGAATTGTGCGACAGGCTGCGGATCCCTTTTCCCCTTCGAAACGGAATGTCCGACAGCGAGCTGATTTTGCTGGCTTACGAAAAATGGGGAGAAGATTCCGCCAAATTTTTGCTCGGCGACTTTGCCTTCGTCATTTGGGATGCGGACAAACGCCAGCTGTTCGGCTCGCGGGATTTGACCGGCAGCCGGACGCTGTACTACGCTTTCGGACGGAAACGGGAAAAGTTCGTCTTTTGTTCCGCCGTCGCGCCGATGTTTTCCGTTCCGGGCATCGAGAGGGAGCTTGACCGCGACTGGCTGGCCGACTTTCTGGCTCTCCCTACGGCTCTCGACTCGACCGATCCCGGCTCAACCGCTTATCGGCACATCGGCCAGATCCCGCCGGGGCACTCCTTCACCCTGAGAAACGGCAGGCTCTCGCTTACCCGATACGGGTCGTTGGTATCCGAAGAACGGCTGAACCTGAGCTCCGACGGGGAATACGAGGAAGCGTTTCGCGACGTGTTCGGCAAGGCGGTTTCCGCCAGGCTTCGGACGCACAAACAGGTCGGAGCTACGCTTAGCGGGGGACTCGATTCCGGAAGCGTCGCGAGCTTCGCGGCCATGGCGCTGCGGCATGAGGGAAAGACGCTTTATACCTACAGCTCGGTGCCCGCGCCCGACTTCAAGCCGTGGACGGCTCCTCACATGGTCCCCGACGAGCGGCCGTTCATCCGGGAGACGGTCCGGCATGTCGGCAACATTCGGGACCGCTACCTGAATTGCCCCGGACGGAGCCCGTATTCGGAAATCGACGAGTGGCTTCGGATGCTGGAGATGCCGTATAAATTTTTCGAAAACTCCTTCTGGATAAAAGAAGTTTTCGAATCGGCCCGTTCGGAAGGGATCGGCGTGCTGCTGACGGGGGCCAAGGGAAACAACACCGTATCCTGGGGCTCCGCGGCGCAATACTGCGTTTTTCTGCTGAAAAAGTGGCAGTGGATTCGCTTCTATCGGCAAGCCACCCTGCTCAGCAAGCAGATGAAAATGCGCAGATCGCGGCTCTTCCCCAAGATCGGCATGCTGGCCGCTCCCTTTCCAGGCGGCTTTCCGTTCTCCGGAGCAAAGCCGGAGCGGACGTTTCCGTCCATGATTCATCCGGACTTCGCGGCGAAAACCCAAGTGTTCGAAAAGAAGGGCGAGCTGTTCGGCCGACTCGAGAACCCCAACGAGAGCATGCTGGAGGAACGGCAAAATTACTTGGGCAACCTGGCCCTGCTGAGCATGCAGGGCATGTCGGGCGCCAAGCTTTCGCTTCGCTACGGACTGTGGGAACGCGATCCGACGTCCGACCCGAGGGTCGTTCGTTTCTGCTTGTCCGTTCCGATCGAGCAGTATGTTCTGAACGGGGTCGGACGCTCGTTGATCCGCAGGGCAACCGAGCGGTACTTGCCCGACAAGATTCGGCTGAATATGCGCTTCAAAGGCGTGCAAGCGACGGACTGGGTTCACCGGATGCTGCCGAGCTGGCCGGAATTTGTCCGGGAAGCGAAGGCGATTGGCGACAGCGCGATTGCGGCCGAGTGCTTAAACGTCTCTCAAATTCGAAGCTCGCTGGTCAAACTGGAGGCGCAGCCGCCAAAGCCCGAGCTTGCCGTAGACCCCGACATGAAATTGGTCATGCGCGGCCTGATTGTGAACCGGTTTTTGAAAAGCTTCGAATAAATTAGCGTGAAAGGAGGTGAAATCGATGAAAAAAATGTGGAAAGAGCCGCAAATAGAAGTACTTAACGTTCGGGAAACGATGCTTGGAACGGGTTCGACGAATGTGGACTGGGTTTGGGTTGGTTCCCAACTCGACGCCGATCTCTATGACGACGGTCAGCAGACGGGCGGCAACACCGGTCCTATTCTGGCTTCCTAATCGTAGTTTCTAAGCTTCAAGCGGCCCTTATGCCTTCAGTTTTCGGGATAAGGGCCGTCTATTTCATGACCGACTGAGGCGGTGGTATTCATTCGTTTCGAACCTAAATTCCGCTATACCGCTTTCGGCTTCCGGATCGCCAGCGAGATCGAGTTTCCGGAGCTGCTTCCCGGTTCCGACCGCGGCCCTGCGGATATCGAAATCGGAATGGCCGATCTACTGGACGCATGGAAGGAAGAGGAAACGGCCAATCGCATTTATCGGGTCAAGGATAACCGGGTTCTTTTTCATTTTCCCGACGTCGCCATCGCTTCGATCAGCGACGGCCGTAAAATCGGCGTTTGCCCGCTGCCCGGCGTCGACGAACGACTCGTTCGCCTTTACATACTCGGGAGCTGCATGGGAGCCGTTCTGTTTCAAAAAAGGATTCTTCCGCTTCACGGCAGCGCAATCGTGATCGGAGGCAGAGCCTACGCGATCGTCGGAAATTCGGGCGCCGGAAAATCCACGCTCGCGGCTGCCTTCGTCGAACGAGGGTAT
This sequence comes from Cohnella algarum, assembly GCF_016937515.1. Taxonomy (NCBI): domain Bacteria; kingdom Bacillati; phylum Bacillota; class Bacilli; order Caryophanales; family Paenibacillaceae; genus Cohnella; species Cohnella algarum. Next base: position 573,903 of record NZ_JAFHKM010000002.1, read on the forward strand.
TCCCTCCTGACCGACGACGTCATTGCGGTTTCCGTTTTGCCGGAAGCCGGAGGCGTTCCGCACGTCATTCCGGCTTATCCGCAGCAGAAGCTATGGCAAGAAAGCATCTCCTTGCTTGAGATCCAGGCAAGCGAATATCGTCCTTTATGGAACAAAGCGGACAAATTCGGCATTCCCGTCGTTTCGAAATTCGCGAGCGAGCCGATCCCGCTGGCGGGAATTTTCGAGTTGACGGCGGCCAAGCAATCGGGCGTGCAGCTGCATCCCGTCGAACGCCTCGAAAGCTTGCCGCTATTGCGTTACCATACGTACCGCAACTTTTTGATCGCTCCCTTGCATCTGGAGCAATGGCACTTCGACGCGTCGGTCGCGATCGCGCGCGCGACTCCGATTTACCGGCTGACTCGTTCTTCCGGCGAATATACCCTGCACGAGCTGCCGGGCCGCATTCTTCAAACCGTCGAAAAGGAGAGTATCGTGTTATGAAGGACCTTGCCGCAATACAGCCGGACACCACGGTTTGCCAGGTTCAAGGGCACGTGACGAGCGATATGTCCGGCGAAAAAGTGATGATGAGCATCCGGAACGGCAACTACTACAACCTGGGGGAAACGGGGGGAAGGATTTGGGAGCTCCTTCAAACCCCGACGACGGTCAGACGCATTGTCGATACCCTCGTTCAGGAATACGACGTTGATCCGCTGTCATGCGAGCAGCATGTGATTTCCTTCCTGCAGCGTCTTGTCGACGAACAGCTGATTCAAGCGGAGTAAACGGCAATGAGGAAATGGAAAAAGTTTCTCTCCCTTCGCTCCGATAAAAAGAAGCTTCTGTTGGAAGCCCTTCTCTACTTGGGCTGGGCCCGCATCCTGAAGGCGCTGCCCTTTTCGCGGGTCGCGCCGATGCTGGGGGAGCCGATGACGGAAACCTCCTACGACCGCAACCTCGCGAACGAAAGGATCGCCCTGCAAATATCCCAGGCGATTCGGGTCGCCAGCAAGCATACGTGGTGGGAAAGCAAGTGCCTGGTTTCGGCGATCGCCGGCATGAAAATGCTGCAGCGGCGGCGAATCGGCAGCACGCTTTATATGGGAACGGCCCGGGACCCATCGGGCAAATTGGTGGCGCACGCCTGGCTCCGCAGCGGCGGACTGATTCTTACCGGAGCCGGAGGGCTGGAGCAGTATACCGTTGTCGCCAAATTCGGCCAACGGATGCCGGAAACGAAAGGGATTCCCACATGAAACTCATCGTAAACCTTTGGAAGCAGCTGCATGCCTTTGCCGGATTCAAACTTTATCTTAACCTTTTTACGATGCTGCTCAGCAGTCTCGCGAACGGGATCGGGCTGCTGCTCCTGATTCCGATGCTTCATTTTGTCGGCGTCTCCAGCATTCAGTTCGGAAATATTCCGTTGGTTTCATCCTTGTTCGAGTCGTTAAGCGCGTTTACGATCGATATCAATTTGCCGATCGTCCTGGCGATCTATCTGCTGCTCACGATCGGACAAACGCTCCTGCAGCGGAATCAGGTGCTGCTGGATACCCGGATTCAGCAAGGCTTCAGCCGGCATCTCAAGGTGAAAGCCTACGGGGCGCTGCTGCAAGCCAATTGGGAGTTTTTCCTTAAAAAAAGAAAATCCGATTTCAATCAACTGTTGACGACCGAAATCGGGCGCGTCGCCCAAGGCGTATCCCTGATTCTGGGCTTCGTTTCGGCCTTGATCTTTTGTACGATTCAAATCGGAATCGCCTTCTGGTCGTCCGCCGCCCTGACCTCGTTCGTTCTGATCAGCGGCTTGATTCTTGCGTACTTCTCGCGCAAGGGCGTGTCGAAGGCCAAGCGGCTCGGCAAACAAACGACGGAGCTCTCCTTGGACTATTTTTCGGGACTTTCGGATCAGTTGAACGGGATCAAAGATATAAAAAGCAACCGGCTTGAGGTTTCCCATCTGAATTGGTTTCAGTCCGTCAGCGTGCAGATCGAGCGAAACGTGACCCGTTTCGTTCAACTGCAAATGAATACGAAGTTTTTCTACAACGTCGTCTCCGCGCTGCTCATGGTTGCGTTTATTTTTATCGCCCGCGTGCTCTATCAAGTCGAAATCGAGCAGTTAATTTTGATCGTCCTCATTTTCATCCGGTTATGGCCCTTCGTCATTTCCATTCAGAACAATATCCAGCAGCTCGGCTCCGTGCTTCCCGCTTTCAAGAGCCTGGACGATTTGCTTAACGAGTGCAAGCTTCATAACGAACGGTTTCCGGCGGAAACGAAATCCCCGGTCCGGCCGCTGCCCGTCGCGCAAGGGATCGAATGCAGCGGAATTTGCTTTCGCTACGATCCCGATTCGCCCGTCTACGCATTGAACGACATCTCGCTGCGAATCGCCGCCAATCAAATGACCGCCGTTGTCGGCAAGTCCGGCGCGGGGAAAAGCACGCTGATCGATATCCTTACCGGTCTGCTCCGGCCCGAGCGGGGCCGGCTGCTCGTCGATGGCGCGGCCATTACCGATGAAACGATTCCTTCGTACCGGCAATCGATCGGTTACGTTTCGCAGGACCCGTTCCTGTTTAACGCCAGCATCCGCGAAAACCTGCTGATGGTGAAGCCCGATGCGACGGAAACGGAGATTTGGGAAGCTTTGCGATTTGCCGCATCCGACGAATTCGTACGGAACCTTCCCAACGGCGTCGATACCGTCATCGGCGATCGGGGAACGCGGCTGTCGGGGGGCGAGCGTCAACGGATCGTGCTGGCGCGGGCGATTTTGAAAAAGCCGGAAATTCTCATCCTGGACGAAGCCACCAGCGCGTTGGATCACGAGAACGAAGCGAAAATTCAAGCGGCCCTGGAACGGCTGAAGGGAAGCATGACCATCATTGTCATCGCCCATCGCCTTTCCACCATTCGCAACTCGGACCAGGTCGTCGTTTTGGAAAACGGCCGAATCGTCGAACAAGGAGGATATGTTCAGCTTTCCAATGACAAAAAGGGAACGTTCCGAACGCTGTTGGAATATCAGATGGGGAGTTAACGTCCGTATCGCGTAAAAGGCCAGCCGCAGCTGACGGCTGGCCTTTCGCTATGGTGACGGGTCGTTCCCTTCATACGCGTTGTTCCGTTTCCGGCCGCGACCTTACCCGTGTCTGTCGCTAATTTCGCGATATAATTCCAATATCCGTCGGTTCGAAACCAACACCGTTCGCAAATATTCGTTAAGCTTGTATTCGAAATTTTGCTGCTCGCTGCTCGTCAGCCTCCAGCAGGCGGAATATACGAACAGCCCTTCTTCTTCGCGGAAATTTTCGATAACGGAGGTTAACCGGACCGTATGCAGCCCCAGTTGGATCTCCAGCATCCATTCGACGTCATCGCGCGCGGGAATCCGCAAAAAGGTCTGGAATCGGCAGCCTTTGAAGCTGATTTCCTTCAACAACACCTTTTGCTTGTTGCTGCGGATTTCTTTTTCCTGAATTTTTTTGATCGATATATCCGCAACCAGATGATAAATTTTGATCGGAAGGCAATCTCGGTAATTCAGTTCGTCTTCATCAGCGGCAAAGTCCAACGGCCTTCACTCCGATACCATATGTATCATAATCCTACTTTGAATGTATGATACATTTCGTATCTAGTCAAGGTTTTTTTTGACATTTGTGCTACAGAAACGTCATAATTATACTTGCTTACTTTTTTGATGTCGTGTAGGTTTAATCGTCATCCTTACGGATCATACTAACGATTAAGCGTTGCGACGTTTCGTCGCAATCAATGAAATTGTTTACTATTCGTATTATGATTGAACAAGAGAAACGCCTAAGGGGGACAATTAATGAATATCGGCAGCCGTATTGCATTCCTTAGGGAGAAACAAGGCTGGACCCAGGAGGAGCTCTCGTCTTCCCTCGGAATATCGCGCGCAGCCCTTTCCCACTATGAGAAAAACAGAAGAGAGCCCGATACGGAGACGCTGACGAAAATCGCGGACATTTTCAAAGTTTCTCTGGATTACCTGGTAGGACGTACCCAAAATCCGAATTCGACGTTGGAGACGGACGTTCGGCAGTTCGTTGAAGATCTTGAGCTCTCCGATCAGGAACTGCTCGAACGCTTCTCCCTTACGATTGACGGCCGCAAGCTTTCGCCGGAGGAGGCCAGGCGATTCATCGCCTTCGTCAGAGCGGAACGTCAATTAAACCAATAAACGAACTTTCGGATACAAAAATCTCTAAGGCGACGGATCGTTTCGGATCCTTTCATCCGTCCTTGGAGTTTTTTTGTTTGACTCGTTATCGCGGCTCATCGCTCTTGTATGTAATCATCTGCAGCGCTTCCAGACGTCGTTCCTCACGGATGCCCATCTGAATCATGATTTTTCGGATGTCGAGTTCCAATGGTTGAATGGATTCGTTCCTTTTGTTCGATTCTTTCGAAACACTTTCGTTTCTCTCCATTTCCACCCAATCCCCTCATTTTTCTAACCTCAAAAAAAAAACACCGACTACCCTTATTCTATAACAGAAGCGCCGCGAAGAATGTTGAACATTGTTGTCGTTTCCACGGAATTTAACCAGAATACTTACCATTTTTCCATATTTTAAGAGAGAAAAAAGGGGACTTTGGATCGATTACAAGTCATAAAGGCTTCGTCGGCCTTGAAAGGCGGCGAAACGCAAAGACACCCCCGAACCTTCCGGGGGGTGCCGCCGAACTTATTTAATTCCCGCCGACCCGGGACAAATCCCGCATGTTCGCTTCGAAGGCGGCGAGCAGCGCCTGCTCTCCGCTCAAGCCTTGGGCTTGAACTTTGGCGATTTGCTCCATCATCCGCTTGTAATCCTTCGGAATGACCTTGACGAACCGCGGGAGGAACTCCGTCCACTCGCCGAGCACGCGCGCGCCGAGCTCGCTGCCCGTATAGCGGACATGCTTCTCGACCATGCCGCGGACTTCGGCGATTTCGGTTTCGTCCTCCAGCTTTTCGAGCAGGATCATCTCGAAGTTGCAGCGCTTGACGAAGTCGCCGTCCCAATCGATGACGTAGGCGATGCCGCCGGACATGCCCGCCGCGAAGTTGCGGCCGGTGTTCCCGAGGACGACGACGCGCCCGCCGGTCATATATTCGCAGCCGTGATCGCCCACGCCTTCGACGACGACGTTCGCGCCGCTGTTCCGGACCGCGAACCGCTCGCCCGCCACGCCGCGAATGTAGGCTTCGCCGTTCGTCGCGCCGTAAAACGCGGTATTGCCGACAATAATGTTCTCTTCGGCTTTAAAGGTCGCCTTCGGCGACGGGTAGACGACGATTTTGCCGCCGGACAGCCCTTTGCCGATATAGTCGTTCGCATCGCCTTCCAGCGAAAGCGTCATGCCCTTCGGCACAAAGGCGCCGAAGCTTTGGCCGGCGGTTCCGACGAAATGGAACCGGATCGTATCTTCCGGCAGTCCGTCCTTGCCGTGCTTCATCGTCACCTCGTGGCCGACGATCGTCCCGACGACGCGGTTCGTGTTCTTGATCGGGAACGTCCCTTCGACGGACTGCTTGCTCTCGATGGCAGGCGCCGCCGCCTGAAGCAGCTGCTGCATGTCAAGCGACTCTTCCAGGCCGTGATTTTGGCTCTTCGCTTTGTAGCGGAAAGAGCCTTCCGGCAGTTGCGGCATGTGCAGCAGCGGGGCCAGATCGACGCCCTGCGCCTTGAAATGCGCGATCGCTTTCTTCGTGTCGAGGCGATCGGTGCGTCCGACCATCTCCTCGACCGTCCGGAAGCCGAGCTGCGCCATGATCTCGCGGAATTCTTCCGCCAGGAAGCGCATGTAGTTGACGACGTATTCCGGGTCGCCCATGAACTTCTTGCGCAGCTCCGGATTTTGCGTCGCGACGCCGACCGGACACGTATCCAGCTGGCAGACGCGCATCATGATGCAGCCGAGCACGACGAGCGGAGCCGTCGAGAAGCCGTATTCCTCGGCGCCGAGCAAGGCGGCGATCGCGATGTCGCGGCCGGTCATCATCTTGCCGTCCGTCTCGACGACGACGCGGTCGCGCAAATTGTTCAGGATCAGCGTCTGATGCGTTTCCGCCAGGCCGAGCTCCCACGGCAATCCCGCGTGGCGAATCGAGCCGATCGGCGAAGCGCCGGTGCCGCCGTCGTATCCGCTGACCAGAATGACGTCGGCGCGGCCCTTGGCGACGCCCGCGGCGATCGTGCCGACGCCGACTTCCGATACGAGCTTCACGTTGATGCGGGCTTTCGGGTTCGCGTTTTTCAGGTCGTGAATCAGCTCCGCCAAATCCTCGATCGAATAAATGTCATGGTGCGGCGGCGGCGAAATCAGGCCGACGCCCGGCGTCGTGCCGCGCACTTCGGCGACCCACGGGTACACTTTGCGGCCCATCAGCTGGCCGCCTTCGCCCGGCTTCGCGCCTTGCGCCATTTTGATCTGGATTTCATCGGCGTTGGACAAGTAATAGCTCGTCACCCCGAAGCGTCCGGAAGCGACTTGCTTGATCGCGCTGCGGCGGGAATCGCCGTTCGCGTCCGGAATGAACCGGGCCGGATCCTCGCCGCCTTCGCCGGAGTTCGACTTGCCGCCGATCCGGTTCATCGCGATCGCGAGCGCCTCGTGCGCTTCCTTGCTGATCGAGCCGAACGACATCGCGCCCGATTTGAACCGCTTGAAGATCGATTCGACCGGCTCGACCTCCTCGAGCGGCACGGGCGGCTGGTCGAACTTGAAGTCGAGCAGCGACCGCAGCGTGCGGATTTCCTCGTATTCGCCCTGGACGAGGGCGGAATATTTCTTATACAGGTTGTAGTCGTTGGCGCGGGTCGCCATCTGCAGCGTATGAATCGTCTTCGGATTGAACAGATGGTCTTCCCCGTCTTTGCGCCATTGGTAGTCGCCGCCGGAATCGAGTTCCGTCTCGGCGCCTTCCTGTTTCGCGTAAGCGCGGTAGTGCGGCTTCAGCGTTTCCTCGGCGATCGTCGCGAGTCCGATGCCTCCGATCCGGGAAGGCGTCCACGTGAAATATTTCTCGATCAGGTCTTCCTGAAGGCCGATCGCTTCGAAAATTTGCGCGCCGCGGTACGATTGGATCGTCGAGATCCCCATTTTCGACAGGACTTTGACGACGCCTTTATTGGCGGCTTTCAAATAATTTTTGACGGCTTTTTCGTGCGAAATGCCCTTCAGCCGGCCTTGGCGGATCAGATCGTCCAGCGTCTCGAACGCCAGGTACGGGTTGACGGCGCTGACGCCGTAGCCGAGCAGCAAGGCGAAATGATGCACTTCGCGCGGTTCGCCCGATTCGAGCAAAATGCTGACCTTCGTCCGCGTGCCCTTGCGGATCAGATGATGGTGCACGGCGGATACGGCGAGCAGCGACGGAATCGCCGCGTTGTCCGCATCGATGCCCCGGTCGGACAAGATCAAGATGTTGTGCCCGCGCTCGATGACGCGGTCGGCCGCTTCGCAGAGCAGCTTCAGCGCGCTTTCCAGCCCGGCTTCGCCTTCGTCGGCCGGGAAGAAAATCGGCAGCGTAATCGACTTGAAGCCCGGACGGTGCACATGGCGCAGCTTCGCGAAATCCTCGTTCGATACGATCGGCGAGACGAGGCGGATGTGGCGGCAGCTTTCCGGCTCCGGATTCAGCAGGTTCCGCTCCGGCCCGATCGTCGTATACGTGGAGGTTACGATCTCCTCCCGGATGGCGTCGATCGGCGGATTCGTCACCTGCGCGAACAGCTGCTTGAAGTAGTTGAACAGACGCTGCGGACGTTCCGACAGGACGGCCAGCGGCGCGTCGTAGCCCATGGATGCGAGCGGCTCCACGCCGCTGGACGCCATCGGCTCGATGATCTTGCGGATATCCTCGAACGAGTAGCCGAACGCCTGCTGGCGCTGCTGGACGCTGTCATGGTCCTCTTCCGGCAGCTCGGTAGCGTCCGGAAGATCGTCCAGATCGACGAGGTGGTCGTTCAGCCACTCCCGGTACGGATACTCGGACACGATTTTCTTTTTCAGCTCTTCGTCGGATACGATCCGGCCTTCCTTCGTGTCGACGAGCAGCATGCGGCCCGGACGAAGCCGGTCCTTCAGCACGATGTCTTCCGGCGGAATTTCGATGACGCCGGCCTCGGATGCCATGATGATCAGGTCGTCCTTCGTCACGTAATAGCGCGCGGGACGCAAGCCGTTCCGGTCCAAAATGGCGCCGATTTGCACGCCGTCGGTAAAGCCCATGGCGGCGGGGCCGTCCCAGGGCTCCATCAGCGTGCTGTGGTATTCGTAGAACGCCCGCTTTTCGTCGTCCATATGCTCGTCGTTTTGCCAAGGCTCCGGCACCATCATCATCGCGCAATGCGCGAGAGGACGTCCGGCCAGGTACAGAAACTCGAACGTATTGTCGAACTTGCCCGTATCGGACAAATCGTGATTGATGATCGGTTTTACCTTTTCCAGGTCGTCGCCGAACAGCTCCGATTCGAACAGCGTCTGCCGGGCGTGCATCCAGTTTTCGTTGCCGCGCAGCGTGTTGATCTCGCCGTTGTGAATCATATAATGGAACGGATGCGCCCGCTCCCAGCTCGGGAACGTGTTCGTCGAAAAGCGCGAGTGCACGAGCGCGATCGCCGTCTCCATGTCCGGATCGTGCAATTCCGAATAAAACTGCCCGACCTGCTCGGTCGTCAACATGCCTTTGTAAATGACCTTCTTGCTCGAAAGGCTAGAAAAATAGAACGAATCGCCGCCCGGAATTCCGGAATAGCGGATCGCCTTCTCGGCAAGCTTGCGAACGACGTACAGCTTTCTTTCGAACGCCAAATCGTCGGCAAGTCCGGCGGCGCGTTCGATGTATACCTGGCGGACGAACGGTTTGACGCGCTTGGCCGAAATGCCGAGCATGCTGTCGTCCGTCGCCAGCGTGCGCCAGCCGAGCAAACGAAGCCCTTCCTGCTCGACGATGGAGGCGAAAATTTCCTCATGTTTGGCCCGCTGGCCTTCGTCCTGGGTCAAAAAGACCATGCCGACGGCATAACGGCCTTCTTCGGGAAGCTGGATGCCGAGCTTGGACGTTTCTCTCTTCAGGAATTTGTGCGGAATCTGCATCATCAGGCCCGCCCCGTCGCCCGAATTCGGTTCGCTTCCTTGCCCGCCCCGGTGCTCCATGTTAAAGAGCAGCGTCAGCGCCTGCTCGATAATCTCGTGCGATTTGCGGCCTTTGATATGGGCGACGAAGCCCATGCCGCAGGCATCCCGTTCGTATTGCGGATCATACATCCCCTGCTTCGGAGGCAATCCGTTCACGAGCTCTTTCATCTTAAAACGCATCCTTTCTATAGGAGAAGATCTGGAAGAGGAAGGAACGATCAAACGCTGGCGGCACCGACTTCCGGGTCTATAACGCAAACGCTCGAAAGCGATCGGCAGCTGAGCGCCGGGCGGCCATCCCCCTTGTGCGAACCGTCCGGAAACTACTGCCTTTCGCCGTAAAGTCTGGTACAATAGTAACGCGCAACGAGTCGAAGCGGCAGCCTCGGCCAAACGCTTCGACGGTCAAGCCCGGAGTCCGACCCGGCTTGAGATGGTTTTTTATTGTTATGTTATTTTAACACCTTCGTTCGGAAAATGACAATTTAATATTTCGCCAATAGTTTGCAGAAAAAGACAGGGTTCGAATAATTATTCATGAGTGGAGGCTTGCGATCATGACTCGGAAACGACACGGCCTGTACGCCGGAACCGTTTTTCGCAAATTGGCCGCCGTCGCGCTGGCCGGGACGCTGGCATGGACGGCATCGGGGGCGCTGCCGGCTAACGCCGCGGAAGGGGATTCGGCAGATCGGGCGCCGACCGCCGCCGTCTCTTCCGCCGACGCGTATCGGATCGTGGTGCTGGGGGATTCCATCGGGGTCGGCTACGAGCCCGGAGTCGCCGCCGCTTCCGACGTTTACGGCTATGCCGACCGCCTGTACGAGCAGGCGCTCCTGCACGGCCGGGCGGAGTTCGCCAATTACGCCATTCTCGGCCTGAAAACGGAAGGACTGGCGAACCAGCTCCGGGGCGCGGCGGAGCGGAAGGCGCTTCCCGCCGCGGCCATTCAGGACTTCGCGGATCCGCGCATCGAGCAGCAAGCGGAGGCGGTCGCGGCGCTGGGGGCGAAGCTGGCCGACGATTTGGCGCAAGCCGATCTCGTGGCCATAACGATCGGGGGCAACGATTTTCTTGCGTTTGTCCGCGACCTGCTCGAAAAGCCCGCCGAAGAGGCGGCGCGGACGCTTAACGCGGAAATCGAAAGCAAACTGAATAATTATGCAGAGCATGCAGAAACGGCCGTCCGGCTCGTACGCGAGCTTGCTCCGAACGCTGTCATTCATATGTCGGATCAATATTTGCCTTTTCCGAGACAGGCGAACCCGGAGCTGTACGATCTTCTGATCGGGCATATGCGCGAATTGTCGGCCGATTTGGACGAACTCGCGGCCAAGCTGCAGGCGGAGAACATTCCGCTGAACATCGTTCGCGTCAGCTCCGCGTTTACGGGCTTCGAGCTTTCGTTTACCCACGTTTACGCGAACAAGGACATTCACCCGAACCAGAACGGCTACAACGCAATCGCCAAAACGTTTTCCGAATCGATATGGAACGAATACGCAAAATTGTCCGCCGCGAACAAGGGGTCGGCAGCTTCGCCCGCCGCTCCCGCCATTTACATCAAAGGCAAGCTGCTTGCCACCGCGAACAAGCCGAAGCTTCGCAGCAGCACGACGTTCCTCTCGCTCAGGGACGTGGCCGACGCCACGGGAGCGCAAGTCGACTGGAACGCAAAGACGCAGACGGCCCTGTTCAAATTGAACGGACGCGAGGTCGCGATCACGATCGGCTCGAAGACGCTGGCGGTCAACGGGGTCGAGCAGCCGCTGGCGGCTCCCGCCTATTTGGAAGCGGTCGGAAACGAGAAAAAAACGTACGTCCCGCTCGCCGCGATCGCGAACGGCTTGAATTACCAGGTCGTCTACCGTCCCAAGCTGTACAGCGCCTTTATCAATCCGTAATTTAGCTCGGTAACGGCTTTTTATGCAGCTTTAGTATATCCTGCCGCCGGCTTCCTAGTCCGCCGCCGAGATCAAAAAACGGGATGGCCCGGAACCTATCCGGACCATCCCGCTTCTATTTTTTACGGTTTTTCCACTTTAACGCGTATCGTGACCGTCTTGCCGTCGTATTTCGCTTTGACCGTCGTGCTGCCTTTGGCGACGCCCGTGACGACGCCCGATGCGTTTACCGTCGCCACCTTCGTGCTGGTCGCCGTCCACGTCGCGAGCGAAGTCACGTCGACCGTTTTGCCGTTTTCGTACAAGGCGGTCAGCTTCACGGAACCGGTAGTTCCCGGCTTCAGCGTCAACGGCCCGTTGGAGGCGGTAATTTTGGTCAGCTTCGCGGTGACCTTGAACGGGATCGTGAGCGTTTTGCCTTGAATCGAGCCCGTGATTTTGCCGCTGCCTTCCGCAATCGCCTTGACTCTCGCGCCGTCGACCGTCGCGACGGTTTCGTCCGACGACGCCCATTCGATGCGGGACGCGATCGAAACCTTTTTGCCGCTCTTCGTCTTGCCCGTTACTTTAATGTTTTTCGTTTTCTTCAACGTCAGCTCGATGCTCGTCGGATCGATCGTAAAGGAAACGAATTCTTCCTCGACCGTTACCGTCATTTTGACGGTGGCGTTCAAGTACGTGCCCGTCAATGTCGCCTTGGCCGCCGCCAGGCCTTTCCAGGTCGTTTCCTTCACGAGCAGATTGACCGAAGAGGAGGTCCACTTCACTTTATCCGTAATCGTCTCTTCATTGCCGTTCTCGTAGACGACCGTCACTTCCGGATAAGCGACCTCCGTGCCGATGATCATGCTCATCGATTCGGTCGAAGGGATCAGCAGGTGAACCTTTTCGTTGACGACGACTTCGAACGACCCGGAAAGCACGTCTCCGCCGCCGTTCGTCAGCGTCGCCGTCAGCGTCGCCGTTCCCGTTTTCAGCGCTTTCCACTTGCCGTCCTCGATCTCGACGACGGAATCGTTCGAGCTGGTCCACGTTACCGCGTCGCTGATGTCGATCGTTTCGTCGGCAAGCGTCTTGCCGCCGACGGAAGGCAGCGTGCCGCTCTCGTCCGCGTACGTGTCGATCGTTTCCTCGTCGATCGTCAATTCGGTAATGGTGGGATACACCGTGACGTTGAGCGTTTTCGTCAAGCCTTTGTACGATGCCGTAATCGTCGTCGTGCCGGCGCTCTTCGGCGTGACGTACGCCTTGCCGCCCGCGATGTCGACCGTTGCCGTCACCAAATTGGAGGACGTCCAGGTCACCGCCGTCGTCACGTCGGTTTTCGTCTCCAGGTTGTTCAGCACGTAGGCGCTGATCTCCTTCGGACCGCCCTGCAGCGAAATCTTCAGCGTTTTTTCCGGAGTGATGCGCAGCGCTTCGTACGGAGTCCGGACGACAAACGTAATCGTACCGGTTACGCCCAAATACGTCGCTTTGATCTCGGCCGTGCCGACCCCGACCGGCGTGACGGCCCCGTCTTCGTCAACCGTCACGACGCCGGTATTGCTGCTCGACCACGTTACCTTGTCCGTGACGGTTTCGGTTCCGCCCGCTTTCAGCGTAGCCGTGACCGTGAGCCCCGTGTAATCGTCGTCGCCGACGTACATCTCGATCGGACCGCTTTGGTCGAACTTCAAGCTCGAATAGGGCGAAGATACGGTCAGCTTCACCGAATCCGTGCGCCCCAGATAGCTGACTGTAATGGTCGCTTCGCCGGAGGCGAGCAGCGTCACGACGCCGTCCTCGACGGTGGCTACGCTGCTGTTCGAAGTCGACCAGGCCGCTTCGTCGGTCACGTCGGTCTCTCCGCCGCCGTTCGTTTCCTTGCCGATGGCATTCAGCGAAAGCGATTCGCCTTGCCGGATATCCAGCTTGTCGGCCAAAGCGGCCGATTCCCCCTGCTTGCGAAGCTCGATGGAGCTGTAGCGATATACCGAATTTATCGTGACGGTTGCCGTATAGCCGCTGTATTTGCCCGTAATCACGACATTTTTCGCGCTTGAACTTGCCGTAACGACGCCGCCGCTAACGGACACCGCCGAATTCGAGGAAGTCCACGTCGCGACCGAGGTTACGTCTTTTTTCGTCGTCGAGCCGCTTACTGTGGCCCACAGGGTCAACGCGATCGAATCTTCGTTTACGTACACCGTGTTCGAGGGAATCGAAGACAGTTCCACGGCCGTTATCGTATCCTCCGCCGCCGCGAGCCCGCCTGCCTGGCCCCACAATAAAGCCGCCACCAATAGGGCGACGATCCAACGAGTCGTCATGCGCTCCGGACGCCGCGGTTTTTGCGGAACCGCTTGAATCGCGTTGCTGTTCATCGGGTTGAATAATCCTCCTACTGATTTCTTTATCGTCATCATCCGATATTGTTATCGGCAATTCGTCCGAGATAATGAAGGGATAAAGGGAAATTCGGGAAAAAATCAGGCCATTAGACTCAGAAAAAGAAAGAAGGCCGGCAGCCGGATCCGGCCGCTCAGCCTTCCATTGATCTATCAAGCATTTGCGGGCGCTTGGCCGGCGCCGTTGTCGCCGTCCGGCTCGCCGGCCGCGCCGCGGCGGCGGCTCCGAACCGCAAACAGCGCGAGAATAAGCGCGACGAAGGCGACGGCGTATGCTCCCAGCGTATAAAGCTGCGTCCGAACCTCCGCGATCCCCCCTCCCGCGATGAGCAGGCGCAGCGCATTGATCGCGTAAGTCATCGGCATCCAGTCGCCGATTCGCTGCAGCCAGACGGGCAGAAGCTCCGCCGGATAGGTGCCGGCGCTGGCCGCAAGCTGAAGCGTCAGCAAAATGACCGCGACGAACCGTCCGACGTTGTCCGCCAGCGTGACGAAAAATTGCACGATGGTCATGAACGTAAGCGAAATGACCGCCGTGGCCAAGATGAACATCGGCACGTTCGGCACTTCCAGGCCGATCCCGAACAACAGCAGCGCATCCGCCAGCAGCGTTTGCGCCAGCGCCACGGGCGCGAACAGCAGCAGCTTGGACAAATACCAGCGGAAGCCGCTGCGGACCGGGCCGGCCGCATCCCGCAGCGGAAGGATGATGGTCGACATCAGCACGCCGACGTACAGGCCGAGCGCCAGGAAATAAGGCGTCATGCCGGTGCCGTAGTTCGGGATATCGGCGAGCTTGTGCTCCTGAACGGAAACGGGGGTCGCGAACATGTCCGCCTGTTCGTCGGTGCCGGCTCCCGCCGCCGCTTGCGCGGACGCCTCGCCCAGCTTGTCGGCGAGCTCGATCGAGCCGTCCTGCAGCTTCAGCAAGCCGCCCGCCAGGTCGGTCGTGCCGTCCGCCAAGCGGCGCGCGCCTTCATCGACCGCGTTCGCTCCCTTGACCGCGCCGCTTAATCCGCCTTTCAGGCTTGCGGCGCCTTCGGCGACCTCCTGCGCGCCGTCGGCCAGCTTCGCTGCGCCGGAGGAAGCTTCACCCAGCTTGCCGCTCAGCGCCTCCGCCCCTTGCCGCAGCTTCGCTTGCCCGGCCTGGAGCTCCTTCGCTCCGGCCGCCAGCTCGCCCTGCCCGGCGGCGAGCTTCGCCGCGCCGTCCGCCACGCTCGCGGTGCCTTGCTCCAGCGCGTCCGCGCCGGCGGCGACGGACTTCGCCGCCGCAAGCAGCTGCGCGAACGCCTCGTCGCCCTCCATGCCGCCGTTCGCCGCGGCATATTGCTCCAGCCCGGCCGCCAGCTGCGCCGCCCCGGCCGCAAGCTCGGCGCCGCCCGACTTCGCGTCGGCCGCTCCGTTCGCGAGCGCTTGACCGCTCGCGGCCAGCTCGCCGGCTCCCGACGCCAGCCGGCTCGCCCCTTCTTCCGCGTCCGCGGCCCCGGCCGCCAGGGTCTTGCCGCCGCTAGCCAGCTGCGCCGCCCCGGCCGCAAGCGTCCTGCTTCCGTCGGCTACCGACTGCGCGCCCGTCTGCAGCTTGGCCGCGCCGCCGGCCAGCCGGCCGACTCCTTGCTTCAGCTCCGACGCGCCGTCGGCCAGCTTCGCCAGATTCGCTTGCAGCTTCTCCGCGCCCGATTCCGCCTCTTCGGCCCCGTCCGCAAGCTTGGACGCCCCTTCGCTCGCCTCGCTGAATCCGCTCGCGGCTTCGCCGACCGAATCGTACACGGCTTGCGCGTAGGCCTTCGTCACCGATTGTCCGACGTCGGCTTTCAGCTTCTCCGAAGCCTCGGCCCCGATCCGGGACGACAAATAGTTCCACCCGTCGTCCACGTAGTACTCGATTTGGGCCGGCTGGGGCGTCTCCTCCTCCAGCGTCGTCGCTTTTTGCGAAAAATCGTCCGGAATGACGAACGCCATCGAATAGCGATGCTCCTTGAGCCCGTCCATCGCCTCCCGCTCGTCCGTGAAACTCCATTTGAAGCTGTCGTCCTCCTTCAGTTCGTCCGTCAAATCCAGGCCGATGTGAAGCTCCTTTCCGTCCATGAAGGCGCCGGCATCCTGGTTGACGACCGCCACCGGAAGCTCGTTGAGCTTGCCGTACGGATCCCAAAAAGCCCCGATCAGCATTCCGCTATATAACAGAGGGATGACGGCCAGGCCGGCGATCGACAGCATCGTCATTTTATTTCCGGCGAGCCGCTTGTATTCGGCTTTGACCGCTCCTCCGCGGTTTTTCTTCTTCATTTTTCTCCCGCTCCTTCTCTTTCCGCGTTTATAAGCACAATATTATTTGCGAAAAATACGAATTGACCAATTTGACCATTCGGTCAGTCAAAACCAAAAAAAGAAAGCGTCAGCGGTTAGCCAACCCTTCGATGCAGTACAATCGGAAGCTGTCGACGACTTCCTCTTTCGTAAGCGGATCGTGCAGATGAGCGCCTTCCGCCGTCAACGCCAAATACATCTTCAACATCATGTACGCCGTAAGCCGCGGGTCGCACGGACGGATTTCCCCTTTGGCCGCCGCCGCCTCCACATGCTTCGCGATATAGCCGATAATCGCCCGCTCGATTTTCTCCAGCCCTTGTTTGGCCATCGGAGTTCCGATATCGAGCACTTCCTGGGACAGCTTGGCCGCAAGCGCGTGCCGGTCGCGAAAATCGAGCACGCGATGAAGAACCTTGAGCAGGTTGTCCGCAAACGAAAGAGACGAATCCAGCGTCTCGTCGGCTGCGGCCTTCAGATCGCGGATCAGCTCCTCCATGATTACTTCGAATAGTTCTTCTTTGTTCGCGTAGAACGTGTATATGGTTCCTTTGCCGACGTTCGCAAGCTTGGCAACCTGGTCCATCGTCGTCGCCTTGTACCCGAACGAGGCAAACGAGCGGGCGGCCGCTTCGGTAACCTGCTTGCGCCGATCCGGCGTTTTGCGCTCCTGAGCCACCGCGCATCGCCTCTTTTCGCTAAAAAATGACCAAAATAACAAAACGGTCATTTCGTTCTGAAGACAACTTTATCACAGCCCGCCTCAATCTTCAAGCATTAGCTTTCGTATTCTTTTCGCAATCCTTCCAACAGTTCGAGCGAACGTTCGGACCACCGTTTAAGGCGGGCCATCCGCTCCATCTCGGCCGCCAGCGCCGTCCGGCGCGTTTCTTCATAGGAAGGAATCGCTCCGTCGTACGGCTGGACGGCCGTGGACGGAACCCATACTTTTTCGCGGTAAGCGGAAGCCCGGCGCTCATGAAAGATCGGGGCGTCCGGATCGTAAGGCCGGTGCAGGTCCCCTTGCGTCGGATGCTGAAGCACGGCCAATATTTGCACGAGCGTCCTTTTGCCGTCGATCTCCGCGATCTCTCCGATGTATTCTCCCGTTTTATGGCCCGCTTTGACGATTCGGCCGATTTCCATGTTCTTTTCCATGTTCATGTTCGGAACCTCCATGTTTTCGTTTACCTTTTGATTGGATTGTACCGCATCGGCCCGGACAACGCACGAGAGCAAATGGTACCATTTGGATGATTTGAGGAGGAATGCTAATTCGTTCCGAAGAATACTTGTCCCGAGTCCCGGAAGCGCGTAATATGGAATGTAGGTAAAGTGGAGGAATGTTTACAATGCGTAAAAAACGAGTTCTGCTGCTTTCCGAAGGATTCGGCACCGGTCATACGCAAGCGGCCCACGCCATTTCGGTCGGGCTTCGGCAGTTGTCTCCCCGGATTCAGACGAAAGTGATCGAGCTGGGGACTTTTCTCAATCCGGTTATCGGGCCGCTGATCCTGTCGGCATACCGCAAAACCGTGAGCACCAGTCCAAAGCTGGTCGGCAAGCTTTACCGGAACCAGTACGACAAATCGTTGACCCGGATGAAACGGTTCGCCCTTCACCGGATTTTTTACAATCATGTTTCGGATGTCGTGGGACAGCTCAAACCGGATATTATTGTTTGCACGCATCCGTTTCCCAATGCGGTCGTCAGTCGGCTCAAGCGGCTCGGGCTCGATGTGCCTTTGTATACCGTCATTACCGATTACGACGCGCACGCCACCTGGGTTAACCCGGAAGTCGACATGTACCTGGTCAGCACCTCTTCCGTTCGCAACAAGCTGATCGCGCGCGGCATTTCGCCCAATAAAATCGAAGTGACCGGCATCCCGGTTCATCCGAATTTTTGGCATCCGCACGACCGCGCCGAAATTTTAACCCAGTTCGGATTGGCGGACATGCCGACCGTGCTCATTATGGGCGGGGGCTGGGGGCTCCTGTATTCCGAGCAAATGGTCGAGTATATGACGACCTATGCGGACAAGGTGCAGCTCATTCTGTGCGTCGGCAATAACGAAAAAGCCCGGGAAAAGCTGCAGGAAGACCCCAAATTCCAACATCCGAATATCAAAATCATCGGCTTCACCAAAGAAATCAGCAAGCTGATGGACGTCTCCGACCTGCTGGTGACGAAGCCCGGCGGCATGACGTGCACCGAAGGAATGGCCAAAGGCATTCCGATGCTGTTCTACGAGCCGATCCCGGGTCAGGAGGAAGAAAACCTGGAGTACTTCGTCAAGCATGGCTTCGGCGAGTCGCTCACGTCCGTCGAGACGATCGACCGCTGGCTGCGGCTGATTCAGGAGCCGTATGCGGCCGATCAGCACCGTGGAACGCTGCTGGAGCTGCGGAACGCGGAATACAATCCGGCCAAATGCTCGCAGGCGATTTTGGAGCTGCTGGAATAGGCTTCTTGGCGGTCCGCAAGCGATTCGCAAACGAAAACGCAACCTTACCCGGGATGAAATGCACGCGCTGCATCTCATCCCTCTTTTTCGTTCGCGCGGCCCCGTCCCGCCCGATCCTCGGCATGCTTCTTGTCCCGACTCCTCGATTCGGCATCGTTCCGACTCCTTGTCCTCTCTCCTCGTTGCCAGTTCCTCGTCCCGACTCGTTCTGGCTTCTCATCCGGGCGAACGGATGCTTGGAATAATTTGGTGAATGGCCCTTGGATATACTCTCCAGATTTCCTCTTACTGCGATATCCCTTTCGCTCAGTGATTATTGGATAGCGGAAGAACAGGCGGTTTTTTTTGCAAAAAATTAGGGTATGATCCACGGACGTACTCTCGAAGTCCACCCTTATCGCGATATCCCTTTCGCTCAGTGATCGGATAGCGGGGACGCCTCCCAGCCGTGCGTTATTGGACCAGTTAAACTATAAAAAACTCACCTCTCCTGAGCAAACGGGATACCGGCACCAGGACGCGAAACAGCTACTACCCCTCCTGAGCAAACGGGATACCGGCACCAGGACGCGAAACAGCTACTACCCCTCCTGAGCAAACGGGATACCGGCATCAGAACGCGAAACAGCTACTCACCCCCTCCTGAGCAAACGGGATACCGGCACCAGGACGCGAAACAGCTACTCACCCCTCCTGAGCGAACGGGATATCGGCACCAGGACGCAAACAGCAACTCCCCCTCCTGAGCGAACGGGATATCGGCACCAGGACGCGAAACAGCTACTCACACCCTCCTGAGCGAACGGGATACCGGCACCGGGACGCAAAAAATAAAAACAGCCCGCCGGCAACAATGGCCTAGCGGGCTTATGGGGCGGGCCGGAGGACGAGGCTTATGCATGCACGGTAATTGCCCATGCCTTACGGGAAATTCGGCGAAAAAGAAACCGTGTCCGTGAACGAAAAATTTCAAAGAGAAACCGGTACCGATGACCGGTAACGATATCGATATGTTACCGAACCGGCTTTACAATCACGTCCTCGCGCCAGGTTTCCCCGGCAAACTCGAACGCTCCGATGACATCCGGCTCGGGCAGCAGCGAAGCTTTGACCGGATTGCCCGTGTGGTCCAGGTACGAATCCGCCGGCACATGGGCATGATACAGGCAGATCGCGTCGGCCCAACCGTCGCTTTCGACGAGCAGCCCCGTCGCCTCCCAAGGCGCGAGCTCCCGCCCGTCTGCCCGGACCGGAAGACGCCGGACGCTTACCGCCGGTGCCTCCGTACCGAAAGGGACGATAACGGTCGCAAGCTCCGCTTTGCCGACGGCCGACATCGCGCGCTTAACCACCGGATTGGCGGAATATCCGCTTTTCTCGAAATAGAGCCCCGATTCCAGGATCAGCTCGTCGGACAGCACGATGAACGGGCTTGATCCCGTGGCGGCGAAACGCTTCGGTCCCGGATCCGCATCCGGCTGCGGGTATACGAGCAGCGCGTTGGCGTCCGGACCGTTCGTGCGAATCCGGCGCCCGGTCGGGTCGTACACGGCCTCTCCCGGAGGCAGATGGAAGTATTGCTCGTACACGTGCCGTTCCTTCGCCTCGAACAGGTCGACGACGAGCCAGTAACGGTTTTTGACGAACAGCGTCTTCCGGGAGTGAATGACCGGATCTTCGTAGCGCGTATACCCGTAGTGGCTGGCGAAAACGTAATCGAACCGGCTTTCGCTGCGGAAATCCCATATTTTGCAGGCGGCCGTCGGCGGCGCTCCCCAATGGAGGCCCCTGACGTGCTGGTCCTGGCCGTCGACGACGACCGTATTGTGCGCGCGGGTCGAGACAACGTACTTCCGCTCTTTGTTCCATTCGTACAGCCCCATGCCCGAATCCGCCACGAGCTCCTTCCCGCCCGCGTAAAGAACGAGGCCGAGCGCGTCCGAATGGGCGTGGCCGTTGATGCCGACGCCGGCCCTCATCGCCATGTACATCGCGCCGCGTTCCCAGCTCTGCCGGGAGACGACATACCCGCCGACGGGAAAGCACGCGGCCGTCTCGCTCGGCGGCGCCGAAGGGAGGCGGCCGTAACGTTCGATCGCTTCCGGCCCGAGCCGCCACAGCAGCGCGAACGGCAGCCGCGCGTGCCCCGCGAATTTGAAATCCGGCCGCCCGAACAAATACGCGCCGAGGCTCATCGCGTCCCGCAGCTCCCGCACGTCGCTCGCGCCCGTATCCCCGATTCGCGGCAGCTCCCCTTCCGGCGTCAGCAGATGGTTCAGCACGACGAACATGTTCTCCAGCGTCTCCATGTATTCGGAAGCCTCGAGCTTCGCCGCCCGGAGCAGCGGCACCAGCTCGTACAAATCGCGCATGACGACCAGATGGTAATTCGGGCTCGCTTCGAACTGGACGCCGTCCGGATACACGTTTTGCCGGATGTACTTCGGCATCTCCCGCAGCCCGTAGGCGAGCCATTCGCCGGCCTCGCGCAGTTCCGGCAGCAGCAGCGCGACCTGAATCAGGCCCCGAAGCTGCATGCAGGCGTGGTTCCCGTGATCGGCGTGGTACTTCCGTACGTACCTGGCGTGCTGCGCGAACGACTTGACGAGTTTCATTTTCACTTCCGGCGCAAACGACGGGGAACCGAAGAAGATCGCGAACGGCTCCGCCAGATGGAACATCCGAACCCCTGCCGAAAGCGGCTCCCACGTATTGTGCTGAACCCGAAACGCGTCGCCCGCCGGGGCCGGGCAATCGTCGAGGAAATGACCGATCATTTCGTTAAAGCATGCCGCGTAAATTTCGTCGCCCGTCAGGGCGTAAGCGCGGGACAAAAACTTCGTATACGCAAATCTCGTCAAATGCAGCTGGTACTGCGAGCTGTCGTAAAGCCAGCCGTTCCAGTCGAACGCGCCGCGGGGGAAAACCGCCCTTTTTCCCTTGAACAGCGGAATGTCGCCCGAAACGATCCGGTCCGCTTCCGCAATGACCGCCAGCGCCTCTTCCCCGCCGCCGTAAGCTTCGCGAGCCGCCTTCATCAGCTTCGGCACGTCCCGAAAGGCGAAATAATACCGCCCTCCCTCGTCGGACCCGATCAGCCGCAAGTAGGCGTCCCGCGCTCCCGCCGCGTCCCCTTCGGCCGCAAGCCGCCGAACCTCGGCAAGCTCCGGCCGGTCAAGATCGAGCTCCCGCGCGAAAAAATCCCCGTCGGCCGGCAGCGGCACCGTAAAGCGCGGATCCTTCCGCAGTTCCTTGTAACCCAGCGTCTTCGTTTGCGTCATCCCAGACTTGCTCCTTTATGCATGCTCACGGGCGCAAAGCCCGCTCTATTCCTTGATCGAGCCCAGCATGGCTCCTTTGGCGAAATACTTTTGCAAAAACGGGTAGACGATAACGATCGGCAGCATGGCCAGCAGGATCGCGGCGTTTTGCACGTTGGGGCCGAGATTGGCCGCAAGCTGCGCGTCGACCGCGGCTTCCGCCGAAATGTTCGAGGACCCGATCGCCACCATCTGCCGCAGCAAAGGCTGAATCGGCCACTGCGTCGTATCGTTCAGATAGATGATCGCCGAGAAAAACTCGTTCCAGTATTGCACCATGAAAAACAGGGTGAACGTCGCGATA
The DNA here is from genome assembly GCF_016937515.1 of Cohnella algarum. NCBI lineage: Bacteria > Bacillati > Bacillota > Bacilli > Caryophanales > Paenibacillaceae > Cohnella > Cohnella algarum. The sequence continues at coordinate 595,752 of NZ_JAFHKM010000002.1, forward strand.
ATCGGCTTGGATAGCGGAATGACGATCGAAAACAAAATGCGGAATTCCCCCGCTCCGTCGATTCGCGCCGCCTCGTCGAGACTTTCCGGCAAGCTCTGAAAAAACGTCCGGATGACCATGATGTTGAAGGCGCTCGTCGCGGCCGGCAGCACGATCGCCCAAAGCGAATCGATCAGTCCCAGGCTTTTGACGACGAGATAGTTCGGGATGAGCCCTCCGTGAAAAATCATCGTGAAAAAGATGAACAGCAGCAGAAACCGCCGGCCCGGCACGAATTTTTTCGACAACGCGTAAGCGAGCGTAATCGACACGACGAGATTGACGCACGTTCCCAGCACCGTGATGACGACCGAGTTTTGCAGCGACTTCAGAAAGGTCGGCGCCTGCAGCAAATAGTCGTAAGCGGCGAGCGTCCACGTTTTCGGCCACAAGTAGAAATTGCCGGCAAGCGATTCGGACGGAGGGCTGAACGAGACGGCGATAATGTACAGGAACGGCAGGATCACCGTTAAGCAAAACAGAACAACGAGCAGCGCGTTCAAGCTGTCGAACCATGGAATTTTGATTTTCATCCGGCGCCCCTCCTAGAAAATCCCGTCTTCGCCGAGCCATCTGGCCGCATAATTCGCCGCAACCACCAGAATCAGGCTGACGACCGATTTGAACATGCCGACCGTGATCCCGAAGCTGTAGTCGAACTGCTCCAGGCCGACGTGATAGACGTACAAGTCGAATACGTTGGAGACGTCCAGATTCAGGCTGTTCGTCATCAGGAAAATTTGCATGAAGTTCGAATCGAGCGACGATCCGAGCCGCAGCAGCAGCAGGATGACAATCGTCGATTTCAGGCTCGGCAGCGTAATGTGCCAAATATTTTGAAAGCGGTTCGCACCGTCGACCTTGGCCGCCTCGTACAGCTCCGGGTTAATGCCGGCCAGCGCCGCGAGGAAAATGATCGTTCCCCACCCCGCGTCCTTCCAGATCGCCTGGAACACGACGAGCGGACGGAACCATTCGTTGCTGACGAGGAACATTGCGCTCGTCCCGAACCAATCCTCGAGCAGGTTGTTGATGACTCCGGAAGGACCGAAGAAGGAGATCGTCATCCCGTAGATGACGACCCAGGACAAAAAGTGGGGAAGATAAACGACCGTTTGCGAAACGCGCTTGAACGGACCGAATTTAATTTCGCTCAGCATGATGGCCAGAATGATCGTCACCGGAAAGAACACGATCAAATTGTAAAAGCTCAGCAGCAGCGTGTTTCGGAGCAGCATGAAAAAATCGTCCGTACTGAAAAAATCCCGGAAATGCTGAAGCCCGACCCAGGGGCTGTCCCATATGCCGATAAACGGGCTGTAATCCTTGAACGCGAGCAGCAGTCCCCACATCGGGGCGTAATGAAAGACGACGAAATAAAGAATTCCGGGAGCGGCCAGCAAATAAAAGGGCCACAACCGCTTCATATGGCTCAGACGAAACGCTCCTGTCACGCTCGTTCCCCTCCTGTCCGGATCAAAAAAAGGGGCTTGAAACCCCTCTTTTCGATCTCTCTTTTCTAAAAACTATTGTTGGTCCGCATTGTATTGGTCGAGCAGCTCCTGCTTGATTTGCGCGCCGACTCCGCCGGCCCAGGCGTCGATTTCGGCCTGAACGGCCGGCCATTCGGCTTCGCCTAGCACGTACTGCGTCATGACCGCGCTCATCTTCTTGAAGCTGTCCGGATTTTTCGCCGCGGTCGGCGAGTTGTACGGCAGGAACGGGTTGGCAATGCCGAACTGGCTGATCGTATCCAGCGACTTCTTCTGCATTTCCAAAATTTCCGGCACCTTCGAGTTCGCGTACACGTACGGGTCGACCCGGTTTTCCAAAATGAACTGCGACGGCTTGTCGAGGTCGTACTGCTTCTTCTGTTCCTCCGTCTGCACGGCGATGCCGTCCTTGAATTCGCTCGAATGCACGCCGATGATGCCTGCCTTCGAGAAGGCGACGTTCTCCTCCGAGGCGGTGAAATCGAGGAAGTCGACGATTTTCTGCACCTTCTCCTCCGGCACGGAGCTCGGAATCGCCCACAGGCCGTAATAGCCGCCGAGAACCGCTACCCCTTTGTCGCCGTTCGGGCCTTCGAGCACGTCAATGATCGCGACTTCCGCGTTCGGGTCGGCTTGCTTGAGCTTTTCCATGTTCGTTTCCAGCATGTCGGAGACGTTTCCGGCGAACACGCCCGCGACGCCGGCCAAAAACTTGTTTCTGGACTGCTGCTGGTTTTTCAGCACGGGAGCGTCTTTGTCGATCAGGCCCTTGCTCCAGGCCTCCCGCAGCCAATCCAGGTACGCCTTTTGCTCCGGCGTTTCCGCGTCGCGGACCGCCTGGCCGTTCTCGACCGCCCAATCGTACGGCATGCCGAGCGCGAACTTGATCGGCAGCGTGCCGGCGAACGGTCCCGGGGCGCTTGCGCCTTCCGCTCCGAACAGGGCGAGCGGGACGGTTTTGCCGCCGCCGGCCGGATCGTTCTCCTTGAACACCTCGAGCGCATGGGTCAGTTCGTCCAGCGTCTTCGGAACGGCCAGATTGTATTTGTCCAGCCAGTCCTTGCGGATCAGGAAGCTCGCCTCGCCGCCGCCGTACAGGCCGCGCGGGCGGGGAATGCCGTATACCTTGCCTTCCACCCTGACGTTGTTCCATACCTTTTCGTCGATCAGCTTGATGTTTTCGGTATTTTCCAAATAAGGGGTCAAATCGTGGAACGCGCCCATTTGCACCAGATTGACGAATTTGTCGTCCTTCCCGCCCTCCATCAGCAGAAGATCGTACGAATCGCCCGCCGACACGGCTACGGACAACTTATCCTTGTAGGCTTCGGAAGGAACGAACGAGATGTCCAGCTTGACGTTCGCGCGCTTTTCCAGATCTTCCTTCGCCTTGTTGCCTTCCGTCACGGGCGGATCCCCGAACAAAATCGTCATCGCCTTGATTTCGGTCGGCGCCGCTCCTGCCTGCTGGGACGAACCCGGCTGCGCGGACGAACCGCCCGCGGAAGAATTGCCGGCCGCTCCTCCGTTATTGCCGGAACATCCCGCAAGCGCGGCTCCGGCCAGCGTAAACGCCGCCAAAGAGAGCAAAAGCTTTTTTTTCCCTTTCATGTTGTTCCCCCGTTTCAATGTAGTTCGGTTCGGTTGACTTCGGCTTACATATCGGATTATAAAAAAAGCGGTAAAGCGTTTACATGACAGATCCGAGCGAAAGTGTCGCCGTTTTTAACATTTGCTCGGCAGACTATACCCCGGCAATGGGCAGTGTACTATAATCGAATTACTTAAACCAACCTCCCAAAACGGAAGGGGTCCGCAAATGGCATCCCCGTTTTTTCATTTTTTGACCAAAAGCTTTTACGCAAAAATGATTGCCGTCATGTTCGCCGTGTCTATCGTACCGTTAATCGTATTGTCCGTCATCTCCATCTCGGTATCCAGCACGACCGTCGAAAGCCAGGTCAACCGGCTGAACGCGCAGCTGGTCAACCAGATCGTCGACCGGGTCGAGCTGACGATGACGAGGCTCCGCGAGCTCAGCGGCCAATACTCGTCGATCTCGTCCATCCAAAGCGCGCTCGTCGCGCCTTCCGCCCAATATTTCGACGACGTCGTGCGAAAGAGGGATCTGATCTCCGTCCTGGGCACGGCGTCCGCCGTCATCGGCAACGTGGAAGGGCTGCAGGTGTATTCCGCCGTGACGGGCGAGGTGCTGTCTTCGGCGGACGCCCCGAGCGCGCTCGGGGATTCGCCCTACAAGCCGGTGTTCGATCTTTTTCTCGCTTCGGGCGAAAACAACCTGTTCCTCGACAAGGAGTCGTTTCCCGGCCTCGAATTGCTCGACAATTCGACGTATTACGTCAGCCGCCTCCCGATCGAGCCCTACGAGGACATGAAAGGCGCGCTGCTCATTTCCATGAGCAATGCGGAATTTTTGCGCCAGATTCAAAATATCCAGCTGGGGTCCCGGGGCTCGGTGTCCTTGCTGACGCAAAACGGGGCCACGGTCGCCACGACAAGCAAGCTCGGCGCGGAAGAGGATGCCGAGCGCATCCGGCATATTTTGCGGCAATGGCAGGACGCCGGGAAGCCGGACCAATTCGCGATGGACGCTTCGATCATCTCGGTCAAGCAGACGTCCACCTACGACAAATGGATCGTCGTTTCGGAAATTCCGTCCGGGGAGCTGAATCGAAGCTCGGACATCATTCGCAAAACCGTGACGTATTTCCTCGTCGTTCTCATTCTGGTCGGCCTGCTCGCCATCGTCGGCTTCGGCTACCAGCTGTACCGGCCGCTGCAGGCGATCAAGCGCCAGGTGGCCGCCTTCAAAAAAGGGCGCTTCGACGCCCGCGTCACCCGGTTCGCGAATAACGAGATCGGGGAGCTCGGACGGATGCTGAACGCGATGGCCGGCCGGATCCAGGAATTGCTTGCGGACCTGCAGCAATCGGAGGATTTGAAGCGGAGGCTGGAAATCCGGGCGCTCCAGTCCCAGATCAACCCGCACTTTATGTACAACACGCTGAACACGATCCGCATGTTCGCCATGCTGAAGGATTACGACAAGATCAATGCGATCATGGGGCGGCTCGTCTCGATGCTTCGCTACTCGATGGAAAATGTCGACCAGACCGTTCCGCTGCGGCAGGAGCTGGATTACGTCCGCGACTACATCGAGCTGCTCAATACGCGCTACAAGTGCCGGTTGACGCTTCGCGACGAAATCGAGCCGGAGCTTGCGGACATGGAAGTTCCGAAGCTGAGCCTGCAGCCGCTCGTCGAAAATTCGGTATTTCACGGGATTTTGCCCAGGAAGGCGGAGGACGGCCATATCGACGTCCGGGTACGCGCGGTTCCGGAAGAAGGGAGCATCCTGCTGGAAATCGAGGACGACGGGATCGGCATGGAGAAAAACAGCCTGGAAAAGCTGAAGCTGCATTTGCTGCGCGAGCAACTGGGGGAAAATATCGGACTGCTGAACGTCTGGTTGCGGCTGCGGCTCCTGTTCGGCAAGGGGACGCATTTCGAGCTGGACGGCGCGGAGGGAGAAGGAATGCGCATCCGCTTCCTGCTTCCCGCCGAGGCGGTTCACGTAAAGGAGGTTGCCGATGAACAAGGCTAAAGTCATTCTCGTGGAAGACGAACTTCCGGCCAGAACCGTGTTCCGGCAAATGATCGGGGAACGGGACGATTTGTTCGAGCTCGTCGGCGAAGCGGAGGACGGCCGCGACGGCTTGGACCTGTTTTGGGCGCACAGGCCCCACGTCATCGTGACCGACATTACGATGCCCGGCATGAACGGTCTCGACATGCTGCGCGAAATCGAAAACAGCGGGGAGCCCCAGCCGCAAAAAATCATTTTGACCTGCCATCAGGATTTTCATTACGCGAAGCAGGCCATTCAGCTCAAGGCCGCTTCCTATCTGCTCAAGGACGACTGTCTGTCCGATCCGAAGCTGCTGACCCGGACGATGGAGGAGCTGACGTCCCGGTTGGCGTCTATCGACCGGAACCGGCAAAAGCAGCTTCAGCTGGAGCGGCAGGTCAGATCCAACGAGATCGAAATCGAGCGGAATCTTTTTCTCGATATGCTGCGCAGTCCCGCCGCCGAGGAAAAATGGCTGGAAAACCTCGAGTCGTCCGGCTTTCCGCAGCGCGGCGGGCGGCTTCACGCCATCCTGCTCGAGCTCGACAGCGGCTCCCTGCGCTTCTCGCTCGACCAGCTCGAAGAACTGAAGCTGTGGCAGTTTGCCGGAGTGAACGTGCTCAGGGAGCTGCTCGGCGGCTTTCCGGCGCGCAAGGTGATTTCGCTGGACAAGGGACGGTTTCTGGCGTTATACGCGGCGGGTCCGGAGCTTCAGGCGTTTCCGGTCGCGATCGACCAGGTGATCCGTTCGTTTCATGCGTTTTTGAAAATGAACGCCTTCGCCCTGCATATCGCGTCGGATAAGGGGCTTGCGGAGTGGACGGCGGCGCTTCGAAAGCTCGCGGCGGCCCCCTACCCGTTTTTTTACGGCGGCAGCCGGACGGCCGGGATCGGGGAATGCGACGGCTTGAACCGGTTCGAGCGGGTGCCGGAGCCGTACGGCAGGCACTGGAACAAGCTGCTGAAGCAGGCGCTGCTGGAATCGCGCCTGACCGAAGCGCCGCTGGAGAAGGAGCGGGCCTCCTTTTTCCGTCAGGCGAAGGAGCAAAACTGGGAACCGGAGCAAATTAAATCGCTGTACGGGAGGGTTTTTCTGGAATTGAGCCGGTTTGCGCCGGAAGCCGGGCAAAGATCGGGACTGGAGGCCGAATTCCGCAAAAAGCTCGACCAGAGCCAGACGTTCCAGGCCGTGCACGATACGACCGTCGCCTGCTTCCGCCAGCTGCAGCAGCAGCAGGGCGACGCGAAAAAAATCGACGCCTCCATTGCGGCGCTCGTTCAAAAAATGCACGAGGATTTGAGCTACCCCTACAAGCTGGAGGAGCTCGCCGCGTCGATCAATTACAGCGTCCCTTACTTCAGCGCCATGTTCAAAAAAACGACCGGGGAAAGCTTCATCCACTATTTGACTCGCCTGCGGATCGAAAAGGCGAAGCTGCTGCTGCTGACGACCGACCAGAAAACGTTCGAAATCGCCGAGGCGGTCGGCTTCGAAAACTACCGGTCGTTCAACCGCATTTTCAAGAAAGAAACCGGGATGTCCCCGTCGGATTTTCGGAAAGGGTAAGGCTCGGCCGATCGAAAAAAGCCGGCCCGCCGGGCAGCGTTTCATCTGCTTGACGGGTCGGCTTATTCGCGGGTTCTGCCCGATGAGTCTCGCTTGCGTTACAGCGCGCTGCCGCCGTAAAGGAAGCGGTATTCCCAGTGCTTGCCGGCGATCGAATCGACGCGCACGCCGCCCGATTCGTTCGAGTAGGTTTGCAAAATCTGCCCGTTGCCGAGGTAAATGCCGACGTGCGTAATGCGCGTGCCGAACGGGCTTTTGGACGTATAGTTCGAGGCGCTTGTCCCTTTGTAGGACATGAAAAACATCAGATCGCCGCGCTTCAGCTTCGTCCAGTCGGTCGTCACCTGCGACTTGCTTCGCACGTATTCCCCTTGGCCCCGGGAATCGGCCGGCAGCGTAATGCCGAGCGCGTCCTTGAACGCCTGCCTCACGAAATCGGAGCAGTCGAACGTCGCCGTGTTGCTGCGGCTCGAGCCGTACTCGTACGGCGTGCCCAAATACTTCATCCCCGCGGCGATGACGGCTTCGACCTGCGCGGATACCGAGTCTCCGCCCGTCGAAGGAGCCGAAGGCGCAGCCGGTGCGGACGGCGTAGACGGCGCGGGCACGCTGCCGGTCAGCTTGATGTATTTGGAGTTCGTGCTGACGTAGCCCGACACGCCGCTCGCATCCTTAACGGCATACCAGTAGGAATTGATCTTCGAGGTGACGGTGACCTGCTCGCCTTTTTTCAAATAGCGCATGAATGCGCCGGAGGTCGACGGTGACTTGCGGAACGAAACGCCGGACACGATGACGGCATTGCTCCCGTCGACCGCGCCGGTTGACGAGCCCCCGCCAATAAGATTGACGTATTTGGCTTGCGAGGAAACGTAGCCGACCTGGCCGGAAGCGTCCTGCACCTTATACCAGTAGCTGTTCGTCTTCTCCAGAAGCGTCAGCGACTCGCCCGATTTCAAATACCGCATGACGGTAGACGACGTCGACGGCGCCGTACGGAAGCTCACCGACGCCACAATATGGACCGACTGCGGCTCGGCGGCGGCGGCCATCCCCGCCGGCGCGATCGCGGCCATAAGCAAAGTTCCCGACAGTAACAACGTGATTCGTCTCATGAGTATAGGATCCTCCCGTGATGTCGACGTTGCGAAGCGCTCGTTCGGCTTCGGGGATTATTATAGGCAGCCCCTCTCAACGCCTTCTATCGGACCTGAATCACGGGAACTTGTCGCGGAATAGGAAAATAGAATTAAAAAAAACAAGGAAAAAAGAAGGAAGTTCCCCGCAGTGCAATGATGAGAGCGCCTCAAGGGAACCACCAATTACCAAGCCTTATTCCAGGCGCTTGTCCTAAAAACTAGAAAAAACAGTTCTCTATGAGTATTTTTTAATGTCGCTAGGGAATGACGATCGAGAACGTTTCGTTCGTTTCGTCCTTGTTCGCTCCGCATGCCGCCAGGCGGTATTCCGTGCCTTCGTCCGTCTTTGTTTCCGTCACGCTGCCGCAAAAATCGACGAGCTTCTGCGGGTTCCCAAACGCATCGTGCGCATTGTCGAACCGATACTGGATCGTCTCCCCGTCGAAGATCAGGTTGTAAAAGATCGGATCGCCTTCGATCGTATAGGCGGTGACCTGCACATCGTCCGGTTTCTTGCTTTCGACATTGTCCGCAAACCCGGTCCAGCGCTCCGCGTTCGCCACTCCGCGAAGCCCGATGACGACATCGCCGTTCCGCTCGGCGGCTTCGGACGTATATTCGAGCCCGTGAATCAGCTCGTACAGCTCCTTGGTCGCTTCCTCCGTCAGGTTGTAGCCGGTTCCGGTATCGCTGGCATCCATGTACATGCCTTTGGAGCCTTTCGCTCCCGCCTCGTCGACCCACAGATGAATCGCTTGCGGGACGCCGTCGCGCTCGATGACGACGTCGTAATCGGCAAACGCGACGTCCAGCAAGCCCGGAATTCGCTCCGCCGACGAGATTGCGCTTTCGAACGCCCGGATTTGCCCGGGCTCGGTAAACGAGCCGTACTCCGCTTCATTGATCAATCCGAAATTGACGAACCGGCTGACCGTTACTTTCGGCTCCGCGTTCGTTTCGGCGTACACGTCGCCCGGCACCGTCGTTTCTTCCGCCGAACGTCCGCATGCCGTCGCCAGAAGCAGCACGGCAGCCATCAGAAAAGCTGAAATTTTTCTCATCTCGAATTCCTCCCCCGGTTTAAGACGTTTTCGTTCCGAAAAAGTTTCAGAGCGCTTGGAGAAATTCGTCTCGCGAGCGACTCGAATCGGCCATCTGGCGACAAAAAACCTCCAGCCGTCGGCTGGAGGTTGAAGGCGCAGCGGCTTACGCTTGCTGCATGCGTTCCCGAAGCTTCTCGATTTCGGGATTTTCGAGATATTCGTCGTATGTCGTCATCCGGTCGATCAGGCCGTTCGGCGTAATTTCGATAATGCGGTTGGCGATCGTCTGGATGAACTGATGGTCATGCGACGTGAAAATCATCGTCTCGTCGGTTTCGATCAAGCCGTTGTTGAGCGCCGTGATCGATTCCAGGTCGAGGTGGTTCGTCGGCTCGTCGAACATCAGCATGTTCGCGCCGCTCAGCATCATTTTCGACAGCATGCAGCGCACCTTCTCGCCCCCGGACAGCACCGACGCCTTCTTCAGCGCTTCGTCGCCCGAGAACAGCATGCGGCCGAGGAAGCCGCGCACGAACGATTCGTCCTGGTCCTTCGAGTATTGGCGCAGCCAGTCGACGAGCGAAAGGTCGACGCCGTCAAAGTACGCCGAGTTGTCTTTCGGAAAATAAGCCGGCGTAATCGTGACGCCCCACGTCACCGAGCCGGAATCCGGCTGCACTTCGCCCGCCAGCACCTGGAACAGCGCCGTCTTCGCCTGGCCGCGAGGGCCGACGAGGGCGATTTTGTCGCCTTTGTTGACGACGAAGGACACGCCGTCGAGCAGCTTCTCCCCGTCTACCGTAAGCGACACGTTGTCGACCGTTACGATCTGCTTGCCCGCTTCGCGTTCCGGCTTGAACTGGATGAACGGATATTTGCGGTTGGAAGGCCGGATATCGTCGAGCGAAATTTTGTCGAGCATCTTGCGGCGGCTCGTCGCCTGCTTCGCCTTCGATTTGTTGGCGGAGAAGCGCTGGATGAACTCCTGCAGCTCCTTGATTTTGTCTTCCTTTTTCTTGTTTTGCTCCCGCATCAGCTTGAGCGCCAATTGGCTGGACTCGTACCAGAAGTCGTAGTTGCCCACGTAGAGCTGGATTTTGCCGAAATCGATGTCCGCGATATGCGTACAAACCTGGTTCAGGAAGTGCCGGTCGTGGGATACGACGATGACGGTGCCCTGATAACGGGCCAAAAACTCTTCCAGCCAGTTGATCGATTCGATATCCAGGTGGTTGGTCGGTTCGTCCAGCAGCAGGATGTTCGGATTGCCGAACAACGCTTGCGCGAGCAGCACGCGAACCTTCTCGTTGCCGCCGAGCTCCGCCATCTTCTTGTCGTGCAGATCGGTCGTGATGCCGAGGCCGTTCAGCAGCTCCGCCGCCTCGCTTTCCGCCTCCCAGCCGTTCATTTCGGCGAATTCCGCTTCCAGCTCGCCCGCCCGCATGCCGTCTTCATCCGAGAAATCCGCCTTCGCGTAGATGGCGTCTTTCTCTTTCATGACCGCATAGAGCCGCTCGTGGCCCATAATGACGGTTTCCAGCACGCCGAACTCGTCGTAGGCGAAGTGATCCTGCTTGAGCACCGCCAGCCGTTCTCCCGGCGTAATGTGCACTTCGCCGGACGTCTGCTCGACCTCGCCGGATAAAATTTTCAGAAACGTCGACTTCCCCGCGCCGTTCGCTCCGATCAAGCCGTAGCAGTTGCCGGGGGTAAACTTGATGTTGACGTCTTCGAACAAAGCGCGCTTTCCGTAACGCAGACTAACGCCGCTAACCGAAATCATGACTTCACTCCATTCTTGTTATCGAAAAACCGAATTGCCTATGGCGAATCGCATCGTTTCGCCGTGATGAAGCATGAAAATCCGATCTTCCGCAATATTCAAACGGCATCGTTCCGCTTCCAGCCGCTCCAGGGCGTCCCGGGGCGTGTCGTCCGCAAGCTTGAACGAACCGTAGTGCATCGGCACGAAATAATCCGCCCGGACGTCCCGGTAAGCTCTAAGGGCGTCTTCCGGGCTGATGTGCTGCGGAGCCATGAACCATTCCGGCTCGTAGGCGCCGATCGGCATGAGCGCCACGTCGATTTTGCCGAAGCGGCGGCCGATTTCCGAAAATCCGCGAAAATACCCGCTGTCCCCGGCAAAGTACACCGTCGGGCCCGCATGGCTTTCCATCACCCAACCGCCCCAATGCGAGTCGTTCGTATCCCACAGCGTCCGGCGCGTCCAATGCTGGGCGGGAACGAAGGTAAACTTGACGCCGTGCAGCGACACCTCTTCCCACCAGTTCAATTCTTCCACGAGGGGAAAGCCTTTGTCCAGCATTTTGTGGCGGAGACCCGCGGGAACGATCAGCCGCTTCGTTCCTCTCAACCTGCGCAAGGATGCCAGGTGCAGATGATCGTAATGCGAGTGGGACACCAGCACGACGTCGACGGGGGGCATGTCCGACAATTCCACGCCGGGCGGGGCGAGGCGCTTCTGAAGCGCCATTCGGCGCGCCCATACGGGATCGGTCACGATGTTAAGGCCGCACATTTGAATGAGAAACGTCGAATGCCCGATCCATGTAATCGAAGGCTCGGAACGGTTCGTTTGCAAATACCGCAAATCCGGAACGACGTTCGGAACGCATTCGCTGTAATCTCGGCTAAGGAAGTTCTGGAGACGGTCCTGACTCCACCGGAACAACTGGCGTCTGGCCGCGCTGTTCGCAGGGGCAGAATCCATGTTGACGAAGCGGTGTTTGCGCATGTAACCCCTCCGATGATGTGCTCATTCATACTATAGCAGGAATCGGGGGAATGTACCAACGGGGTCCCAAATATCCGGACATTTTTCCTCTGTAAATTTCATAGGAGCGGAACGCCTGCTCCAAATTTCCGGGCGTCACGAAGCAGGGGGACTTGTCAAACGTATAAAGGCTGGAGCGCATCAGCACCGAAGCGACGAAATGGGAACAAAAATACGTGTTTTTGCGGTGCAGCTCCTTTTTGAGCAGGACGCCGGCAAGCCCGAGCAAGCTGTAGCCGTAGCGGTCGCAATCGGCCATCATCGTTTCGACGTACTCGCGCATCCGATGATATTCCTCTGCGGGAACCGGACAGCGGAAAACGGCGCAATCCGCGTTTCCGTAAAAGGAATCGCGGAAATTTTCGCGGATGAGGCCCGCGAACAGCGGGTTGCGAAGTTTTTTTCTTCCGAAGCTGTATACTTCGTGCAAGCCGGGATCAAAAGCGATGGAAGCATGATTCAAATCGTCTTTCGTAAACCATTTGATCGTATTGCTGAACATCGTCCCGGTTGCCGAAAGCACGATATAAATATTCGCCGAGGGCGAATTCAAGTTTTCAATCGGCATGACGACCTCTCCTTACGAGCATCAAATACAATTTTATGCTAATGTAAAACGTGCGGGAAGAATACGTACGCCGGTTGTGTTTGCGGCTAGGACTCGAGACGAGTCTCGAACCCCGACTTAAGCCCGGGAAACTCGTCGATTCCCGCATTCATGAACGTTGACGATTGGGAGGCGAACGAAAATGAAATTGCTGTCGATCGAACCGACGCCCAGCCCGAATTCCATGAAACTGAACGTGGACGAAAAGCTGGCCCCCGGCGAACGCCACACGTATACATTGGACAAAAGAGACCAAGTTCCTCCTTTTTATTTGCGTCTTCTTGCGATTGACGGCGTCAAGAGCGTATTCCGCACGGCCGACTTCATCGCGGTCGACCGGCGTCCGAGCGCCGATTGGGCGGAAATTTTAGGCGCCGTTCGCGAGCTGTTCGGAGCGGGCGGCGTCGCGGCGGAAGCGCTGGGCGGACCGGAAGCGGGAGGCTTCGGGGAAGCGCACGTGCTGGTGCAAATGTATCGCGGCATCCCGATGCAGATCCGGGTTCGGCACGGAGGGCAGGAGGCAAGAGCGGCGCTGCCCGAACGATTTGCCGCGGCGGTGTCGGAAGCCGCCGGCGCGACGATGATCCGCGAGCGGAAGCTGGAGGAGATCGGCGTCCGCTACGGGGAGCCGCAGGACATTTTGGAGGAGATCGGACGCGAGCTCGACGCGGCCTATCCGGACGAGCGGCTGCGCGAGCTGATCGCGCAGGCGCAAGCCGCCGGCGCGGGCGGCGCGGAGGCGGCGCAGCCGGAGCCTCCCGCGGAGCTGCCGCGGGAGGAGCTGGAGCGGCGCTTGTCCGCTCCGGACTGGCAGACGCGGTACGCGGCGCTCTCCCGCGTCAAGCCGGATGCCTCGCTGCTGCCGCTGCTCGCCGCGGCCGTGCGCGACGCGCACGTCTCGGTGCGCAGGCTCGCCGTCGTTTACCTCGGCGACCTGCGCAGTCCGGAGGCGCTTCCGCATTTGTTCGAAGCGCTCCAGGACTCTTCCGTCGCCGTGCGGCGGACGGCCGGCGACACGCTGTCCGATCTGGGCGACCCCGCCGCGATCGGACCGATGACGGCGGCGCTCGCGGACGCGAACAAGCTCGTTCGCTGGCGCGCGGCGCGGTTCCTGTACGAAGCCGGCGACGAGACGGCTTTGGAGGCGCTCGAGCGCGTCGCCGCGATCGAGCCCGAATTCGAAGTGCGCCTGCAGGCCGAAATGGCCGTCGCGCGTATCAAGAGCGGCGAGGAAGCCGCCGGCTCCGTGTGGCAGCAGATGACGCGGGCGCGCGAGGGCAGGCAGGAGTGACGGCAGGCTGCACAAAAGGGACGGGACGGATCGGAGCCTCGCTCCGGCCGTCCCTTTTTGAACGCCTTGATCTTCAACCCAACGGGGTTGCCGCGCCATCTTCAACCTTTAGGCGTTATCGCCGCCGTCAACTTGCCCGATCATTCCGACCTCCGGTCGCGCCTCGTCGAAATCAATCATGTCGAATATCCGACCGATGATCCGCCTTGCCGGTATCAACCGCCCTGAATAGCCGACTTCCTACCGCATTTCCGACACTAACCGTCTGAATAGCCAACCTTGACCCTGCATTCCGGTTCCATTTTTCGGTTCACTTAAATCCAGTTCCCTCCGACCCGCTCTCCCCGCAAAAATAGGTCAATTTAATACGCGGCAACCGTTTTGTAATGAAACCGTAATATCGCTTTCACCTGTCCTTCACATTCAGGGGATACAATACAGACATGACCCCCCTTTTCATTTATATATCTCTCCACTGACCTGCGGCCCGAAGCTGCAGGTTCTTTTTTTACCGCGAACGGCACTATCCCCTTTACTCAGCACTATTCGTTACATCACCCTAACCTCGATATCCTTTCCCTTATCTACCGAACCCTGATTCCGGTATCCCCTTTGCTCAGTATCCTTCGCTAGGCGAACCCTAGTTCCGATATCCCTTTCGCTCAGCACCTTCCAGCCAGCAAATATAGACTCATTTGACGTTGAGAAAGCTAGGGTGCGTTTTGGCGAACTGGCCCGACTGACCCGACGGGATATCGAGACTAGGGTGCGTTTTGGCGAACTGGCCCGACTGAGCCGATGGGATATCGAGATTAGGCTGCGATTTCGCAAACTGCCCCGACTGACCCGACGGGATATCGAGACTAGGCTGCGATTTCGCAAACTGGGCCCGACTGACCCGACGGGATACCTTACAGCCTGATTTCGCGGCCTTCCTTCGAAGATCGGTAGATCGTTTCGATCAACCGGACCGCCCTGTAGCCGTCTTCCCCGGTAACGGCGGGATCGCGGTCCTGTTCGATCGCCTCGATCATATCGGCCAGCTGCATCCGATGGTACGCGGAAGAAATCGCCTTCGGGTCGGCCGCGCCCCCGAAGTCGCCCGCTTTCGCAAGCTCCGGGCGTTCCATTCCTTCCGCCGTCCAATGCTCGATCGTATATCCTTGGACGCGAATCGTTCCTTTTTCGCCATACAAACGCAGCGTCGAAGGAAATCCCGGCTGAAAGCTGGTGGATGCCATGATGGTGCCGAAAGCGCCGCTTTTGAATTGCAAAATCGCCAACCCCAAATCCTCCGCCTCCATCCGGTGCGTTTGCGTCGCCGTTTTGCCGAATACCGTCGTCACGTCTCCGCCGAACCAAAGAAGCAGGTCGATCGGATGAATGCCCTGGTTCATGAGAGCGCCGCCGTCTTCTCGGACGGTTCCGCGCCAGTCGGCGCTGTCGTAATAAGCTTGGGTGCGATAAAAAGGCAGCGAAACCTCCGCAAGCAGCAGCCGGCCGATCGCGTTTTGGTCGATCGCTTTGCGAACCGCCTGATAGTCCTCCGCGAAACGAGACTGGGAAATCACGGCCAGTTTTACTCCTTTCGTCCGGGCGGCCCGAACCAGCTCCCAGGCGGATTCCGCCGTCATCGCGATCGGCTTTTCGACGATCACATGTTTGCCGGCTTTAACGGCATCCAATCCGATCGCGGCGTGACTTCCGCTGGATGTCGTAATGCAAATGACGTCGATGTCCGGGCGGGCCAGCAGTTCCTTGTAATCCGTCGTCCAGAAGCAGCCCTCGCGCTCGCCCGTTTTAGCCGCCCGTTCTTCACCCCTGCTGGAGACGCCGACCAGCTTCGCCCCCGGAATGTCCTTCAACGCGGCAATATGCGTATCGGCAATCGAACCGCAGCCGACGATGCCAAATCCCCATTTTTTAGCCACTTTCGATCATCCTCCCCAAAATAATCGATCATAACCCGATGCCCAATGCCGAATTCCTTATCCCGCGATAAATTTTATGTATGCGATTACGATTATAACCGAAGATGCGCCGTGATGGATATCGGATGAACCCCGAATAGGCACCTGCGGATAGGCATTCGCATATGGTGCAGTATCGCTTGCCGGCCTAAAGACGAAGGAGGAACCCAACATGCCGAAACAACGGTCGACCCGCGTTCGGCCGATCGCTCGCCAAGCTTCCGGAAAACATGTGGCGAAACTTGCGTCGAATACACAAAAGATCAAAACGAAAGAACCCGACCAAAAGACGTCCGCCAAAAAAGTTAGACTGCATCAAAGCGGCCTTGAAACGAAGCCGTCCGTCCGCAAAATTCCGTGGTGGGTGCTGCCCGAAGAAGAACGCGCCCTGCTTCCCGGCGGGGGAGGAAGTCCTGGCGGTCCGGGGCTTTTTCCGCCGCCCCTGGGTCCGAGTCCGGGCCCCGGTCCCGGACCTGGACTGTTTCCGCCCGGGCCTGGTCCATTTCCCCCGGGGCCTGGTCCGGGACCGTTCCCGCCCGGACCGGGGCCATTCCCGCCCGGACCGTTGCCACCGGGGCCAGGGCCTGGTCCGTTTCCGCCGGGGCCAGGGCCTGGTCCGTTCCCGCCTGGACCCGGACCGTTCCCGCCCGGACCGTTCCCGCTTCCGATCCCGCTTCCCATTCCGGGTCCCGGACCGTTTCCGCCCCCGCCTTTCCCGGGTCCGGCGTTTATCAACGTTCGCGTCATCGGCGGATTCGCGTTTCCGGGAGCGACCAGTTCGACATTCGTGCCGTTTTATCCCGGAATCACGCTTCGCCAGGCCCTGATTTCCTCGGGCTTGGTCAGCTTCGGACCGCTGGGCCGCATTACATCCGTAGCCGGCATCCGCATTTTCGGCAGCGTCGGCGTCGGCATTTTTTATAACGGACGGCTTATTCCGGAATCCCTGTTGAACGCCCCCGCTCAACCGAACAGCACGATCGCGCTTCAATTGTTTTATCAATAAGGAGAAAAAAGCAAGGAGAAAAAAGCCGGATCGAAGAGCATGTTCTTCGTTCGGCTTTCTTCCCGGTTGGCTTAATTTGCCGCAGAACCGCAGCATTTTTTGAATTTTTTTCCGCTGCCGCAAGGGCACGGATCGTTGCGTCCGATCTTTTGACCGGTTTTGAAGCTGATGACGTCCCCTTGCCGCGCGGACGGCGGCGCCGCGAGCACGTTCGCCGGGACCGACTTGGCCCTGGCGGCGGACAGTTCGCTCGGACTGTATCCCTTCAGCACCCATTGCCGGGTGCTGTTGTTCATGGCAACGAGAATATCCACGACAGCCGATACATCCGCTTCGTCGCGGAATTCGAAATGATGTTGCACAATGCCGAAGGCGTCGCTGAGCGATTTGCCGCTCTTGAATTCGTCAGCGCACAGATCGGCGATCAAATCCGCTTCGCCGCGTTCGATCTTGTAGTTTCGGGTAAAAAACCGAACCAGATCAAGGTAAGCCTGGGTACGCTCGACAAATCCGGGTTCGCTTGCCTCCAGCAGCTGAGCCCGGGTAAACGGCCGATAGTCCAGCCCCGACCGCATCTCCTGTTCCGAAAGAACCGCTTCCGGGTCCTCGACATCGCGAAATCTAAAAATGCCGTCGTCGTCCACGACAAACGCGTCATAGCAACCGATCGCATCGACAATCATCTCGAAAAGGTCCCGTTCTTCGTCGTAGGGTCCCGCAAGCTCTTCGAGCATGCGCTCCAGCTCGGTTTCCGGCAATACGCCATAGTAATAAAGCAAGCCCTGCGTCAATTTGATCCGCTCGGTGTTCTTTCGCACGAGGTCGGGAATCCCCGCCAGGCCTTCCATCTCCTTCAGCCGCTCCACCAGCTCGACCGGCATGACAAGGACCGGCTTTCCCTTCACCTCCGCGGGAAACGCCAGCGCCCGTTCTCTCATATATTCGACGATGAGAGGGGAGAACTTCGGGCTGCTGATCAGCCCATCGTTTCGAATAAACGTTCTCAGCAGTTCCCAGCGGGACGAATCCCATAACTGGGTCAACCTCGCGGCCCCTTCGGGGAGTTCCGCCGCCACCGACTCGACGACCGCCTGACGGTTCCCGCCGGTTTTTGCTTCCCGCATATCGAGAAGCCTCTTTACCCTCCGCATTTCTTCAACCGTCAACAGCTTTAAGGCATCGCGCAGCCGGAGCGGCAATTCCGGCTCGATCAACCTCTTGCTGGCAAAGCCGTTTCCTTCGTTCGGCATCCTTGTCTTCATCCTTCCGCTTCGTACATGGGTCGGCTGCGAAAGTTATTTTCACCGCCCGGATTTTTCCGCTTTCTTTCACTTTATACTTTACGAACGCAATAGGGCAAGCCTGCACCCTCGCAAGTCCGCCCCCAAAATCGACCATTTTCGCGGACGACTGCCGTCTCGGCCCGCAAAAAGCCTCCATCCCGGCCGCAAAGCAAGCCGCCGTCTTTTCGGCCGAGGAGAGAAAAAACGCCGCCCGCAGCTCCCCTTGGGAACTCGCGGGCGGCGCTCAGGCCGTTCGCCTCTGCCTATTTGGCAAACGTCAGCTTGTCCAGATTTCCGACGTACCGCAGGGATGAGTCGGTCGATCCCTTGAAGACGACGCAGATGGTCTGCGTTCCGGACAACGTCCGAAGCAAATCTGCGCTTGCCGTCCTGTACGTGCCCCAGCCGCTGCCGGTATTCGGCAGGCTGACGGTGCCGACAAGCTCGCCGTCCTTGTCGTTCAACCGGATCTCCGCGACGACGTCGGCAGGCGTGCGGCTGGTCGGCGCGTCGTAGACGATTTCGACGCGGTTTTTGCCGGACGTGCCGAAGTCGAGGTTCGCGTAGGTCATCCATGCGCCGGCAAACGTGTTGCCGACGGTGGTGCCTCCGTTGTTGCTTTCGGTTTTCAACGGTTGGTTGTTAAACGTATTGACCGCCGTCGTCCACTCGGTGCGGTCCTCGAACTCGACGACGAGGTCGGGCTCGCTGAGCGCGAACGCCGCGTTGTCGTAGTTGCCGATGTACGGATGGTTCGTATCCGTCGTGCCGGTCAGCACGAGGTAGATGTCCTGAACGCCGGTCAGCGGCTCCGTCAGCTTGCCCGTCGCCGTCGCGTACGTGCCCCAAGAGCTTGCGGTCGGCGGCGTGCTCACCATGCCGACCCGCTCGCCGTCCGGGCTGCCGAGACGGACTTCGACCGCCGCGTCCGCCGCGACTCTGCCGCTGTTGCCGGAGTATTCGATCGCCAGCGTGTCGACGCCTTCGCCGCCGAAGTCCATCCGCTCGTAGGCGAGCCATGCGCCGTCGTACGTACCGGCGATCTGCAGCCCGCTTTTGCCTCCCTCGGTCTTCAGCGCGCCGCCCGACCATTCGTCGTAGCTCTCCAGCTCCAGCTTGGCATAATCGGTGCGAACCGGCTCGCTAAGCGAAAAGGAAGCATTGTCGAAGTTTCCGATGTACGGGTACGCCGAATCCGTCGTGCCGGTCAGCACGAGATAAATATCCTGGACGCCCGTCAGCGTCTGCGCAAGATCGATTTCCGCCGTTGCGTAGGTGCCCCAGGAGCTTGCGGTGGCCGGCGTATTCACCTTGCCGACGAGCATGCCTTCCGGGCTTCCGAGGCGAACTTCAACCGCCGCGTCCGCC